>JAEDMJ010000002.1 GCA_016303065.1 Clostridiales bacterium
TTTTTCCTTCCTTCCGCCCCTCAAAAAAAGGCAAAGCAAAAGCGGTCTCCGCCTTTTTTGAGGTAAAGACCGCTTCTTTCACGCATTTATTCAATTTTTACCATTGAACATCCAGCAGTATCGGAAGAATCATCGGCGAACGCTTCGTCTGCCTGGTAATAAACGCCGCAAGCTGCGAACGGATCTCCGAGCGAATCGTCATCCAGTCGGGAGTTCCCGCTCTCCGGCAGTCCTCCACCGCCGCAAGGGCGACTTCTTTCATCTGAACAATTATCTGCTCGGCGTCCCGGGCATATATGAAGCCGCGCGTAACGATCTCCGGCCCGGAGATGACCGATGCGTCCGTCTCGTCAAGGGCAAAGCCCACAACGATGACGCCGTCCTGCGAAAGGTGCTTCCTGTCGCGGAGGACAACGCTTCCCACGTCGCCGACGCCCAGACCGTCCACCAGGATCTTGCCAGACGCGACCGTTCCGCCGAGCTTCGCCGTTCCGTCCTTTGAAATTTCAAGAATGCGTCCTATCTCAGAAATGAAAACATTCTGTTTCGGGATGCCCATTGTCTGTGCAAGCTCCGCATGGGACGCAAGATGCCTGTACTCTCCGTGAACCGGCATGAAATTCTTCGGCTTTGTCAGCGCAAGTATCATTTTCAGCTCGTCCCGGCAGGCGTGTCCCGAAACGTGAACCTCGGCAAGTCTCTCGTAAACAACTTCCGCGCCCTTGCGGAAAAGCTCGTTCACAAGCCGGTAAACCGGCTTTTCGTTGCCCGGGATCGGATTTGCCGATATAACGACCAGGTCGCCGTCGCTTATCTTCACCTGTTTGTGGGTGTCAAAAGCCATGCGGTAGAGGGCGGACATCTCTTCACCCTGGCTTCCCGTGGTTATTATGCAAATCTTTTTGCGCGGATAGTTTTTAACCTCCGTTATGTCTATCAGCGCGTCGCCGGGAATGTTGATATACCCAAGCTCAAGGCCGATGCTGAGCACGTTCTCCATGCTTCTCCCGGAAACCGCGATTTTCCGGTTTGCCTCCACCGCAGCGTTCATGACCTGCTGCATTCTGTGGACATTGGAGGCAAAGGAAGCGACGATAATCCGCTTGTTGCAGTCTTTGAATATCTGACGGAAGCGCTCTCCGACCATGCTCTCCGACATCGTCGTTCCGGGGCGCTCCACGTTTGTCGAATCGCTCATCAAAAGCGTGATGCCTTCCGCGCCAAGCTGTCCGATGCGCGTAAGGTCGGTCATGCTGCCGTCAACGGGCGTTGTGTCGATTTTGAAATCTCCGGTGTGGAAAATGAGCCCGTAGGGCGAACGTATCGCCAGGGCACAGGCGTCGGCAATGGAGTGGTTCACGTTGATGAATTCCACCTCAAAACAGCCTGCCGCGACCCTGTCCCCGGGCTCTACCACATTTATGCTCACCGGCTTTGCGGGCTTTCTTTCGGAAAGCTTGTGCTCGACAAGCGCGGCGGTCAGCCGCGTCGTATACACCGGCGCATCGATCTCATTGAGAAGAAACGGCACCGCGCCGATGTGGTCTTCGTGTCCGTGGGTCAGGAAAATTCCCTTTATTTTTTTGCTGTTGGCAACGACATACGTAAAATCGGGGATCACCAGATCGACCCCGAACATATCGTCGTCGGGGAACGCGACGCCGACGTCGATGATGATTATATCCGATCCGCACTCGATAAGCGTCATGTTCTTGCCGATTTCCCACAGACCCCCAAGGGGGATTATTTTTAATTTTTGTGCCATATTTTTCCTTTCCGTTCTTTTTTTCAAAAAAATTGCATACGGCAAAAACAGGGGGCCTTCCCCCGGATTTTTGCCGTTTTTCCCCTCAGGTTTCCGGGGAAAAACTTTGTAAATAGCTTTCCGCTCCGCCTCAACGCAGCGGATATCTATGTACAAGCCCGGAGGTGTCTCTCCGGACTTTCAGCACTTAAATAACAGTATTATTATATCACTTTGCCAAAGAGAAGTAAAGCTTTCTTCAACGGCAATATACACAAAAACGCCGACCGAAGCCCCTTATTCACGACTTTAGATCAAGTTTTTTTGCAAGTTTCACGATATCTTCGGCAATGCTTCTGGCCGTTTCCGCGTCCGCCGCCTCCGCCGTTATTCTTATGGCCTCGCGCAGTTCGCAGGGGCGCAGAGTCGCGCTGCCGCGGACGGTGGACACCGTCACACCGTCGGACCCGCCTTCCGGAAAGCTTCCGACAAGCTTCCGCATAAGCTCCGCCCGCGGCGTTTCGCATCCCATTTCAACCGTCCGCACTGCATAGTCGGGAAGTTCGGAAGAAAGCGCTTCCGGCGTTTTCCCGCTCGTGTCGAGAAAAGAGATCAGGGAGACCGCCGTTGCAAGCCCGCAGAAGCCGATTCGCTGCTTCGAGGCCAGAAGAGCCGCATCCCTGTCGCGTCCGACGCGCAGCGCCGCAGAACCCCGGCGGTTCACCGCCAGGCCAAAGGCCGCCGGAGCGTCGGCGGGAATCGCAATGCGGCGTCCGGGGGAGGCCTCCGCCGCGGCAAGTATCGCCATTCCGGCGGTCTGCTCCTTGTTGAACTCCGTCTTCCCCCTCAGTCTTACGCCGAAGCCGTCCGACGTGATGCCGACCATGAGGGCGTCCTCGTCCCGGCTTTCGTCAAAGCCGGCAAGCCTCAGCGCGAGCCGAAGCGTGTCCGACGACGCGCCCTCTCCCGAAACGCAGACGCGAAGCCGTCTTTCCCTTCGTTCTCCGGCAAGTTTCGCGCACGAAGCGGCGCAGAACTCCTTTGCGCCGGAGATGAATCTCTGTACACCGTTTTTTCCGCCTGCCGCTCCCCGGAGGATGGCGGCGGCAAGCTTTTTTTGTTCCCGCGCGGATATCGGCAGCCCGTCAGGTCCGTATATGCGGAGCTTTCCCCCCGACACAAAGACCGACCTGTCGGCGCACAAAAGCCTTGCCAGCTCCGCCGCCCCGGCGGCAAAACCCGCGTCGTGCCTGATCACTTCCGCTCCGCCGTACATAAGTCCGGCCGCGGCGGCTTCCGCCGCCGTTGCGGCTTCGGCGTCTTTTTGGGCGCATCCGACCAGGACCCGCATTCCGGCGGATTCTCCGGCGACCGCAGCCCCGATGTCAAAACACAGGGCGGCGGAAGCCGAAATCGCCCCATCCTCGAAACACACTCTGGGTTCGGCGTGGGGCTGGCCGGATTTTCTGACCGCTCCGTCCCCAAGCCGCTCGTTTTCGGAAAGCACCGCGCCCGCCGCAAGAAAGCTGTGCCGCCCCGTGTCGGCTCCGGGGCCCACGATGCTGTGCCTTCTCAGCACACTGCAGGCCCCGGCTCTGCCTCCGCGGCAGATAACGGCGTCCTCCGCCTCGCAGCCCTCTCCCAGCACGCCCGAAATCACGGACCCCACGGCGCTGGCGCCGGACTCCACGGCCGCGCCCGGACCGACGACGACCCCCGGACCGAGCACGCTCCCCGAAGCGACCGACGCTCCGCGGCACACCATAACCGGCGCAACGAGCTTTGCTCCCGCGTCCACTTTCGCCGTTTTTGCGATCCAAATCCCGGGACGCACCTCCGGCTCTTCCGGAAATATCCCGGTCCTCCCCTCGAGAAAATCCATGCTGCATCTGAGATATGCTTCCGGATTTCCGATATCGCACCAGTATCCCTCGGCTTCAAAGCCGAAAAGCTTCCCCGAAGAGAGCATCGACGGGAAAAGCTCCCCCGAAAAATCAAACTTCTTTCCCTCCGGGATCCTGTCCAGCACCGAGCGGGAGAGAACATATATACCTGTGTTCACAAGGTCCGTGAACACGTTTTCCCAGGCCGGTTTCTCCGCGAATCCCAGGACCCTCCCGTCAGCGGCGACACGGACAAGACCGTATTCCGTCGGTTCTGCGCTGTGAGTCAGAACGATGGTGGCGTCTGCGCGGCTGCTGCGGTGAAACTCCACGGCTTTTCCGAAGTCAAACCCTGTCACCGCGTCGCCGCTGACGACAAGGAAATCCTCGTCGCCGCCGACAAGGTCGGCACAGGCTTTTACCGCCCCGGCCGTCCCCAAAGGCGTCTCTTCCACGCGGTAATCGATCTTCATTCCGTATTCCGCTCCGCTTCCGATACCTTCCCTTACCGCGTCCGGCAGATACATGAGCGTTATTGCCGCACGGTCCACACCGCAGGCGGAAAGCCTGTTCAGCATATGTCCGAGAACCGGTCTCCCCGCAAGCTCGACCATCGGCTTGGGCGTGTAAGCCGTAAGCGGGCGAAGTCTTGTCCCTTCGCCTCCGGCAAGTATACAGGCCAACATCTCCGCAATTCAACTCCTTTGCAGTTCTTTACGGAAAGTATAGCCCTTCATCGGCGGTTTTATTCCGCCGCAGCGCGGAAAAGCGCGCTGTTTTACGCATATAATATCAAATTTTCAAAAAAGGCGTTTCTGCCCCACAAGATTCGATTTCAGTTTTCTGTCCGTTATAACTTCGTCTTCTCCGATTTTTCCTCCGAGTACCGGCGATTTTGGGTCCTGGGAAAAACAGTTTCGCGCCGCGCTTTCCGTTCCGGCATTTGCATAACAGTAAACGCATCCGTTCGGACAGGTATTGTAAGCGCCGATGTCAACGCTCTCCGCACATTTACAGCCCGGTCTCCGGTTTTTGTCCGGACGAAGCTCCGCCTCTTCGCCGCATATAAGCCCGATGCGCTCCGGATCGATGCACGGCGAGCTTTCGATCCCGAATTTTCCGAGCTCCGGATCCTCCGAACAGGCCGCCGCCCTAAGGCCAAAATCTGCCGCCGTCCTGCCGATATATTCCGAAAGCTCATATACGGTCCCTCTCTCCACGGGGCAGACCGCACCGGGCTTCAGCTTTGGATAGGTATCCACAAAGCTCACGGTCACGGTGTCGGTATACGGCGCAAGCTTTTCGCACATTCTCGGAAATTCCGCGCGGTGAAAATCGGCTCCGTATCTTTCGTTCACGATTATCGGGTCGTATCTCCAAACGACGCCGGTTTTTCCGATGCGCTCCGAAAGCCTGATAAAGGTTTCTTCGATCTTCGCTTTCTCCCTCAGTCCCGGCTCCATATCCCGGCCGTAGGGCGTGAGGGTGAACTGAAAATAGTACCTGTACCCCCGCTTGTCAAGCTCGCCGATATGCGGGAGCATATTCTCCGCATCCTTTGTCCAGAACACAATGCAGTCCACGGTGTCCGGAGACAGCTCGATTTTATACAGTTTTCGGTTCATCGGATTTCTCGTCAGCACAAATCCCGCGCGGATCCGGTTCATAAACCACTCTGCATACCAACACGGTATATCCGTTCTCCGGGAAACAGAAAGTATCATTCCGATCTCCTCAAAGCTTCATCCGGCTGCGCTCTCCCGGCAAAAGGGCAGTACTCCCCGCCCGTTCTTTCGCGTTTTACGGAGCGCCAGGTTCCAATGTCCGCTCTCCGGCCGCAGAGCTTTTATTTCAAAGCGCGCCGCGCCTCGATTTCCGCGTTTACGCGGGCGCGCAGCCGCGGCAGAAATTCCTCGTTCCGCGGATATTTTGAAAGTGTTATCTCTTCTCCCGCCTCATCGGCAATAAGGCCAAGAACAAACTCCCGCCCTCCCAGCTCTTCCAGAAGGCAAAGCGCCCGCAAATCGTGGGCGGCCTGGCGCATGACCATATACCGGATCGACTCCTCCGCCGTGCCGTTGTCCGCAGGGTAGACGATAAAGGCGTCTCCCGCAGGGAAGCTTTCTCCCGCGTCCGTCACGGCATAGGGATCGATGTGTTTTTTTGAAAGCTGGGTGTTGTAGAAATTAAATCCCCACTGCAAAAATCCGGCAAAGCCGTAAACATAGAGCTGGACTCCCAGCATTCTCGTCCTCTGCGACGGCATGGCAATAAAGCGGTTTGAAACGTCCACGGCCTGGCCGCAGCAGTAGTATATCCAAAGATCGGGCACTTTGTTTTCGATAAAGCGCGGAAGATCGCCGCTGTCACTGCTCACAACGGGACGGTCCACCGCTCCCCCGGCATAAAAATCGTACTGCGACAGGGCGTCCATAAACTCAAAGCCGGGAAGGTATTCCCTCGCCTGATCTCTTACGGCGATATAGTGCGGAAGCTGATCCCCGTGCGGTTCATCCGAGATATGGAAGCGGCAGCGTTTTTCAACGCCCCATTCCTTCAGCGCGCCTGCCAAAGCGGGCAAAAAGCAGGACAAAAACTCACGGTAATCCTCTCCGAGCGCGTCCGTCTCCCAGCCGAAAATGCGGCGGTATTCTCCGTCAACCGTCGCCATGATTTTCGGAGCGTGTTTGGCTCCCCACTGGGAGTAAAGGTGGCACATTTCAAAGTATTCGATACCGCATTCAAGGCACAGATCGATCCACTTTTTGAGCTTTGAAAAGTCAAAGGAGTAAACTCCCCCGTTTCGTGAAACTCCGACAAGCTGCACCGTCGTGCGTTCGCCTCCGACTTCGGTGTCCAGAGCCGGAGTGAACATCGGAGTCAGTATCATGTTTATCCCCATCCGCACAGCCGAGCGGATAAAGTTCTCAATTATGCGCCAGTGTTCCTCTCCGAAGGCCTCGACACGGTAATAGTCCGCAAGACAGTCGCAGTGGAACCACTCGGTATGTATCAGCGTCTGTTTGGGAAGGCGGCAGTCCGCAACGTGAACCGGAAGGCTCTTTTCAAACACCTCTCCGGTTTCGTCCCCGTCCAAAAGCTCGGAAGCGCGCACGACAACACTGTAATCCCCGCCCGCAAGGTCTTCTTCAGGTTCCGCGTCGATCCAGAAAGACGTCCACCACCCGCTGACGCGGCATTTCCCGTCCGCAGGGATATCGCGCAGAACGTCGGGGTAAAGTCCGGGCTTATTGCTGAGATAATCCCTGTCGGTATTTCCCGGCCAGCAGGGAAGTCGAACCGGCACATCGACGACACGTCTGATCCGCACTGAAAAACCGGGCGCCTCCGCCTCTATTTTAACATTTCCGCAGGCTCGCACGGCGAGCTGGAACGACGCGGTTTCGCCCTTCAGAACGGAAAGACGGACCTCGCGTCCGGCGGGTTCGGCGCAGGAAAAGACTTTTTCAAGCGAACTAAGCACTTTGCATTCAAACATAACAAACTCTCCTCTCGGCGAAACGCCCGCCGCAAATCAAATTTTTCGTGTCAAAATACGGCAGGGTCCGCGCTCTGCGCGCGGAAGCCCTTCTGCAATTATTATATATCAGCCGCGCTGACAATGCAACAATTCTCCGCATTTTTTGAAAATCCGGGGCGCAGGGCATTCCTCAAAGTGAAAAGGCAGCTTTTCGCGCAGTTCCGCCAAAAACGCGGATTTTCGTCGTAAACGCGAAATTTCCGCTTTCAAACCCGCCTTTCCGGTTTTTCTTCCAAAAAACGCTTTTTGCGCGGCATAAAAGCCTTCGCATTTTCACCCGGACGTCCCGCCGCTTTCGGCCCGACTTTGAGCCTTGCCCGCAGCACGCGCTTTCAGCCAAAGAGCTTTTTCACAAACGGCAAGGCGCGGGGAATTTGTCTTCGCTTTTCAAAAAGGACAGCCGGAGAGCAATCCGCCCTCCGGCTGTCCGCCGTTTAAGCAATTTTTCCTTTTGGGATAAACTTACTTGATTTCGACCTTGGCGCCGACTTCCTCGAGCTTGGCCTTGATAGCCTCGGCCTCGTCCTTCTGGATGTTCTCCTTGATGGGCTTCGGGCAGCCTTCGACAAGCTCCTTGGCTTCCTTGAGGCCAAGACCGGTGATGTCGCGGACGACCTTGATGACCTGGAGCTTCTGGGCGCCGAACTCGGCGAGAACGGGCGTGAACTCGGTCTTCTCTTCTTCGACAGGCGCGGCGGCGGCGACAGGCGCGGCGGCGACGGCCATGGGGGCGGCGGCGGAGACGCCGAACTCTTCCTCAAGAGCCTTTACGAGCTCAGAGAGCTCAAGAACGGTGAGAGCCTTAACTTCCTCGATGAGGGCGGTAATTTTTTCGCTAGCCATTTTAATGTTCCTCCTGAATGTTTTGTTATGCCGCTGTTTCGTTTTTCTTCTCCGCGATTGCGTTCAGCGCTACGCACAGTCCGCGGATGTTTCCGTTGAGCACATTGACAAGGCCCGAAATCGGAGCATTGAAGCCGCCCAACACCTGAGCGATAAGGACTTCTCTCGACGGCAGCTTGGCCAGCGCGTCGACGCCATCCTTATCAATGACTTTACCCTCGACAAAGCCGGCCTTTATAACAAAGGTCCCCTTGGATTTGTCGGAGTACTCGGAAAGAATCTTTGCTGCCGCGACGGGGTCAGTGCTGGTTGCAAGAGCGGTGGTACCGTTCAGGCAATCCTTCAGCTCGCCAAGTCCGCAGTTTTCGGCGGCGCGGGAGAGCAGCGTGTTCTTGACGACGCTGTACTCAACGCCGGCCTTGCGGAGCTGACGGCGAAGCGCGGTATCGGCTTCAACCGTGATGCCCTTGTAATCACAAAGAACACCGGCTGTTGCACCCTGGAGTCTCTCGGTAAGAGCCTGCACCGTGCTCTGCTTTGCGGCAAGTACCTTTCCTGATGGCATGGATTTCACCTCCGTTTGTTGATATAAAGCCTATATCCAAAACGGAACAAAAGTCCCGCGCTCCGAAGAACGCGGGACAGAATAAATCAAGACTTTAATGTCAAGCTCTGTTCTCATCCTCGGCAGGTATTACACACGGGGAAAATCTTCGCCCGTGACTCCTGCTGTCTTCGGAAAAGGCTTTATTATATTATTGACAGACAAACCGCTTCCGCGGAATATCCGTTAATAAACCGGTCAGATAATTTCGGAAACGCGGGAAGTATTGATCTTGACGCCCGGGCCCATAGTCGAAGTGACGACACAGGACTTGATGTACTGGCCCTTGGCGGCTGCCGGCTTCGCCTTGACGATGGCGTTGGTCAGCGTGGTCAGGTTCTCCAGAAGCTTATCCTTGCCGAAGGAAACCTTTCCGATCGGGCAGTGGACAATGTTGGTGCGGTCGAGACGGTACTCGATCTTACCGGCTTTCAGCTCCTTGACAGCCTTTGCGACGTCGGGAGTGACGGTGCCGGCCTTCGGGTTCGGCATGAGACCCTTCGGACCGAGAACACGGCCGATGCGGCCCACAAGGCCCATCATGTCGGGAGTCGCGACGGCAACGTCGAAATCAAAGAAGTTTTCCTTCTGGATGCGCTGGACAATATCCTCGGCGCCGACGATATCGGCTCCGGCGGCGAGAGCCTCTTCGGCTTTCGCGTCGCGGGCAAAGACAAGAACGCGAACGGTCTTGCCGGTGCCGTTGGGAAGCACGACCGCGCCTCTGACCTGCTGGTCGGCGTGACGGGAGTCAACACCCAAACGGATGTGGCACTCGACCGTCTCGTCAAACTTGGCCTTGGAGTTGTTGACAACAACCTCAAGCGCCTCGCCCGGCTCGTACTGTTTCTGTTTATCGTAGGACTTTATGCTGTCCTGATACTTTTTACCTCTGAACACTTTTTTCTTCCTCCTGATTGTGGTGTTTTCGGACCAACCTTACCGAATGGTAATCTGCCGTGGGTCTCCCCCTCCGGAGAGACTCCCGCGGACTATCCTCCCACTTGTCAGCTGTCAGTCGTCGACTATAACGCCCATGCTGCGGCAAGTACCCATGATCATGCTCATGGCACCCTCAAGGTCCTTGGCGTTGAGGTCCGGCATCTTGGTCTCGGCGATCTTCTGGATCGACTCGCGGCTGATGTGTGCGACCTTGGTCTTGTTCGGAACGCCGGAACCGCTTTCAATTCCGCACTCCTTGAGGATCAGCGCCGCTGCCGGAGGAGTCTTCGTGATGAACGAGAACGTCCTGTCGGCGTAGCAGGTGATGACGACCGGGATCTTAAACCCGACGTTGTTCTTGGTACGCTCGTTGAACTCCTTGACGAAGCCCATGATGTTGAGGCCGTAAGGAGCAAGTGCCGGGCCAACCGGAGGACCGGCGGTCGCTTTTCCGGCGTTTATCTGAAGTTTTACATATCCTGTTATCTTCTGTGCCATACTAAATGTTTACCTCCCGAATGCCGCGGCATTTACTCGTCATCAGCTTCCACGTCAGCCGTGTCAAGCTCAACCGAAGTGTCCCTGCCGAACATTGAAATTTTGACCTTTACCTTATGCTTGTCGTCCGAAAGCTCCTCAACTGTTCCCATGAAGCCCTCAAACGGCCCGTCTGTAATGCGGATTCTGTCGCCCGGCGCAACGGAAACAACGACTTCGTCCCTTTCAACGCCAAGCTTTATGACTTCCTGCTCCGTGAGCGGAACCGGCTTCGACCCGGGGCCCACAAAGCTCGTCACGCCTCTGATATTGCGGACTATGTGCCAGCTCTCATCGTTCATGACCATCTTCACCAGGACATATCCCGGAAAGACCTTTCTCTGGATCTCCGACTGGCGGTTGTCCTTGATCTCCGTGACCTTTTCAACGGGGATCATCACTTCGAATATCAGATTCTGAAGCCCGTAATTCTCAACAGTCTTCTCAATTGTCGTGGCAACCTTGTTCTCATACCCTGAATAGGTATGGATTACATACCACCTTGCTTCGTCAGCCATCCGTCTACCCTCTCGTCAGCCGATCAGAAGAGGCTGATGACCAGCGAAAGTCCGTTTCTGAAAACGACGTCCGCCAACATCACAAGCCCGCCTACGACAACCGTCACGGCGACTACCACCAGCGTGCTCTTGCAAACCTGCTTGAAACTGGGCCAAGTGACCTTTTTGGCTTCGCTCTTCAGCTCTTTAAACCATCTTGTGACGGCTCTCCAGAAACGAACAAGGAAAAAGGGTTTTTTATCCTTTTTCGGTTTCTCGTCCTTTGCCGGTTTGACCGGAGCGGCGTCTTCGGCAAGATTCAGCTTATCGTTCTTTTTGTCTGCCATCAGTTTACCACCCTTTCTCTCTTCGCCGAAAAGCCATTACTTGGTTTCCCGGTGAAGGGTATGCTTGCGGCAGAATCGGCAGTACTTCATCCGCTCAAGCCGGTCCGGATCGTTTTTCTTGTTCTTCGAAGTATCATAGTTACGCTGTTTGCACTCCGTGCAGGCAAGAGTTATCCTGACTCTCATACTATAACGGCACCTCCTGTAAGTTTTGCCTCCCTAAAAAAAGCCATAAAATAAAGACCTTTTTTCATAGGTAATACAGATTATACTACCGTTCCGAAAAAAAGTCAATAGGTCAAGCTGTAATTTCTCAAAAAATTTCCTGTTTTCTGCGGTTTGGGTTACTCTTTCGGGTTCACAATGTCGCGCCAGTCAAGATCTCCGCGGGCAAGACCGTGGATGAGCACCTCGGCAGTCGCAACGTTCGTCGCAATAGGCACGTTGTGAAGGTCGCAAAGGCGGAGAAGCGAAAAAATATCCGGCTCATGTGCGCCCGCGGTGAGCGGATCCCTGAAGAAAAAGACCATGTCGATCTCGTTGTATGCGATTCTCGCGCCGATCTGCTGATCGCCGCCCTGCGGGCCGGACAGGAATCTGTGAACCTTAAGCCCCGTAGCCTCCGAAACAAGCTTACCGGTGGTTCCCGTCGCAAAAAGGTTGTGCTGGGAAAGAATTCCGCAATAGGCAATGCAGATCTGTACCATGAGCTCTTTTTTCTTGTCGTGGGCTATAAGCGCTATATTCATATAAACTATCCTCCCTGTCGGCGCAGAACCGATTTTATACGGTATGCTGCCGAAACCGATACATATTAATTATACCTCATTTTGCGGCATATTCAAGTGCCCGGTGAAAAATTTGTCAATAATAACCAATGAATCTTGAGTTCGAAACACGCTTCCCGCAAAGCCTCGCCGCAATATCCGAAACGTCTTTTCCGGCCTGGCTCTTTGTCAAAAGCAGGGGTATTCCCGCGCTGAACGCGTCGGCCACGGCGACGTCCTCCCGCACAAGCCCGAAAAGCCTCAGGCCAAGCTCGTCCATCGCGCCGTCGACGCTCCACGAGCTCTTTCTTTTAAGGCGCTTTTTGTCCACGCGGTTCAGGATAAGTCTTACGTCCGGGATCCCCGTCTCCTCCAAAAGCCCGGCCGCCGCGGCGGAGTCCCGCAGACACGGCGTGTCCGGCGTTGTGATTATGAAGGCCCGCTGCGCTTCGGGAGCGATAAAGCGAAGTCCGCTGCCGATCCCCGCCGGAGCATCCAAAAGAACTATATCGAACTCTTCCCTCAGCGACTCCGCCAGCGCCTCGAAGCTCTCCGGTTCAAAACGCTCTCCCGAAGACGCCGTGGAGGGCATAAGGGAAAGCCCCGGAAAATCCGGATGCCGGAGCAGCGCCCGCTCGCTTTCAACCCGGCCGGAGAGCACGTCGCCGATGTCGAACATCACCTGTTCGGCCAAACCAAGGGCGATGTCAAGATTTCTCAGCCCGAAGTCGCAGTCCACCGCGGCGACTCTTTTTCCCTCTCGGGCCAGCGCGCATGCAAGCGCCGCCGTCACGGCGGTTTTTCCCGTTCCGCCCTTTCCCGAGGCGATCAAAATTACTTCGGACATCTGTCTTCCCCCCTCTGCATAAACCGCTCCGGCTCAGTTCGCAATGGTCTGCTCTGCGGTTTCAATTCCGTACTCCTCCTGGAGCGCAAAGTAAGTTTTGAAAATTTCAAGAGCTATCGGCGCAATTCCGTTTCCGCTTCCGCCGTGCTCAACGATCACGGCCACCGCGATTTCCGGATCTTCAAACGGTGCAAAAGCGACAAAGACGCTGTTCGCCGTACCGTCGGACACCTGGACCGAACCGGTCTTTCCGCCGACGTGAACCTCGTACTTGCTGAAGACCGTCGATGCAGTGCCGTTTTCAGTGACCTCCGACATTCCCTGAAGGACGGTGTCATGGGTCACTTCGGACATCTCGATGCGTTCCGCGATGACGGACTGCGTCGCGTTTGCCACCGAAGAGTAATCCGATTCCGCAACGTATTTCAAAAGATGGCACTCATAGCGCGTTCCGCCGTTCACAAGGGTCGCAATGCAGTTGCAAATCTGCAGCGGCGTAAACATGTTATAGCTTTGGCCGATGGATGCCTGAAGCACGTCGCCGCCGACCCAGTCCACGCCCACCGAAGCCATTTTGGACTCCGGAGACGCGACGTAGCCCTTTGATTCTCCCGGGATCTCGATGCCGGTGTATTCCCCGAGCCCGAAAGCCGAAGCGTATCCCGAAAGCTTTTCTATGCCCAAAAGCCTTCCCGTCTCATAGAAAAAGTAATTGCACGAGTCGCGGAGGGCTGTGATGACGGTTTCGTCGCCGTGCGTGACGCCCGCTTCGCGGTATATCCAGCATTCCGGCTGAAAGTCCTTGTAGAACGTGTATCTTCCGAGGTCTTCAATCACCGTATCCGGTCTGATTATCCCCTCTTCCAGGCAGGCGACGGAAGTCACGACTTTGAAAGTCGACCCCGGAGAGTATATACCGCTTACCGCCCGGTTAAACATGGGAAGCAGCTCGTCTGCCAGCATTTCATTGTAAAGCTCGCTGTAGCGCGAGATGTCAAACGTAGGATAGGATGCAAGGGCAAGGATCTCTCCGCTGTTGACGTCGATAACGACGGCAGCGCCGCCGCCGACGTCGGTGGGATGTTTTTCCGGATCTTCAAGGCCCTCAGCAACCATGAGCCTGATCTGGTCGGCAAGCGCATTCTCGACCGCCTCCTGAAGCCTCAGGTCGATGGTCAGCATAACATTGTATCCCGCCCGGGCCTCCGTCTCCGACACTACCCTGACGACGCGCCCGTCCCCGTCCAGCTCCAGGGTGACGGAACCGTCCGTCCCCCGAAGATAGCTCTCAAAGGCCTTCTCCGCGCCGTCCTTTCCGACGGTGTCGTTCATGGCGTAGCCCTGGGCCGCAAGCTCTTCGTATTCTTCGGCATATATGCCGCCCGTGCGGCCGAGTATGTGCGCGGCGAAGGTGGTGGCGTACTCCCGTTCGTAATCGTAAGTCACGCGCACGCCCTTCATCGTGTACCCCGCGCAGTTAAGGAGCAACGCAAGCTCGCGGTCCACGTTTTCCGCAAAGACGAAGGGATTGGAATATGCAAAATCGTAGCGCTCCATGTTAAAGCGCACTCCGACGATTGCCCGCGCCGTTTTATAGTCGTATTCTTCGCCGATGTCAAAATACCCGCACAGCTCATCCCAAAGCTCCCCGGCGTTCAAGGCCTCGTTCCATCCGCGTTTCTTCATGAAAGACGAAAAGGAAGCGCTTTTCTCCTCCGGATCGGACCAGCTTTCGACAAACTCCGGCCGGTCTTTTTCAAGCGGCACAGTGTCCGCCCGCGGTTCTGCGCCGTATTGCGCGCAAAGCCCGATAAGCTCTGCGATCACCGCGTTCTGGTTATTGCGGTTCCACAAGGCATACTCAAGCTGTATATTGTTTGTGACCGTATTGGTGATAAGCTCCCGCCCGTAGCGGTCGGTTATCTCTCCGCGCATTGCTTTGGTCTTCAGAGTGACGCGGGTCGTCTCGACGGTGTTGGCAGAAGCGTTGTCGTTCACGCCCGCCGCCTCCGCCGTAAGCTGAAGCCTTGCAAGCCTTACCACCATTACGAGAGAAAGCGCAATTGCCACAACACCGACGATGCCGACTCTCCAGACGTTTTTACTGAATTTGTTCATATCGGTTCCTTTTTTACCTGATAAGCGGCACGTCTCGCTTAAACCTGTTTCTCATAAAAAGCGCAGGCGCGGCGGCCAGCGGCGAAACGATCAGCGAATACAAAAGCCCGGGAAGAATCACCGTGAACACCGCTCCGAACCCGGCTTTTCCGAAAAGATAGAAAAAGAAGAAAAACCGCATAAATTCACTGATGAAATATATTGTTCCGCCCCATCCGCAGATGGTAAGGAAGCTTTTCCTGAAAAGTTCCGGAGACAGCGCGCCGACGGCCGCACCGCACATCAGATAGACCACGGAATAGAGGCAATAGCTCTGTCCGCAGATTCCGTCCATAAAGAACCCCGCCACAGCGCCGCATATAAGCCCCGCACAGGGGCCGTCAAGAACCGCAGCGGCCGCCACCACGAACGGCAGCGACGACGGCACCCGTCCGAACAGCCGGATATCAGCCAAAAAAGTGCTTTCCGCCGCGCAGATGACAATTATCCAGGCCAGCGTCACGACGCTTTTGACGGCGATTTCCTTTTTGCCGTATTTCATGCCCGCTCAGTCCCCCGTCTCCGCCGTGCTCACATAGTCCGTGACGACAAACACCTGGCTGAGTTTTTCGATGTCTGCCGACGGCGTCACCACAGCGTAATCCGACATACCGTGACCTTCCGTTTTGATGCCGCTTATGGTTCCGACCAGAATTCCTCCCGGAACGCCGCCGTTTTCCTCAGTCATTATCGTGTCGCCGAGCTTGACATTGCTCCCCATAGGGATGTCGGAAACTCTCAGCATTCCGTCCTTCATCAAAGAAAACTCCCCGCCGCCGACGACCTCCAGATCGCTCTGGAAGATGTTCATGACAAGCTTCACCGAAGTGTCAAGAACGGTGCTGACCTCCGCGCTCCTGCGGGAAACCGCCGTGACGACGCCCACAAGCCCCGCATCGACAATTACGGCGTCGCCGACCTCGATCCCGTCCGACGAACCCTTGTTGATCGTAAACACAGAGCTCCAGGACGCGTCGTTCCAGGCGATCACAAGAGCCGAGACAAGCTCGGTGTCCGGATTTTTTTCTTCCATTCCGAGAAGCGCGCGAAGCTGCTGATTCTCCTCGCGATAGCTTTCGGCGTCGCGTATCAGCGCCTCCATCTCGCGGATCCGGGCTTTAAGCTCCTCGTTTTCCGCTTCAAGCTCCTCGTATTTTGTCATGGCTTTCGAAAAGTGCGAAAGCCTGCTCCATCCCGCCGTAAACACCTTTTGAAACGGCGAAACGATCGTTTCCGCCGCTCTCTGGACGGTACTCCCCTCTTTGCCGAACACGGCAAAGAGCACCGTCACCGCAACAAACACAATTACGAGAATTGCTGCGGCCATGAATATTTTGTTCCGGAATATTTTTTTCACGGCCGATATCCGCCTTTCAGAAAAGATTGACCCCAAACTCCCGTAAAAGCTCCGACGTCCGGCAGAGAGGAAGACCGACAATGCTGTAATAATCGCCGTTTACGCTTTTCACAAAAGCCGCGGCTCTCCCCTGTATGCCGTATGCCCCGGCCTTGTCAAAGGGCTCTTTTGTCTCTATATATCGCTCTATTTCTTCTTCCCGGAGTTCCCTGAAGCGCACTTCCGCCCGGCAGCAGCAGACCTCCTCACGGCCGTCCCCGGCGACGCAAAGCCCCGTAAGGACCGAATGCGTCCGGCCGGAAAGCCGGCGAAGCATTCTTCCGGCGTCCACGGCGTCCGCAGGTTTCCCGAGCGTTTCTCCGTCAACGGTCACCGCCGTGTCGCTTCCGATCACGACCGTTCCGCCCCCGAAAAGTCCCATTATCGCCCGCGTCTTCGCCCTCGCAAGCTCGCGCACCATGGTTTCGGGGTCAAGTCCGGCAAAAGCGGACTCGTCCACATCCGCCGGACGGACGACAATATCTTTTACTCCGATCTGTTTCAAAAGCTCCAGTCTGCGGGGCGACGCCGAAGCCAGAACGACGCGCGTCATCTTATCCCCGTGGAGCCAAAGCCCCCGGAACCGCGCTCGGTCTTCTCAAGCTCATCCACGACGGAAAAAACCGCGCGGCAGACAGGCATGACCGCAAGCTGGGCGATCCTGTCGCCGGGACTGACGACGAATTCCTCGTCGGAGGTGTTCAGAAGTCCGACGCATATCTCTCCCGTGTAGTCGCTGTCAATAACTCCCACACCGTTTGAGAGGCAGATGCCCTTTTTCATCCCGAGCCCGCTCCTTGCAAAGACAAAGGCCGCCAGCTCCGCAGAGCCCAGCGATATCGCAATGCCGGTCGGTATCGCCGCCCGCGAGCCCGGAGCGATCACAACCGGCCCGTCCGCCGCGCTTCTGAGATCGACCGCGGCAGACCCCGGAGTTGCATAGGCCGGAACCTTCGCCCCCGGGCGCACAAGCTTTATCTTCACCGTTTTATCCACGGCTGCGGTACCTTTCCAGTTCCGCCTTCGCTCTGTCAAGTTCACGGCGGAGCTCTCCGACCTCGCTGCGCATACGCGTTGTCTCAGCGACGTATTCCTTCATCTGCTTGACAAGATTGTCAACGGCCTCCCGGGTCTTGAAAAACTCGTCCGTGACCGTAATCCCGGCAAGCACAGCCACCGAAAGTCCGGGAAGATGCGCTTCGCGGGATATCTCCGTGAACTGAGAGTCAAAATACTCCGCGCACTCCTTGATGTATTCCGGTGAATCGTCCGTCAAAATATTGTAGTTTGTGCCTCCCACTGTGATCGTGACTCTGTTGGCCATGAATTCTTCCCCTTTCCGCGTTTTTTCCGCAATTTTCCCATATTAACAGCACGGTTCGGGAACCGGCTCCCGTCAGTCCCCGAACCCCCTGTTTGAAATCATTTACTTTGCGTAATCGACCGCTCTCGTTTCGCGGATGAGACAGACCTTTATCTGTCCCGGATACTCCAGATCGTTCTCTATCTTTTTGGAGAGATCCCGTGCAAGAATCACCATTCCGTCGTCGTCGATCATGTCCGGCTTGACCATTATGCGGATCTCGCGGCCCGCCTGAATGGCAAAAGACTTGTCGACTCCGGGGAAGGAGTTTGATATTTCTTCAAGGCGTTCAAGCCTTCTGATGTAAGCTTCAAGATTTTCTCTTCTCGCACCGGGACGCGCGGCTGAAATATCGTCCGCCGCGTCAACAATGAACGCAGTGACGGAATGGGGCTCCACGTCGCCGTGGTGCGCCTCGATGGCGTGTATGACCTCGGGATTTTCCTTGAAGCGGCGGGCAATGTCCACGCCGATAGTGACGTGGGACCCCTCCACCTCGTGATCCATGGCTTTTCCGATATCGTGGAAAAGACCGGCGCGTTTTGCAAGGTTGACGTCTGCGCCAAGCTCGCCGGCGATATATCCGGCAAGGTGGGCGACCTCGAGGGAGTGGCGCAGGACGTTCTGACCGTAGCTCGTGCGGAAGCGAAGCCGTCCGAGTATCTTGACAAGCTCCGCCGGAACTCCGTGGAGACCGACCTCGAACACGGCCTTTTCGCCTTCGGCCTTTATCGTCGCTTCGACGTCGCGGCGGGCCTTTTCGACCATCTCCTCGATGCGTGCCGGATGTATGCGTCCGTCGGAGATAAGCCGTTCGAGAGCCTGACGCGCGATCTCTCTTCTGACCGGATCAAAGCAGGAAAGCGTGATGGCCTCGGGAGTGTCGTCGATTATGAGGTCGACGCCCGTGGCGGTCTCTATGGCGCGTATGTTTCTTCCTTCGCGGCCGATTATGCGGCCCTTCATCTCGTCGTTCGGAAGGGGAACAACGGAAACCGTCGCTTCCGCAACATATTCGGCGGAACACTTCTGAATTGCAAGCGAAAGGATCTCCTTGGCCTTCCTGTCGGCGTCTTCCTTCAGATCCTGCTCGATTTCGCGGAGCTTCACGGCGACCTCGTGCCTTGCGTCTCCCTCGACAGCCTGAAGAATATGCTCTTTCGCCTCCTCGACCGTAAAGCCGGAAATGCGTTCGAGTATCTCAAGCTGGTCCGCCTTGAGCTTCTGCGCCTCGGCGACGGTGTCGTCGGCTTCCCTGAGCTTTTTGTTGAGCTGTTCTTCCTTTGCGTCAACATTGTCCAGCTTACGGTCAAGGGTCTCGTCCTTTTGCTGGAGCCTGCGCTCCGTGCGCTGGATCTCGTTTCTTCTTTCGCGGATTTCCTTGTCCGCTTCGTTCTTGTTTTTGATTATCTCTTCCTTCGCCTCAACAAGCGCTTCGCGCTTTTTGGACTCGGCGTTTTTGATCGCCTCGTTGAGTATGCGCCTCGCTTCTTCCTCCGCGCTTCCGATTTCCTTTTCCGCAATTCTCTTTCGGTACGTCAGTCCGCCGAAAAAGAACGCCGCAGAACAGACCACGCACGCGGCAATCAGTACATAGTGAAGCCAATCCATAAAAAATAAAGCACCTCTACAGATATTGTTATGACATTCCGGAGGAGCTTGGTATATTTATTTTCTTATATTCAGCCTGTAAACGACATTTTCACTATGATTAAGCACAAAAAGTGCATAACAAACCGCCGATAAAAGTAAATATAGAAGAAATATTAAGCCGAACTCCGTATCCATGAAACGGGGCGGACGGCAGCGCCAAACGGCGCGTTTGTATGCCGGACGACCCGCCTATTTATCATACAACCATATTTTACACCAATGTTACAGAATTGTCAAGGAAAACACCCCCGATTCTTGTACATTATTTTTACTTTTTTGGCCAAACATTCCGAATGCAAAGAGAAAAATCCGCCCCGCCGCACTCCGAAAGGAAATGCAGCGGGGCGGAAGGCCCGTCGCCGTGTTTTACGGCTTATCAGTCAAATTCAAGGTTCGTATACGCCTTTTTATAGACATACTCGGCTTTTGCCCCGTAATCGCTCATGAAGGCGTTGAACTTAGAGTAAACGCAGGAGCTGTAAAACTTCTCCCACTGCTCGTCCGTTGTTGCGATCCGGTGGAGAATGTAGTAGCAATCGTTTTCCGTATCCTCAACGATGTTCGAGAACTCGTTCACGCGCAGCGCCATGGCCGTGTCGCCGAAGAGCTCGTCAACCATGCCGTCGCAGAAAGTGACCGTCTTATAGGCCTCGTCGCTGTACTCCTTGCGCAGGGTATAGAAATCCTCCCCGGCCTTGAGTCTTGAGAGGCACTCCTTTGCGCCGGAATACTTCGCGGCGATCTCCTTATCCGAGAGAAGCAGGCCGACCGCTGTGTCGCGCTTGCTCCAGTATATGTAGTCGACGGTGTAATAGGAGTCGAGATAGTCCCGGTAGAGGCTGTCCTTTTCTTCCTGCGTCATCTCGTACTTGCCGTAGGCGCCGAATTCTTCCTGAATCTTCTCCCCGAGTATCATGTCGCAGTAATATCTGTAAAGGGCGTTTTCCGTGACATGGTTTTCCTTGAGGAAGGTGTTGTATTTTGCGGTTCCGCCGAGGCTGTTTATCCAATCCTCAACGTCCTGACGGGCAGACGCCTTTTCCGCCTTGGTAAGGCTTATCCCCTCTTCCTCTGCGACGGCACGGTAGAGCATTGCCGAAATCGCCGACGAAGTCGCGCTCTGCAGGATGTACGACCTCACCGAAACGCCCTTTGAATATTCCGAGGAAAGCGTCTTCTCGTCGAGGTGGTAAACGTCTTCAAAGGACATATAGCCCGCTTCGATCGACTCCTGATACATAGCGTACTTAGCCGTAAACAGATGAAGCATCATGTCCGACTTTTTGAGCGCAATTCCATTTACCGTTATAAGCGTTACGGCGTCGCCTCCGCACGCCGCAAGCAGGGGAAGCAGAGCCGCGACAACGCAAACGAGCGCAACTAACCTGAACAATCTCTTCCGCATCCGAAAAACCAAACCCTTCACTAATCTGTGTAGCATTTACGTTATATAATACCACTAAAAATACAATTTGTAAACCGTTTTGCCCGGCCCGGCACGCCGCGTTTGAAAATATTTTGTAAACTCAGTTTTTTTCTCCCGCGTCTTCGAGAACCGAAAGAACCTGTGCCAGAAGCGCGGCGCGGTCGTCCTTCGGTCTCAGCCTTACGGCGATATGCGGCTTCTCTCCCGGACGGATGAGCACCCGCCCGCGAAGTTCCGGACTTCCGAGAAGGAAAGTAATCCTTTCCACAAGCTCCTCCCCGAAGAAGACCGAAAGCTCTCCCGGCTTTTCCGTGATCTCGCTTATGCCGAGCTCCTCCGCCCGGCGCCTCAGAAGCGAAAGGCGCATCAAAAGCCCCGTCTCAGCGGGATAGTCGCCGAAGCGGTCGGTAAGCTCGTCTGCCATGTCGTCGAGGTCTTCTTCCGTCCGGAACTTTGCAATCCGGCGGTAAAGGTCCATTCTTTCAAAGGCCGACGGTATATAGCTCTCCGGTATGGACGCCTGAAGCCTGAGATCCAGGCGGCACTCGCGCTTTGGCTCCGGCTTTTCGCCCTTTTCCTCCAGCACTGCCTCTTCCAAAAGCCGCATATACATATCGTATCCCACCGACATGATGTGTCCGCTCTGTTCCGCGCCGAGAAGGCTTCCCGCTCCGCGGATCTCGAGGTCCCGCATTGCGATCTTGAATCCCGCTCCGAACTCCGCAAAGTCCTTCATTGCCGCAAGACGCTTCTGGCTCACTTCGGAAAGAACGCTGTTTTTCCTGTAAGTGAGGTATGCGTATGCGTGCCTTGACGAACGGCCCACGCGCCCGCGTATCTGGTGGAGCTGCGCCAGACCCAGCCGGTCCGCTTCTTCAATTATCAGAGTGTTCACGTTCGGGATATCGATGCCCGTTTCGATGATCGTGGTGCAGACAAGAACATCCGCCTCCCGGTCGGTGACGGCGCGCATCACCTCGCCGAGCTGGTTTTCGTCCATCTTCCCGTGCCCGACGACAACTCTGGCCTCGGGCACGAGTTTGCTTATCTCCGCGGCGCGCTTGTCGATGGTCGCCACCCGGTTGTGGAGGAAATACACCTGTCCTCCCCGGGCAAGCTCCCGGGCGATGGCGTCCCGGACGATGCCGTCGTCGTATTCGCAGACATAGGTCTCCACCGGATACCTGTCCTGCGGCGATTCTTCAAGAACGCTCATGTCCCGTATCCCCGTGAGCGCCATGTTGAGCGTTCTCGGAATCGGAGTCGCCGTCAGGGTCAGAACGTCCGCGTTGTCGCTCAGTTCCTTGAGCTTTTCCTTGTGCGCAACGCCGAAACGCTGCTCTTCATCCACAATAAGAAGGCCCAGATCGGCAAACTTCACGTTTTTCCCGAGAAGCTTGTGCGTTCCGATCACCATGTCGATCTGTCCGCTCCCGAGCTTTCTGAGGGTTTCCGCCGCGCCGGACGCGCTTGAGAACCGGGAAAGCGACGCTATTCTGACCGGGTAACCGCGGAAGCGGTGCAGGGCGGTAACGTAATGCTGTCTGGCCAGAACGGTCGTCGGCACGAGCACCGCAACCTGTTTTCCGTCCATCATGCACTTCATGGCCGCGCGGAAGGCGACCTCCGTCTTTCCGAAGCCCACATCCCCGCAGAGAAGGCGGTCCATCGGCACCGGCGCTTCCATGTCTTTTTTTATCTCCTGTGCGGCGATGAGCTGGTCTTCGGTCTCCTCGTATTCAAAGCTCTCTTCAAACTCCGTCTGCCAGACGGTGTCTGCGCCGAAGGCATAGCCCGGACGGTGCATCCGTTTTGCGTAAAGGGCGATGAGCTGTTTTGCAAGATCCTTTGCCGCGCTTTTTGCGCGGCTTTTCGTCTTTGTCCAGTCGGTTCCGCCGAGTTTTGAAAGCCGGACCTTGTCGTCCTCCGCCGCGCCGAGATATTTTGAAATGCTCTCAAGCTGCGACACGGGAATATAGAGCACGTCCGTCCCGGCGTATTCAAGTTTTATGAAATCGTTTTTTATGCCGTCCGTCTCGATCGGCACGATCCCGCAGAAGCGTCCGATGCCGTGGGTGTCGTGGACAACGATATCCCCGGGCTTTAGATCCGTGTAAAAGCGGACTTTCTTCTTTTTTCCGCCGGCGGCCTCGTGCTTTTTCCCGGCGGGGCGTTTTCCCGGGGCGCTTTTCCCCACGCCGTCGTTCAGAACCGCGACTCTTGCCCCGGGCAGCTCGATCCCCGAAGACAGGCTTCCCAGCGAAATGCACAGACCCCCGGCGTCCGGAAGCGAAGTGCATGAATAGTCAAGGCTCGGATATATGCCCTTTTCCTCAAAAAGCGACTGGAGATGGGAAAGCCTTCCCATATTTCCCGCAAGAATCACCGTTGAAAAGCCCGTCTCGCGATAGTGTACGGCGTCCTCAAAAAGCGCGTCGAAATTTCCGCCGTAGGACGGAAGCTGCTTTGCGGGAAAGCTCAGTATCTCTTTCGGCCTCAGCTCGTCGCTCTGATGCGCGAAGGAATCCAGCATGACGGCGCACCGCTCCCCGGCAAACTGCCAGAATCTCTGCTCCGAAAGATAGAATTCGCTCTGTCTTCCGCAGATCAGCCCCGCTTCCATATAATGGGAAATATCCTCGCTCTGGCGCCTCATGAGCCTTCTCAGCGCCTCTCTGACCCGCGGCATATCGTCAATGAATATCACCGCATTGTCCGGGAGATAGTCAAGCGCGCAGGCAAATTCTCCGTATGCCACCGGAAGATACCGGTCGGACGCCGGAAAACGCAGTCCGCTCTCCACAAGCTCGCTGTCCTCGGCCACAGTGTTCAAAAACTCCTCGGGGAGCTTTGCACGGTTCTGACCTCTCAGAAGGCCCCGTATCTTCGCGGCAAGCCCCGGTCTTCCCCCGTCGGCAAGATCCGGCGGAAGCTCGCACGCCGGCGGAACGCATATCCGGTCGGTGTTTTCAATCCTGCGCTGGCTGACGGGGTCAAACATTCCCATCGAATCCGGCTCGTCCCCGAAAAATTCAACGCGGAAGGGTCTCTGGCTCCCCGCGGGAAAAACATCCAGAATTCCTCCGCGAACCGCAAACTGACCCATACCTTCGACCAGCTCCGCGCGGATGTATCCGAGTTTTGAAAGGCTGTGAGCCACGTCTCCGATCTCCGCCGTGTCCCCGAGCTTCAGCGTCAGGACGTTTTCTTCAAAGCGTTCCGGGGGCATTGTGCGCAGCAAAAAAGCTTCAACCGAACCGCAGACGGCTCCCAGCGAGCCGTTTTTTATCCGGTTGAAGACGTCCGTTCTCTTGTACTCCCACTCTCTTGACAGTCCCTCCACATTGTGAAAGACCGTCTCCCTTGCCGGAAGCACTCCGTATTCGCTTCCCCTCACGGCGGAGGCATCCGCCGCAAAGCTCTGAGCCGATATCTCATCGGCGGTTATCACCGCCACCGGCCGCATCGTCAGCGCCTGTACCGCGGCGGCAACGACAGCTCTGTGCACCGGCGCCAGGCCGCAGATCATCGAAGGAGCGTTTTTCTTTTGAAGACACTTGACGACGGCTTCCAGCTCGCCTCCGCCGGAAACCGCCTCCAAAACAGCATACATATATTGTTTTTCCTGTTCTGTCCGAAGAGATTACCGTATCTCTTCGTCCGGTTTATCGTTCGCGGGTTTTTCTGAGTACGCGGCCCGCACCGCAGACACCGCCGCCGCCGTGCCGAACACAAAGAGCGCGCACTCCAGACCCGCGTCGCTCACCAAAACTCCCGCTCCGGAGCCCCCCGCGATTTCGCTCACGAGGTACGCCGCGCGGCCGATAAGCGCCGTGAGTCCCATGGAAACAAATGCAAAACTCATCGTCAGAACCTTTTTGACTCCGGTTCTGCCGTTCACAACGCCGGCAAAGGAAAACAGCAGCAGCACCAGCACGGCACAGGCAAAGGCATCCGAGGCGTACCAGGAGGCCGTCGGGTTCTTTGAAACTCTGCGGTAAAACTCCACAAGCTGCATAGCCATGGCCGCCACGGGAAGCAGCGACGCAAGTTTCGCGCGTTCGGCCCCCCCTCCCCCACGGTTCACACCGCGAAGCACAGACGGCATCGCCGCCGCCGCGGCAAAGCACACTGCCCCAAGGACGATCCCCCACAGCGAAAACGGGGAATAGCTCATGGCAAAGCAAACCGCCGACGCGAGCCCCAAAAGCACCGCACAGACGATCCCGCCTTTTTCCGAAAACTTTCGCCCCTTCTGCGAAACGGCGCCGCCTCTTTTGCCGAGCCAAAACCACACCGCCGCCGCCGCCGCGATCTGAACGGCGGAAATCGCCCACACGGATATGTTCAGCCCGTTCCCTCCGACGGGAAGAGCCTCACTGTCAAAGCACCTGATAAGCTGTACTCCCCTCACGGCTCCGCCGGCCGCGCCGACCGCCCCCGCAGCCAGCATCAGCTTCCGCGCCGTGTTTGCGCCGACGGGTCTTTTCGGATCCGAAGCGCCGGGTTTTTCTTTATTCTCCATCATGCTTATCCGCCTCTTTTTCGGTTTTTTCCGCTGCGCCGTCCGGGGCAGAAGCGTTTTCAGACCCTCCGCCGTCCCGGCTCCGGTCGTGTTCGCCCTCCCGGCGCATCCGCTTTTTTCTGTTATATGCCCTGATGGACAGGACAAGCACAACGCCGTATATCAGCACGCAGGCCACGATGCACATAAGCAGCACAACAAGAACCCGCAAAAAAACTTTTTTGAAAGTGCCGTACTTTTTCTCTGCGCTTGCCGACGAAGCCGTGGATTCATGCTCCGACGGAGCTTCGCTGTCGGGCGGCACGGCCGTCTGCTCGCTCTGCCCGGAGTCCCCGGTGACGATCTCTCCCGTCCCCGGATCGTCGGTCACGCCGTAGTTTGCGCGCGAAACCATGCTCACCGAAGCGACGAGCGTATCCCCGTCGTAGAGGGAAAGCGTTCCGACCACATCCCCGGCGTAAACCGGAAGCGTCACCGTGTTTATCAGGGAATACTCCTTCCGGTATGTATTGAAATCGTCGCCCACATGGGTAAGCACCGAAAAGCTCACCGCCGGCTGAGCCATGATGACCGACTCACCGCCGTTCACCGGAACGGACACGGCGAAATCGATGAGGTTTTCAATCTTTGTAAGGGTCACGTTTTCGGCAAGGTAGTCCATCAGCTTGTCGGTGGAACTGAACGTCATCCCCTGAGCCGCTTTCAGAAACACGGCAATATATTTCTGATCCCCGATCTCGGAATATGTCACAAGCGTATTCCCCGCCGGAGTCGTATATCCCGTCTTTCCGCAGACGACGTATTCGTTGTAGTATTCGTTTCCTTTCTGGATGCACTTGTTCGTATTGGTGAGCGTCCGCGCCACGGACATATTCGTCTCCGGCAGAGCATAGGTCGCGGTCGACATGATCCTGACGAGGACGTCGTGCTTCAGCACTTCCCGCATGAGAAGGCTCATGTCGTATGCCGTAGTATAGTGGTTGTCGTCGTGAAGGCCGTTTGCCGTAACGTAATGCGTGTTGGCCATTCCAAGCTCCCCGGCGCGGGCGTTCATCGCCGCAATAAAGCCGGGAATGCTCCCCGCGACGTATTCGGCCATGCCCAGGCAAGCCTCGTTTGCCGAAGGAAGAAGTATTGCGTACAGGACTTCTTCGACGGTAAGCTTTTCTCCGACGGAGATATTTATGTGCATGGTATCGCGGTCGATACCGTACACCGCCTCTTCCGAGAAAATTATGATATCCGAAAGGTTCCCCTTCCCGGCTTCGATATGCTCTATGGCCAAAAGCGCCGTCATAAGCTTTGTGGTACTGGCAGGATACATTTTTGTATGCTCGTTGTTTGCGTATATCACCGTTCCGCTCGTCAGCTCGACGACGTATGATGCGTCGCAGCCCGGGATCGGCATCTCTCCCGCAGTGCAGTTTTCTCCGTAGGCCGCTCCCACAGGCATTGTCAAAAGCAAGCAAACGCAGATCAAAGCAACCGCTTTTTGCAAAACGCTCCCCGTATTTTTCATGTTATATTCGGCTCTCCTTTTCGGAAACAGATATTGTTTTGTTTTACCGCAAAATCGCATTATTTATTCTATCACAAAGGACATCGCCTTTTCAAGGTCAATTATCGGATATTTTATGAATACCTGACCCGCTATTTTTGTTTTTTTGTCCACATATATGTTTGACATTTGAATTTCCCCGGTTTATACTAACAATGTATAAAATCTCCGCCGCACACTGTTTTACGCTCTCCGCGGCCGAAAGGTGTTCTTTTCAGTGACGAAAAAGCTTCCCCGCTGCATAGCCGTCCACGATATGTCCGGCTACGGCAAATGCTCCCTTACCGTCGCAATACCCGTTCTCTCCGCCTGCGGCGTGGAGGTCTGCCCGCTTCCGACGGCGCTCCTCTCCGCAAACGCAAGCTTTCCGGGCTTTACTCTTTTTGATTTTACGCCTGAGATCCCGGCGTACGCCGCGCACTGGGCATCGCTGAACCTTTCGCCCGACGCGCTCTATTCCGGTTTTCTCGGAAGCGAGGAACAGATCGACCTGATCGGCGGCATAATAAAAAGCCTTCGCCCCGCCCTTTCCGTGATCGACCCCGTCATGGCCGACCACGGCGTGCTTTACAAAACCTGCACTCCCGGCATGTGCGAGGGCATGAAGCGGCTCGCCGCCTGTGCCGACATCGTGACACCCAACCTGACCGAAGCCTGCGTTCTGACCGGCACGCCTTACGACCCGGCCCGCACGGGCCCCGACGACATCCGCCGCCTCTCCGAAAAGATCGCGGCGCTCGGCGCAAAAAAGGTAATCGTCACCGGCGTCCGGCGCGGACAAAAGCTCTTCAACTGCATTTTCGACGGCGTCAGCTATTCCGAACGCGCCGCAAAGCAGCTCTCCTTCAATATGTACGGCACCGGCGACCTGTTCGCAAGCGTCCTTGTCGGCGGACTTCTCACCGGGCACAGCCTCGAAGAAAGCGTCGATTCCGCCGCGGCCTTTGTCCCCTTCGCAATGCAGAAGTCCCAGGAGTACGAAGACCGGAACCGCCGCGGGATCTGCTTTGAACCCTACCTTTCGACCCTTTCGGGAGGGGTCTTTTCCCTCTGACTTTGACATATCATTTTAAAGCTCCGAACGGCATCCGGAGGTTTTTCAAAAAATCGCAACTTTTCTTATAATTCTTCGGTAATACAGTTACAGGCACATACAAAACGGAGGCATAAGACATGAAAAAAAGCGCCGCGGCTTCCCTTTGCGTTTATTCCGCACTGCATTTTCTCATTGATTTCACCTGCGCGATGCTCATGTTCTCACGCGTGAAAACAGACGCCGGGCTCTGGGCTCACGCCATGCTTCTGTACAATTTCTTCGCCTTTGTAATGCAGCTTCCCTTCGGCATCGCCGCCGACAGGCTCAGCCGAAACTCGCTTGTGGCGGCTGCGGGCTGCGCTGCCGTCGCTCTGTCCTGTTTTTTGGGGCCTTTTCCCCTCTTTGCGGCGGTGCTTGCGGGCATCGGCAACGGTCTTTTCCATGTCGGCGGCGGACTGGACGTTCTCAACGGCCGCGGCGGGAAATGCGCCCCTGCGGGAATATTCGTATCCCCCGGCGCGCTGGGTCTCTGGCTCGGCACCATTTTCGGCTCCGGAGGCGGCTTCTCGTTCATTCCGGCGGCAATTCTCGCCGGAACAGCCGCCGCGCTCCCCTTTGCCCTCCGCGGAAATTCCGGCGGCGGAAAGAACGCGGAATTTGCCCTCCCCGCGAAAGCCGGAACAGCCGCATGCGCCGCCGCGCTTCTCTTTGCCGTCGTCTGTATCCGCGGCTTTGCCGGAATGATATTCAGCTTTGACTGGAAAGCGGAGCTTGCTCTCCCCTATATTCTCGCCGTGGTGCTCGGCAAGGCCGCGGGCGGCTTTGCCGCCGACGCGGTCGGAAGCCGGCTTACGGCGGCGGTCTCGCTTTCCGCATCAGCCGTTCTCTTCCTTTTTTCGGGCAGCCCCGCCGCGGGGCTTGCGGCAGTCTTCCTCTTTAACATGACAATGCCCCTCACCCTGACCGCCGCGGCGGACGCTCTTCCCGGAATGAAGGGGCTCTCTTTCGGACTCATGACCTTCGGGCTTTTCCTCGGCTTTCTCCCCGTGTACTTCGGACTGTCCTCGGATTCCGTGATTCTGTATTCCGCGGCCGCCGCGGTTTCGCTGGCGCTCATAGTTCCGGGACTCATTCTTTCCAAAAGGGCTGAAAAAAAGTGAGCGCGGGATCGATTTGCCTGGCCCTTGGAATATCCCTCTGTCTTACGCTGGCCGTTGAGGCGGTCTTTGCCGCCGCGGCAAAAAAGCCGCCGCGGGACATCCTTCTGACTCTCCTCGTCAACGTCGTCACAAATCCCGTCGTCAACGCCGTGCATATGTTCCTAACCATCGGCTTCGGTCTGCCGTCCGTTCCGGTCACGGCGGTGCTGGAGGTCCTTGCCGTTCTTACAGAGGCGCTGTTTTTCCGGCTCTGCGCCGTCGGAGTGCGCCGCCCGCTGCTTTTCTCTCTCTGTGCAAACGCCCTGTCCTTTGGGACCGGGCTTGTGTTCAACGCGATATTCTGATCTGAAAGGAAGGAAACCAAAGTGAAAAAAAGAATTCTCCCCGCAATTCCCCTTGCCGCCGCTTTCGCGATTATCTTTTCCGTACAGTCCTTTGCCGACGTGATATTTTCACCCTTTGACGCCATTCGGTCGAACCTCTGGCTCATCGTCGCGGCGCTGCTGTTTTTCGCTCTTTCCGCAGCCGTTGTTCTGCTCCTCGTATTTTTGCCGAAAGTAAAGAAAAAAAGAAAGGATAAACAAAAATGAGACGAAGTTCTGTTGCCATTCTCTGCATTCTGTGCTTTTTAGTATTCGGAACAGGAGTTTTCGCCGACGTGATCTATATCCCCGACGACAGCTTTTATGCCTCCCACTTTGATCAGTGCCAGGCCGAAAACAGAAGATACACCGCCGCTGTCGGCTCTGCGGCGCAGATATCGCCTGTCGACGGCAGAAAGGCTTTCGACCTGGACTCCGACTTTGAATACAATGTCAGCGCAACCTTCACCGACAGCCTCGGCACCGTCTGGGGCTGTATCGAGAAGGACGGCTCCGGCGATACCGGCTGGATCCCGATGACCTCGCTTTCCCTCGTTTACGACGGCATCTGTTTTGAGGAGGATCACAAAAGCGAGTTTCTCTCCCCCGACGGCATCTCCCCCAAACTTGACGGAGGAGCCGTCGTGTACGAATATCCGGGCAGCCCCCACAGGTGGGTCTTCGGCACGGGAACTGATTTTTCCGGAATCACATTTTCGGACGCCTGGAAGGACGAAGGCGGATTTGTGTGGCTGCACGTCACCTATTACCTCGGAATCGACGGCTGGATCTGCGCCGACAACCCACTTGCCGGTGCAGATGACGCGGAAAACTCCGGCTCCGAGCCCGTGGTCACCGACCCCTCCGCACCCGAAATCACCGGAATCGCCAAGTCGGACGAGATAATTCCGGCCGACCCCAACTCGACCGTCTCCCCCCATGTTCCCAAAAGCGCACCGCCCAAAACTCTCCTGCTCGCCGTCATCCTCACTTTATCCGCGGCAGTGCTTGCCGGAGCGCTTACGCTCATATTCCTGAGAAAAAAGAAAAAAGGCTGACGGCGCTGTCTAAAATCCGCGCTCTTGTGCCTTACTCCGATAAAAGCCGCCATGAAATATGCGGTGCAGCCCTTAAAGGCTGCACCGCATATTTACGTTTTCCGCCGTTCCCCGCGGACGGTTACAGGCGACGGCAGCGCCATCACCCAAAAATCTTCCATGTGTCCCGAAAAGGCAATTTCGTCCTGTATTGTTTCCTCATACCGGAATCCGGCCTTTTCATATGCTCTTATCGCTCTTTTGTTTCCGGCAGACACGCGGAGCAGTATTCGCCCGGAATGGCCTTTGATACGGCGAAGTTCATTTACGCACTTTGTCACAAATGCTGCGCCGTTTCCTTTTCCGCAGAGCTCCGGAGCCATGGACCAGCCGACCCAGAGATCGCCGCCTTCATACTGGCAAGCTGCCTGTCCGAGAATAAGCCCTCCGTCGGCCAAGCAGAACTGCTCTGTTCCCCAAGTGGATTCGTTCAACAAATACCCGCTGCGGCCCCTGAAGCTGTAAGCGTCATAAGGCGCCTCATACTCCCATTGGGCGATCAGTTCCGCAGTTTCTTTGGTAAGCGGTATCAGCATACCCTTTGCCATGTTGATTTGGTTTTCCATTTTTCTCCCAAACAATTGATTCGGAGGGTTAGGAAGCGCGAACCCTCCGCACGCGATTCATCTTCATAAAAAACCACACCTTTCTTAAAGCAATTTGTATTCAGACACCCGCTGCGGAGTGTTGATACCGTTTTTCCTGTCATCTTCCGCCCACAGCCTCAAACCTGAACGGAAGCTTCCAAAACAATTCCGGCGCACCGGATTTTGCAAAAACGCGCGGACGCAAGCTTTAATGCGCCGTCCGTCCTTACCGGTGCGGCGCGTCCGTCAGCGGAAAACGCTCATACGGCGTATCCCGTCAAACAGGCGCAGCGCAGCTCATTTCAAAAAATCCGGAAAGTTTTTTATTTGTTTTTCACTTTTCGCTTTCATACCATTCCAGCACTGCGGAAAGGTTTTCTGCGCAGACGAAGTCCCCGCCTTTTATCAAAAGCTCCGTCATACGGCGTTCTTCCAAGGTCTTGTCCTTTTTGGAGCGCATTGCCCGCGTCAGCAGGTTTATTACCGCCCTTTTTCCTCCCCGGAGCTTTTCACGGTCCAGTCCGCCCTGCACCGTAAAAACAGGGCATTCCGGCGGGATCTTTGTCGTTTTTCTGACATTGTCAAGCAGCGTCCCCGTATCGCACAGGCCGACCCCGCAGACCGCGCAGACCCTGAATTTTTCAGCCGCTTTTTTATATCCTTTCACGTTTCCCGCAGAAAGCCACCCCAGGAAAATCACAGGCTCGCCTTTTCCAAGGCTTTTTTCCGCAAAGTCCAGCGAAAAAACCGGAAGTCCCGTCCTGTCGCCCAAAAGCCCCGCGTATCTCTCCGTGTGTCCGGTATTCGACTTGTAAACGATCGCCCGAGGTTTCATGTTCATTTACCTTTCTCAGCTCCGGCTTTTTGGGGCCGGAATTTTACAGCACAATTATATTTGAAAATTTTTCCTCTGTCAATTCAAAATTTCCTTTCCGTCAAGGTTTTCAAAAGCTTTTGAAAACCTTGACAAATCCTCTGCAAAGTGGTAGTATTCCCCACAGGCATCACATATCAGGAAGGTGAAAAAATGTTTAAGGCCGAAAAGCTCTATGTCTGCGGTCACCGCGGAGCGCGGGGCGTCCGCCCGGAAAACACAATGGCCGCGTTTCTCTATGCCGTCCGCGGCGGCGTGAAGATGGTGGAAACCGATATCCACATGTCCTCCGACCGCAGACTCATGCTCATGCACGACGACAGCCTTGACCGCACCACGGACAAGACCGGTCTCGTCCGCGAGCTTACCTATGACGAGATCCGCACCGCCGATGCCGGAGACGGCGAACGCGTCCCTACTCTTGAAGAGCTCTTTGAAGGAACCGCCGGCATCGACGGACTCATATACAACATCGAACTCAAGGATTATGCCGAAACCGAGGGCAAAGACTTTGCATTTGAAAGCGTCGACCGCGTCATGGACACCGTCGAAAAATACGGGCTCTCCGAACGCTGCGTGCTGAACAGCTTCTCGAAGACGCTTTTGGAATACGCCCACGCAAAAGCCCCCGGGAAGTACGCAATGCACGGTTTTTTCCCGTTTTTCCATATGTTCGGTCAGGGCGGAGATCCTTTTTCCTACCTTACAAACGCCACGGTTTTCAACTCCGCCGAAGGTCCCGACGGACGTCCCGTCCGCTCCGATGACCCCATCGCGCCTTTTGACACATATTCGTCCCTTGCCGAAAAGGGCGTCACGCCCTGGCTTCCCTCCATGGTGCGCGACCCGGCGTTCGTCATCACGCTTTTGGGCCGCGGCGTCCGCGTCGTGACCTCCGACAACCCCGTCGCCCTTTCGAAAGCTTTGGGGCTTGTGTAAACAACAACAGTCATCCCCCCGGAAATGCCTTTTGAAAGCATTTCCGGGGGGAATTTTTCCGTCAGACCGGCGGTTCGCTTTTTATTTTTCGAGAATTACGGTCATTCCTTCCGGAGCCTCGAACTCCGTCTCCGTCGAACCGTCCCGTGCCCTGCGGCAGAACACGCGCAGGAGCCCAAGAGGCGTCGGATATGTACCCCGGGCATAGGAAAGCTCTCCGACAGACGGGCGAAGCGAAATTTTTCTGCACCCCGGAGAGAGTATATGTATGCCGAGAACCTCTTCCGCCAGAAACGCCGTCACGGCGGACGACCATCCGTGACAGAGGCTGTGGCGGAAGCCCTTGTAGCAGTATGCGCCGTTGTCTCCGTGTATATCGCGCATCCCCTCCGGGACAGGCTCGTCAATCGGCGCGGCGTTTTCAAGCCAGGCGACGTCGAAATCCTCCCAGAAGGTCGTTGCACCCATGTCAAGCATTCCTCCGTAGTATTCCGAAAGCACGGCCAAAGCTGCGGCCATGTCCTTTTTTCCGGCGGCCTTCAGAAGGTAGAAGCTCATGAAAGTTGAAAAGCCCCTTGCCCCGCCCGAAAGTATCTGCTCCGCCGCGGCGTCGGCGTCCATTCGTCCCGCAAGGGCGGATATTGCCGCAACCTGTTTTGCGCCGTAAGTATTGACGGGAACGCGGCAGACGGCCTCCGCCCTGGCGCGGCACTCCGCGGCAAGGCGCTCTTCCCCGTACTCAAGGGCGAGCTCGCCCGCATTTTTCAAAGCAAGCGCCAGCAGAGAGCGCGAGCCCTCCTTCTCCTGCGGCTTGTCGTGACAGGGCCAGTCCAAAAAATATGAAGGCAGACGGTCCGAGCCGTCCGGCTCCGTCAAATCCGCGATCTGCCTCGAAAGACCAAGGGCATACTCCCGGTTCTCGGCCAGAAAGGCCCCGTCGCCGGTGTACATATACCAGTCGCGGAGCATTATTATCCACCACAGGGAATATGTCGGCATTCCGTTCATCCAGCCGGGAAGGGGCGTCCGGTCCCGCATAAAGCGGAGGCTGTCTTCAAAAACCTTCTGCCGTCCGAATACCGTGCGGACAGTCAGCATCTCCGGGTGCATATCTCCGGCCCAGACGAGCCTGTCGCGCTTTATTCCGTCCCATATATACTGCTGCATGTTCAGATGGCATGTATACGCAGCGGTGTCGTATATTCGGTTCAAGATTCCGTCGCTGCATTCAAAGGAGCCGAGGCGCGGAATATCACGGTATACCGCCTCCGCCGCGGCCGCCCTGAGACGCAGAACCGCGTTCCCGCTCTCCAGCCGAATACAGAGAAAACGAAAGCCCGATTCGAAAAACGTCATATCGCTGTACGGAGAAAGCTGTATTTCATAGTCCCTCAGAGCGTGATCGTTTGTCGCATTCTTTTCTCCTATATCGCTCAGAGCCTCCTGTGCGCTCTCCCCGCAGACAAGACGCACGCGCGCCGGACTCTCTCCCCCGGTCAGAAACGTCAGAAGCCTCGGCGCGGCGTTCATCTCTTTTCCGAAATCAAGAAGCACCCCGGCTTTTTCTCCTCCGCCGGCGTTTTCAAACACGGCGCAGTCCGGCTCATTCGTCGTTATCTGGAGAGGTTTTTCCGAAAGCAGGCTCTCCGCATTTGAAACCCTGCCGAATTTGCACACTATTCTCACGGGAAACACGGTTTCCCTCTTCATTCCGCTCATACTGCACCCTCCCCTTATCCCAAAACTTCGTTGAGTCTTTTCGGGTATGCGCCGGACCGGTGAAGTTCCGAAAGCTTCTCCGCCACAAGGGGCTTGTCCTCGCGGTAAGTCACGCCGAACCAGCTCTCCTCCGTCGGGAGTATCCCGACGGAAAGCCGTCCGTCGGAGAGAAGCCTGTCCACAAAGCTCGGAAGGGGGAACTCTTCGTTTCCTCTTCCGCCACCGGTCTTTTCCAGAAACAGATCAAATTCCGTGCGGAGCGGAGCGAAAATTTCCGGAGAAAAGCCCCAGAGATTCATCGACACCAGCGTCTCCGGATCCAGAACGACGCCGTTTTCCGTGTCTGCAATCCGCCCGTCCGGCAGATAGCCGATGCGGTATGTCTCGCGCACCGAAAGAAGCTTTTCTCCGCTGCGCTCACAGATGCCGCGCGTAACCGTTCCGTTGCGGCTTACAGTGTTTTTCAGACGGTAAGCCGCGATAAGCCCCTCCTTCCCCGAAGGATCGAGCTTTGAAAGCCCGCGGTACATCGTCCGAAAAGCATCCGCGCCGTAAAAATCGTCGGCGTTGACAACGGCGAAGGGCTCTTCGACCTGCGCCCGGGCGCAGAGCAGCGCATGCACCGTTCCCAGGGGCTTCGTCCGTCCGGGACAGGCGCCTTCCAGCCCCTGCACTGCATAGCGTATATCTGCGTTTTTCGCAATACGGCTCCGGCAGAATTCCTCCATCCAGCCGCGCATTTCATCTTTTATAACAAAAACAAGTTTCGTAAAGCCCGCAGCCCAAGCATCGTAGACCGAATATTCCATAAGAATTTCTCCGTTTGGCCCGACACCGTCAAGCTGCTTGCAGCCTCCGTATCTGCTGCCAAGTCCCGCAGCCATGAGAACAAGCGCCGCTTTCATAAAGAGCTTTCTCCTCCGTTTTCCCGATACTTCAAGTTTGATTATATCAGAAAGCACTACCTTTGTCTACCTGTTTTTTATATCTGTTCCGGGGTAGTAGTGGGAAAGGATCTCCTCCCATGTGCTCCCATTTTCCGCCATGGCCCGCGCGCCGTACTGGCTCATTCCGACGCCGTGTCCGTATCCGAAAACCGTGAACTTCAAAAGGTCGGTTCCCTCTTCAACGGAGAAGCACGCGCTTTTCAGCCCGCAGAAGCAGCGAAGCTCCCCGCCGCCGACCTCCACCCCTCCGACACGGACGGAACGGACATATCCGCTGGGCTCAAGCTCCACGCCGGAAAACCAGTCTCCCGCTCCGAGCTCCGCTTCCGGATATTTTTCCAGAAAGGATTCTGCAAAGGCCTCTTTACCTATGTACACCTCGCTTTTCCAAACGGAGTATTCCCTCTCGCCCCGGGGGGACGGAACGCTCACAAGGTACGGGACTTCGCCGCCCCACACCTCCTCCGCGCTCGCAGTTGCTTTGGCGGACATGGCGTGAAACACGGCCAGTATCGTCTCTCCGCCGTATTCGATCACCCTGCCACGAGTTTCTTTTGCTGCGGCTTCGATCCGGGAATACCATTCGTCCCCGCTGTCTCCCCAGGAAACGACCAGAGCGTCCCTGTCCGCAACGGCGCAGCAGTGGTTCGGGTCGTCGCACACCGCCGCGTCGGGATGCTCCTTCACCGGGTGTTCAAGCCTGTAATATATATACGTTCTCACGGCGACCGCCTGGGCCTTCAGCGCCTCTTCCGGGAAGAGCGCCGGCATCTCCGCCGCAGTCACCCTGCATACAAGCTCCTCAAGGGAAATTTCGGATATCTCCCCGTCGGAAAGCAGCGCCACCGTCTCCGTCAGCTCTGCGGGCACGGCCGGAGAATCCTGTTTTTCCGGCGCCGCCGTCTGAGCGGAAGACTCATCCCGGCTTGTCCCGGAAGAAAAGACCGGCTCCGACGAAAACAGGTATTCCCCGGAGCCTGTTTCGCCGCCTTCCTCCCCTGACACTGTCTCCGTGTTTCTTTCTTCCTCCGACCGGCTTGCCGCCAGCGCCATCGGAAACGCAAATGCTGCAAACAGCATTCCGAAAATGATAAATATCAGCTTCTTCACGACTTGTCCCCTTTCCGGCGTTCCGCCGCGTTTTTATCTGCCACGCTAATCTATATTGCGGTCTGCCCGGAAGTATGCCGAAGTCGCCGTCCGTATTGACTTTTTTCACCGAAAGAGTATAATATTAATAGATACCGCAACAAAACGGGGGTCAGAAATGAAAAAAACAAAAACCTCTCTTGTCATCATGGCCGCAGGCATCGGTTCCCGCTTCGGCGGAGGCATAAAGCAGCTCGAGCCCGTCGGCCCCAACGGCGAGATAATCATGGACTATTCCGTTCACGACGCCCTTGCAGCAGGCTTTGACCGGGTTGTCTTTATAATCCGCCGCGCCATCGAAAACGATTTCCGCCAGATCATCGGGGACCGCATCTCAAAGGTCTGCGAAACAGCATATGTCTTTCAGGAAAACTCAAACCTTCCCGAAGGTTTTGCCCTTCCCCGGGGCCGTTCAAAGCCATGGGGCACCGGTCACGCGGCGCTCTGCTGCGACGGAGTTGTAAACGAACCCTTCGCGATTATCAACGCCGACGACTATTACGGCAAAGAGTGCTTCCGGCTTGTCCACGACTATCTCGTCTCCACCGCGGACGAAACCGACCCCGCCCGCTTCTGCATGGCCGGGTTCCAGGTCAAAAACACCCTCTCCGAAAACGGCGGCGTCTCACGCGGACTCTGCCGGGTCGACGAAAACGGATTTCTCCTCAACGTCACCGAGACGCACAACATCGTGCACAGCGGAGAAGGGGTCGCCGTCCGAACCGAAGACGGACTCATCCCCATCCCCCCAGACAGCCGGGTTTCCATGAATATGTGGGGGCTGACGCCGGCATTTTTCGGCCGCACCCGGAAGGACTTCTCCGATTTTCTCTCCTCCCTTTCCCCGGAGGACATCAAGTCGGAGTTCTACCTCCCCCGCGCCGTCGATACCATGCTTAAAGAGGGTCTTGCCACCGTACGGGTTCTTCCCACAGCCGACAAATGGTTCGGCGTCACATACCGCGAGGACAAACCCGGCGTTGTCGACGCATTCAAAAAACTCTACGCCGACGGAGCATACTCCGGACGGCTATTCTGAAAGGAGTTATTCGCAAAATGAAAGTTCTTCTCACCGGCGGCGCCGGATACATCGGCTCCCACATTGCAGTCGAGCTTTATTCCGCCGGACACACGGCAGTAATTGCCGACAATTTTGTCAACAGCTCTCCGGAGGCCGTCGCCCGCATTGAACAGATCACCGGGCGCCGCATTCCCCTTTACGAGATCGATGTCTGCGACAAAACCGCTCTTTCCGAGCTCTTTGAAAAAGAACGCCCCGACGCGGTCGTTCACCTGGCCGGGCTCAAAGCCGTCGGAGAATCCGTCGCAAAACCCCTGCTCTACTACCGCAACAACATCGACTCCACGCTCTCCCTCCTCGAGGTCATGGCGGAGTACGGCTGCGAAAAGCTGATATTCAGCTCTTCCGCCACGGTTTACGGCGCGCCAAAGACCCTGCCCATAACCGAAGAGGCCGAAGCCGGCGGCTGCACCAACCCCTATGGCTGGACCAAATACATGATCGAGCGCATCATCGAGGGCGCTGCCGCCGCAAATCCCAAGCTTTCGGCGGTTCTTCTGCGCTATTTCAATCCTGTCGGGGCTCACTCCAGCGGACTCATCGGCGAGCGCCCCAACGGCATCCCGAACAACCTCATGCCATATATCTGCAAAGTTGCCGGAGGAGAACTTGCCCAGCTCTCCGTTTTCGGAAACGATTACAACACCCACGACGGCACGGGCGTCCGCGACTATATCCACGTTGTCGACCTTGCAAAGGGCCATGTTGCCGCCCTCGGCTACTGCTCCGATCACACCGGCACCGAAATTTTCAACCTTGGCACCGGCACGGGCTACAGCGTTCTCGACATGGTAAAAGCCTTTGAGCGCGCAAACGGAGTGCCTGTCGCCTACCGCATCACCCCCCGCCGCCCCGGAGATATAGACGCCTGCTATGCGGATCCCGCAAAGGCGGAAAAACTTCTCGGCTGGAAAGCGGAGCTGAATCTCGACGATATGTGCCGCGACTCCTGGAACTGGCAGAAAAACAGCTCCGACGGAAAGAAGGCCTGAGTTCCGGCGCGCGCCGTTCCCCTTTTCACGTTTTTCAATTCAGGATATATATGCTAAACAGCCGCGGACGTTCCCCGGGTTTCAACGGGAACGTCCGCGGCTGTTTAGCCTGTTTGCATATTTTTTCAGCTTTCCGCTTCGTAGAGGATCAGTTCGGAAGACATCGACGACGGGATCGATACGGCGACTCCGTTCGTCATCAGTACGTACCCGCTGACCGAAAAGGCCGTGCGGCTGTTGTCAAGCGTCACCTTATAGTTCAGCGACGGATCGATGCCTTTCGGAACGACCGTGAACCTCCCCGCCGGAGCGCAGGACAGCGCAAAGACCGCAGCGGCGCCCCGCCGTCCGTCGGGCGCGGAAATTTCCAGAACGGAATACCCGTCCCTCAGCGCTCTGTCCGTCTCGGGGGTGTGGTGGAACACCTTTGCCTCGGGCAGAAAACCGCGTATAAAATTCTTGTAGACGTCGACGCTGTGGCGAATAAACTCCATCTGCACGGGGTTTGGCTCCGCCGCAGCCGGCGCCACCACATTGAGCGACATATGGGTGAGCATTGTATTTCTCATCTGAAGATCAAACGAGCCGAATTCATGGCAGCCCATTCCTGCAAAGAGGCGGTCGACCCGTTCCGGCGGGAGAACCATCGTCATGCCGTTTGTAATGAGCACCGATCGCGGCGCTTTCTGCCAGTCGGAAACCCAGGTGTGGTTGAAGCACTTCATCATTCCGAGATCCGTCCGACCTCCGCCCCCGGCGCAGTTTTCAAAGACGACGTTCGGGAAGCGGCGCTTCATATTCCGGTAGAGCCTGTACACGGCGTTGAAATGTCTCAGGGAAAGGCATTCCGGCGTTCCCCGAGCTATCTCCCGAAACGCAAAATAGTTGTGGCACGACACGTTGTAGTCGACGCGGAGAAGGTCGAGCCGGTATTCTTCGATAATTCTTGAAAGCTCCCGCTCCGCCCAGCAGGCCGCCTCGGGAACGGTAAGGTCGATATATCCGTCGTTTTTCCCGCCGTAGACATTCCTTGCGATCCACTCGGGGTGCTCTTTGAAAACTCCGCATTTTTCTCCGAGGCGCTCTATCTCGACCCACATGGCAAACTTCATGCCAAGTTCGCGGCAGAAGTCCGAAACCTCCGCAAGACCGTTCGGATATCTGTCGGGGTTCGGTTCGTTTACGCCGTTGTACGCGCCCCACTCGATCGGCTGCGCCGGAGGACAGGTCCACCCGGCGTCGATAATGAAAACCTCCGCGCCCATTTGGGCAAACTGGCGCATGAACGACCTGGTCGTCTCAACGGACATATCATGCTCCGCACCCATCCCGGCTCCGACAGCACAGTCCGCGTCCATCCCCTCCGGCCCGGAAATTACGGATTTTCTGATATGAGCGTGCATCTCGTTTACCGCGCAGTCAAGATCTCCGTGGACGACGCCCAGGTGCACTTCCGGCGAAGCAAAGGTCTCGCCCGGAGCAAGCACCGTCATCGGATTATACGAAGTGATCTCGGCTTTGAAAGCCAGACTGCTCTCCGAAAGCCCCGCGTCCGCGGTGTAGTCCACGGAAAAGCGGCATCCTCCGCTCCAGCCGATCTGCGAAAAGAGGATCGTCCCCTTAACATTGTTTCTTAAAAACATCGCCGGGTGACGGTAGCGGTCGCGGCCGAAACGCGTGTCCACGGACAAAACACCCGGAGAAAGGTCGTGCCACGAAAAGGCCCCTTCCCTCCCCCAGGTGTCGCTGTCGAAATACCCGGCGGAATAGAGCTTTTCAACATCTGTCTCACAGGTAAGCTGGCGGCGGTCCATAGTCTCAACTCCGCCTCCCCAGACGCAAAGGCGGCTTAGGTTTGCTCCGGCTTTTGAAAGGTTCTCTATCTCGATAAAGCGCTCAAACATCTGCGTCCCGTCCAAAAAGGTGTGTATCTTCAGACGGGCGGGGAACACTCCGCTTTCCAAAGTCAAAACCGCCTCCATACGGCCGTCCCGACGCACAGTGTCAAAGGCGATAAATTTAAGACCGCGGTCAATGCTCTGACCGTTCAGGTCGATATTGAAGACCGATTCCCCGTAAAAAGTGCCGGGATCCAGCCTTGTAGGGTAGTTTGACAAAACATCCAGAGGATATCCGGCGGCATTCCAGCCTCCGGAGATCAGAACTCCGCCGAAAAGCGTTTCTTCATACACGGCAAGACCGCTTCGGTAACAAAAAACCGGCTGCGGCTCCAGGCGGTAGTATACGTCGAAATAAGCGTTTTCGGTCTTCAGACTTATCACTCCTTTCAGGCAAAAACCTCAGATTCAATTTTAACGGCCGCATAATATTTTGTCAATATGTTTTTTTAACATTTTGTCTCCGGCGTTTTCGCGGAGACAAAAAACGGCGGCATAGAGCTGCCGCCGCGGAAAAATCCGGACTCATTCTCCGGGAAAAAGTGCGAACCGTCTTTTTCAGCAGACAAAAAGGGCCTGCAAAGCGTCAAAAACCTCAAAACCGTACCAGTATGCCATGCCCTCCGACAGCACTGCGGCCGCCGCAAAAACGCAGAAAAACATAACGACGGCCAATGCCAGGAGCGCACTTGCCGCCCGGAGGCCGAGACCCACAAGAGATGTGATTTTTCCGGCCTGGGCAAAACCCGAGTCGTCTCCCCCGTCCAGGGCCTCTCTCGCAAGACAGAAGCCGACGACCGACGCGGCAATCCCCGCCGCGTTCCCTCCGAATCCGACAACGCCCGCAATTCCGAGAATCATTGAAGCGATGCCGCGCGCTTTTCCGCACTTTTTCGGCCGCTCACAGGAGCAGGCTTCTTTTCTGCCGTTTTCCATACAAATCGCCTCTTTTTTCAGAAGATAAAAGACGGGGATACCGCCCCGGAATCCCCGGCGAAAAACGCCGGACAGGTCAGGAACAGCACCCCCGCCTTATTTGATTTTCCGTTGAGAAGCTTACCAGTTTGTTGCCAGTGAGGCTCCGATTCCGATAACAAAGACAATGAAGACGTAGAGCACCACAACAACTATCGCAATAATGCTCAGTACGAGCCCGATCGTCGAAGTGATCCTTCCGGCTTTGCAGAAAGCGGAGGTGTTTCCCAAAGCGGCCGCCTTGTTCGACATCACAAGTCCGACAATTGCCAGCACAAGGCTTACGATGCAGGTGTAGGAACCGCATATGCTCAGGATTCCGAGAACCATCGAGGTAATCGCCTGCCCTCTTCCCGCACTGCTGTTCTGCGGCGCCGGAGGCGGATAAGGCGGCTGGTACTGCTGATTATAGTTGTATTCAGACATATGTGTATCCTGCCTTGTTTTTACGATGCCATTGCAGCGACTATTGTGACAACGATCATGATAAATCCGATAACAACGCTGGCGATAAGGCCGATGATGGAAGTGATCTTGCCGATCTTGCTGAACTTGGCTTCGCCGCCCTTAGCGCCCATGATGGAAAGAATCAGTCCCGCGACGGCGAAAGGAATGCCTACGCCAAAGCTCCAGCTGATCACAATGCTGTAAATACCGAGGGCCATGCCGATTATGGCCTTAATACGCGTGCCCTTGCTTACGGCAACGGGTTCTGCTGCGGAGACTTCGTACTGAGCCTGGGACTGGGGCTGCTGATACTGGGGCTGCTGTTCGTACGGGGTGTTGTTGTTCTCTGTCATATTTACCTCCGGAAAATGAATAATTTGGGAACGCCATTTGTACTTAATGTTAATTTTACCACTTATATTTTTCCCTGTCAAGGGAATTTACATAATCTGCTTTTTTTCCGCACACAGATTTATTCTCATTGACAAAATCGCATTTAGATACTAAAATATAGTAACACTTCGTACTGAAGGGAGAATGATACGGTTGAAAACAGACAATCCCCACGCCGGACACCGCGAAAGACTTCGCAGCCGGGCAAAGGCCGATCCCGGTCTTGACACCTTCAGTGACCACGAGGTTCTTGAGCTGCTGCTCTTTTATTCCATTCCCCGCGCGGACACAAACGCGCTGGCTCACAGGCTGATCGACGCTTTCGGAAGCCTCCGCGGCGTTTTCGAAGCATCGCCCGCAGAGCTCGAAGCCGTGGAGGGCATCGGAGAGAACTCCGCGCTTTTGCTCTCGCTCATACCTTCCGTCACAAGGAAATACCTGCTCTCCCGCGCTGTCAAGGGCGTTTCGCTCTCCAGTACGGCTCTGCTCGGAGAGGCGCTCATGCCGTATTTTGTGGGAAAGCGGGAAGAAACGATTTACGTTCTCTTTCTTGACCAGAACCGCCGCACCATCTCCTGTGATTTCATCGGCGAAGGAAGCGTGAACGCAGTCTCCCTCAATGTTGCGAAGATTCTGCGTCTTGCATCTTTAAGGCGCGCCCAATTCGCCGTCATAGCCCACAATCACACCAACGGTTTCGCCAACCCCTCCGAGCAGGACATCATCACCACGAAGCGGCTCCAGTCCCTTCTCGCTTCCGCAGGAGTAAAGCTTCTCGACCATCTCATTATCTCCGATCCCCTGGACAGCAGCAGCGACGTCTGCGAATACGTCTCGCTGGCCGAAAGCGGCGTGTTCTGCGTTCCCTGACGCGCGCCCTGCAAAACAAAAAAACGTGCCGCAGATTCTTTCAGAAGGAATCTGCGGCTTTTTTCAGCGTTTAAGGTATTTTTTCAGGAATATTCCCGTGTACGAGCTTTCACATTCGGCAACTTCCTCCGGAGTTCCCTGGCAGACAATGCGTCCTCCCCGGTCTCCCCCCTCCGGGCCGAGATCGACGATATGGTCGGCAACCTTGATGACGTCAAGATTGTGTTCGATCACAACGACGGTGTTGCCCTCGCCCACAAGCCTGTCCAGAACCTCCACAAGCTTGTGAACGTCCGCAACGTGAAGACCCGTCGTCGGCTCGTCGAGGATGTAGAGAGTTCTGCCCGTTGAGCGGCGTGAAAGCTCCGTCGCCAGCTTGACCCGCTGGGCTTCGCCTCCGGAAAGCGTCGTTGACGACTGGCCGAGCTTTATATACCCCAGCCCCACCGAGGAGAGAGTTGCAAGCTTCCGTTTTATCTTGGGAAGGCTGTCGAAGAACTCCAGCGCCTCGTCCACGGTCATGTCGAGAACCTCGTGGATGTTCTTGCCCTTGTACTTCACCTCGAGAGTCTCGCGGTTATAGCGTTTTCCCTTGCACACCTCGCACGGAACGTAGACGTCCGGCAGGAAGTGCATCTCGATTTTCACAAGGCCGTCCCCCGAACAGGATTCGCAGCGTCCTCCCCGGATATTGAACGAGAACCTTCCCGCTCCGTAACCGCGGGCGCGGGCGTCCTGGGTCTGAGCAAAAAGCTCCCGAATATCCGTGAACAGACCCACATATGTCGCGGGGTTCGACCTCGGCGTGCGCCCGATGGGCGACTGGTCGATGACAATGACCTTGTCGAGGTTTTCAATGCCGTCGATCCCGTCGAAATCGCCCGGACGCGTCCGGGCGCGGTTCAGCTCCGCGGCAAGCTTTTTATAAAGGATCTCATTCACAAGGCTGGATTTTCCCGAACCCGAAACCCCCGTCACGCACACAAGCATTCCCATCGGAATGCTCACGTCGATGTTTTTGAGGTTGTTCTCCCGCGCTCCGCGGACGGTGAGAAATTTTCCGTTTCCCTCCCGCCGGTGCGGCGGGACCGGAATGCACTTTTCGCCGCGGAGATACTGCCCCGTCACCGATCCGGCGCAGGCTTTAATCTCGTCCACGGTTCCGGCGCAGACAATCTCTCCCCCGTGAACTCCCGCTCCCGGGCCGATATCGACGATCCAGTCCGCGGCATACATGGTGTCCTCGTCGTGTTCGACGACGATAAGCGAGTTTCCCTGGTCCCGGAGGTTCTTCAGGGTTTCAAGGAGCTTTTCATTGTCCCGCTGGTGAAGTCCGATGCTCGGCTCGTCAAGGATGTACAAAACCCCCGTAAGGGCCGAGCCGATCTGAGTTGCAAGGCGGATCCTCTGGCTCTCTCCGCCGGAAAGTGTTCCCGCGGACCGGGAAAGCGTCAGATAGTCCAGTCCGACGTTTTCAAGAAACTCAAGCCTCGAGAGTATTTCCTTTACGATTTTTCCGGCAATAAGCGTCTCCGTCTCGGTAAGGCGCAGCTCAAGCATGAATTTTCTCGCATCCGTCACCGTCAGGTCACAGAATTCCGCAATATTCACGCCCCCCACGGTGACGGCAAGCGTTTCTCGTTTTAGCCGCTTGCCCCCGCAGGTCTGGCACGGGATTGCACTCATAAAGTCTTCGATGGCTTCCTTCTGGTCCTCGCTGTTGTTGTCCCGGTATCTGCGTTCGAGGTTTGGGATAATTCCCTCAAAACAGGCGTTCCAGGTGCCGCCGCCGTGTTCTTCCGACCGCGGAATGCGGAGCTTCTTCCCGTTCGTCCCATACAGGAAGACGTCCAGCTCCGATTTTTTCAGCTCGCAGACCGGCGTGTCGAGGGATATGCCGTATTCCCTGGATATGGCGTTGTAAAACATGGTGGAGATCATGTTCTTTGGGTTGTAGGCCCAGCCCAGCGCGGCTATCGCCCCGCCGCGGATGGACCTCGATCTGTCCGGAATGACGCGGTCCGGGTCGACTTTCATCAGTTCGCCCAATCCCATGCAGTCCGGACAGGCGCCGAAAGGATTGTTGAACGAGAACGACCTCGGCGCAAGCTCTTCGATCGATATTCCGCACTCCTCACAGGCGTAGTTCTGGGAAAAGAGCAGCTCCTCCCCACCGATCACGTCGACAACGACTATTCCCCCGGAAAGGGAGGATGCGATCTCCACGGAGTCGGTAACGCGGCGGTTCATCTCCGGCTTGACCACGAGGCGGTCGACGATTATCTCAATATTGTGTTTTTTGTTTTTGTCAAGCTTTATCTCTTCCGACAGGTCGTAAATGCTTCCGTCCACGCGCACGCGGACATATCCGCTGCGCCTGGCGTCTTCAAACACCTTTGCATATTCGCCCTTTCGCGCCCGGACGACCGGAGCGAGAATCTGGATCTTCGACCCCTGGGGAAGGGCGTTCACCGCATCGACGATCTGGTCAATGCTCTGCTGGGCGATCGGCCTCCCGCACTTCGGACAATGGGGAATCCCGATTCGCGCCCACAAAAGACGGAGATAGTCGTATATCTCTGTAACGGTGCCGACAGTCGACCTGGGGTTTTTGGACGTGGTCTTCTGGTCGATGGATATCGCCGGAGAAAGACCTTCGATCGCGTCCACGTCCGGCTTTTCCATCTGGCCGAGAAACATCCGGGCATAGGAAGAAAGCGACTCCACATACCTTCTCTGCCCCTCGGCGTATATGGTGTCAAAGGCAAGACTCGATTTTCCGGAGCCGGACAGCCCCGTAAATACCACGAGCTTGTCCCTTGGTATCGTTATGTTCACGTTTTTAAGGTTGTGCTGGCGAGCTCCGCGCACGGTTATTCTGTCGTTCATCTGCCTCTTCTTGCCCTTCCTCTTGACGCGGTTTTTGGTTTTGTCTTCGGCGGCTCCACAGCCGCCTTTTCTCCGCGGAGTTCGATTATCCTGTCGCGGAGAAGCGCTGCATATTCAAACTCCATGACCTTTGCAGCCTGGCGCATATCCCGCTCCAGCTTTTCGATAAGCGCGAGCCTTTCGCCTTCGGTCATGTATTTCTCTTCGTTTTCGCCTTCGGCGGATTCCGTCACTTCAATAAGGTCGCGCACACTCTTCACAACGGTCTTCGGCACGATACCGTGCTCTTCGTTGTACGCCTGCTGAATCTTCCGGCGCCGCATGGTCTCGTCAATGGCGGTGCGCATGGATTCCGTCACCGTGTCGCCGTAAAGAATGACCTTGCCGTGCGCGTTTCTCGCCGCGCGGCCGATGGTCTGGATGAGGGCGCTCGTGCTGCGGAGAAACCCCTCCTTGTCCGCGTCAAGAACCGCCACAAGGCTGACCTCCGGCAGATCAAGACCCTCGCGCAAAAGGTTGATCCCCACAAGAACGTCAAATTTTCCAAGGCGAAGATCGCGCAGAAGCTCGATGCGCTCCATCGTTTCGACCCCGTGATGCATATATCTGACTCTCACGCCGTTCTCTTTCAGATAGTCCGTAAGGTCCTCCGCCATTTTCTTTGTCAGAGTTGTCACCAGCACGCGCTCGTTTTTAGCCGCGCGCAGGGATATCTCGCCGAAAAGATCGTCCACCTGACCCTCGGCGGGTCTGACCTCAACCTCCGGGTCCAAAAGCCCCGTCGGGCGGATGACCTGCTCAACGACCTGCCCCGAACGGCTTTTCTCGTACTCCGACGGCGTTGCGGAAACGTAGACCACCTGTCCGACCTTCTTCTGAAACTCGTCGAACGTCAGCGGACGGTTGTCCAGCGCGCTGGGAAGACGGAACCCGTACTTCACAAGCACGTCCTTTCTGGCGCGGTCTCCGGCATACATCCCCCTTATCTGAGGCAGGGAAACGTGGGACTCGTCAATGAACATCAGAAAATCCTTCGGGAAATAGTCCAGCAGCGTGTAGGGAGGGCTTCCCGGAGCTCTCCCCGAAAGCAGGCGCGAGTAGTTCTCGATTCCGCCGCAGATGCCAAGCTGGCGGATCATCTCTATGTCGTTGAGCGTTCTCTCCCTGATACGCTGGGCCTCGATAAGCTTTCCCTCGTCCTCAAAGGTCTTCACCCGCTCCCACATCTCGTTTTCGATTTCAGTCAGGGCGCGGACGCGCTTTGCCTCCGTGGTGGCGTGGTGGCTGGTCGGGAAAAGCAGGGCGTGTTTGAGATCGGATATCCTCTTTCCGGTAACGACGTCGACCTCGCTGAGCCTTTCGATCTCGTCGCCGAAAAACTCCACGCGCACAGCCGTCGTATCGCTCCAGGCGGGAAGTATCTCCACGGTGTCTCCGCGGACGCGGAAAGTGGAGCGTGTAAAGTTCAGGTCGTTGCGCGTGAACTGGATCTCCGCAAGCTTGTCCACGAGGCTGTCCCGGCTGTACTGCATTCCCGGACGCAGAGAGATCACCATGCCCGTATAATCCTCCGGGTCGCCCAGACCGTATATGCAGGACACGCTGGCAACGATTATTACGTCCCTCCGCTCAAAAAGAGACATTGTCGCCGAATGGCGCAGCCGGTCGATCTCCTCGTTCCGGGAGGAGTCCTTTTCGATATATGTGTCCGTCAGAGGCATGTACGCCTCCGGCTGATAATAGTCAAAATATGAGATAAAATACTCCACGGCATTGTTCGGGAAAAATTCCCGAAACTCCGAACAGAGCTGGGCCGCCAGGGTTTTGTTGTGGGCAAAGACAAGCGTGGGACGGTTCACCTGAGCAATGACCTGAGCCATTGTATAAGTTTTTCCCGATCCGGTCACACCCAGAAGAGTCTGCTCCGAGAGCCCGTCGTTGATCCCGCGGACAAGCGCCTCGATTGCCTGAGGCTGGTCCCCCGTAGGTTTGAAAGGGCTTACAAGCTCAAAACGGTCCAATCCTGCCGCCTCCTGCCACACATATGTTCGTCCGTTATTATACCATACCCCGGGCGAAAATAAAAGCCCGAAAACGCATTTAAATGAAACAAAAGATATTGACGAAATTGTCCATTTAAGATATAATTTATACACAATATATTGTGGTGGTGGATATATGGGAAGAAAAGGACGTTTGATGCTTCGCGCGTTCGTCATAACCGTAGTTATCTGCGCAATATTGGGAGGGTGCGTCTGGCTCGGATGGCATCTGTTCCTGAAAGACAAGTTCTCCGCCGCCTATCCCGACGCCGGACGGGATCCAAGTATTCACTGTTCCGCGGAGCTCTGCGGCGAATCCGGTGTTCTGTGAAAAACATATCCTTCAAAGCGCTTTAACCTGATTAAAACGACTTCTCCCCATCCGCAATGGGGAGTTTTTTTCATCAAAAAGAGCCGTCCTGCGGACGGCTCTTTTATTTTGCAGTATCTTTTTTCAGGCGTTTTGTCCGCCCATGGTCAGAACCATGACGGCTTTCTGGGCATGGAGCCGGTTTTCAGCCTCGTCGAATATCTCTCCGGCGTGGGCCTCGAAAACGTCCTCCATTATCTCCTCGCCCTTGTGAGCCGGGAGACAGTGGAGCACCATGGCGTCGGGCTTCGCCGCAGACATGACCTTCCGGTCAATGCAGTAACCCTCAAAGACCTTCCGGCGGACGGCGGCTTCCTCTTCCTGACCCATGGAAGCCCACACGTCGGTGTAGAGCGCGTCGGCGTCCTTCGCCGCGGCCATGATGTCGTCGGTGACGGTGAGACGGCCCGTCCCGTTCGCCCAGGCAACAATGCCGCTGTCGGGACGGTATCCCTCCGGGCAGGCGACCGAAACGCTCATGCCCGTCTTGATGCATCCCACGATCAGGGAGTTGGCCATGTTGTTGCCGTCGCCGATAAAGCAGAGCTTTCTGCCTTCAAGGCTTCCCTTGTACTCGCGGATGGTCTGGAGATCGGCGAGCACCTGGCAGGGATGGCAATAGTCGGTAAGTCCGTTGATGATCGGAATTGAGCCGTACCGGGCCAGGTCCTCCGGATCCTGCTGGGCAAAGGTGCGGATCATTATTCCGTCAAGATATCTGGAGAGAACTCTCGCAGTGTCCATTATGCTTTCGCCGCGTCCAAGCTGGATATCCCGCGAGCTCAAAAACAGCGCCTGACCGCCGAGATCATGCATTCCGACTTCAAAGGAAACTCTCGTCCGGGTCGAGGATTTGGTGAATATCATTCCGAGGGTCTTTCCCTCAAGGAGTCTGTGGGGAATTCCCTCTTTCTTTTCTTTTTTAAGCTTATCTGCAAGGTCGAGTATCTCTTTGATCTCTTCGGAAGTGAGGTCCGACAGCTTAAGCAGGTGTTTCATCAGCTAATACCTCCTTTATTGTGGCAACTGCCTTTTTGAGCAGCCCAAAGTCAATGTTCAGCGCGGGCAGAAGCCTCAGCTTTTCCTTTGCGGTCAGAACGAGCACACCGCGCTCCATAAGCTTTGCGGCAAGGGTTTTTGCGGGAGCTTCCGTCTCGATGCCGAGCATTAAACCGAGCCCCGACACGCTCTTAACGCCCTTTGCGCCTTCAAGCCCGGAACGGATGTATGCGCTCTTTTCCTCCACGGATTTCAAAAGTTCGCTGTCGATACGGGAGATTATGCTGCACGCGCCGGCAGCGGCAATCGGGTTTCCGCCGAAAGTTGAACCGTGCTGCCCCGCCGTGAGAACGTCTGCCGTGCTTTCCGCAAAAAGCGTCGCCCCCATGGGAAGCCCTCCGGCAAGTCCCTTCGCCGTGGAAACGATGTCCGGCTGAACCCCGAAGTGCATATACGAGTAAAGCTTTCCCGTGCGTCCGTTTCCGGTCTGGACCTCGTCGACGCAGAAGAGGGCGTCGTATCTGCGGCAGAGCGCGAAAAGACCCTTGACGTATTCCGCGTCCAGAGCGCGGACGCCGCCCTCTCCCTGGACGGTTTCGATCATAAACGCCGCCACGTCTCCCCTGGCAAGCAGAGCTTCCGCCGCGCCAAGATCTCCGGGTTCGGCGTACTCAAATCCCCCGGTAAACGGCCCGAAGTTCGTGTGGAACGCGTCCTGTCCCGTGGCGGCAAGCGTCGTAACTGTGCGCCCGTGGAAGCTTCCGCGAAGGGTGACGACGGTGCTCTTTTCTTCTCCGAACCTGTCGTGAGCCCATTTGCGCGCGGTCTTTATCATGCATTCGTTGGCCTCTGCTCCGGAGTTCGAGAAAAAGACTTTTTTCATTCCGGTCTTTTCGCAGAGCATCTTCGCAAGACGCGCCTGGGGCTCCGTGTAATAGAGGTTTGAGGCGTGCTGGATCTTTCCGAGCTGTTCGGTCACCGCGGCAGTCCAGGCGTCGTCGCAGAAGCCAAAAGTGTTGACCGCAATTCCCGTTCCGAGATCTATGTATTCTTTTCCTTCGGCCGAACGGACGAGGGAACCCTTTCCCTCGGTCAGCTCAAGGTCGAACCTGCCGTATGTTCCGGCTATGTACTCCCTGTCAAGGGCTTTTGTGTCAGACATCTATGCCTCCGATGATTTGCTTACAAACATTGTTCCGATTCCTTCGTCGGTCAAAACCTCCACAAGTATTGCATGGGGCAGACGCCCGTCAATAATGAAGACTTTTCTGACTCCCTGCTCGATTGCCTCGGCGCAGCAGGCGACTTTCGGAATCATTCCCCCGCTTATTATTCCCTCGGAGACGAGCCGGGGGATGCTCTCAACTTCAACGCGCGAAATGAGCGTTTCGGGGTCGTCCCTGTCCCGGAGAAGCCCCGGTGTGTCCGTCATGGTGATAAGGCTCTCCGCTTTAAGGGCGGCGGCGATCTGCGCCGCGGCAGTGTCGGCGTTGATATTGTAAATATTTCCCTCGCCGTCACATCCCACCGTTGACACGACCGGAATATATCCGCGCTCAAGCAGATCCCTGATCGGCTCGGCGTTTATGCCGGTTATCTCTCCCACGTATCCAAGCTCCGGATCCTTCGTTTTTGCACTGATAAGGCCGGAGTCAAGTCCCGAAAGGCCGATCGCCCTGCCCCCGATAGTTCCGATTTTTGCGACAAGCTTCTTGTTTATCTTTCCGGCAAGCACCATCAGCGCCGCTTCGGCAGTCACATCGTCGGTAACGCGCAGACCGTTGACAAAACGGCTCTCATGACCGAGCCGCCTGAGAAGGTCGGAAAGCTCCGGACCTCCGCCGTGAACAAGCACGACCTTTACGCCGATGAGGTTCAGGAGGACTATGTCCTTCATGACGTCGGACTTCAGCGATTCGTTTATCATCGCGTTTCCGCCGTATTTCACAACGATGATTTTTCCGTTGTACTCCTGTATATAGGGCAGAGCGTGTGCAAGAACTTCTGCCCGCTGTGAATTTGTAATCATTGCCGTCTCTCCGAAAAATCCGCTCTCAGGTCCTGTAATCGCCGTTTATGCGGACGTAGTCATAAGTCAGGTCGCAGCCCCAGGCCGTAGCGCTTCCGCTTCCGCTGTTCAGACCGATCAGGATCTTTATCTCGCTCTCGGAGAGAACCTTCTTCGCTTCCTCTTCGGAAAATTCGACGCCGAATCCCATGCGGCATACGTCGACCCTTCCGGCCGAGCTTTCAAAGCTCACATCGACGCGGCTGACGTCCACGTTTGCCCCGCTGTATCCCACGGCGCAGAGAACGCGGCCCCAGTTTGCGTCGGCGCCGAACATGGCCGCCTTGAAAAGACTTGAACCGATGACGGATTTCGCGGCAATGCGCGCGTCCCCGTCGGTCGCCGCGCCGGTGACGCTGCACTCGAGAAGCTTTGTCGCTCCTTCGCCGTCCCCGGCGATCATTTTGCAGAGATATCCGGTTATCTCGCGCAGAGCCGCGGCAAGCTCCTTTTCGTCCGCTTCGGAAAGCGGGCCGTTTTCCGCTTTTCCGTTAGCAAGAACGATGACCATGTCGCTGGTGCTCGTGTCGCCGTCGACGCTGACCATGTTGAAAGTGTCCCTGACGTCTGCGGAAAGGATTTTCTGCAGGGTCCCGGCGGGAACCGCCGCATCGGTAGTCACAAAAACGAGCATCGTCGCCATGTTGGGGTGTATCATCCCCGAACCTTTTGCAATTCCGCCCATACGGCAGATTTTTCCGCCGAGGGTGAACTCCACCGCACGCTCTTTGACCTTCGTGTCGGTGGTCATAATTGCCGCCGCCGCGTCTCCGCTTCCGTCGGCGGAAAGCGCCGCCACAAGGGCGGGCATGGCGTTTTCAATGGGCTCGATAGGAAGGCTCTGGCCAATGACGCCCGTGGACGCAACGGCAACCTCCTCCGCGGCAATACCGGTGTGCCCGGAAACGAGCGCGCACATGCGCTCCGCTTTTTCGATGCCGTCGGCGCAGCAGGTGTTTGCGTTTCCGCTGTTGCAGATGATGGCTCTGGCTTTTCCGCCCGCGGCAATGTGCTTCATCGTCACCATTACCGGCGCGCCTTTGACAAGGTTGGATGTGTATACTCCGGCCGCCGACGCCTCGCATTCGCTGACGATCAGTGCCAGGTCTTTTTTGCTCTGGTTCCTGCGAATTCCGCAGTGAACTCCCGCCGCCTTGAATCCTTTGGCGGCGGTTACTCCTCCGCTGATGATCTTCATATCAAAAACTCTGTCCTTAATTTTCCGTTGTATATTTATCTTCGGCTCAGATGGTGAGCCCTTCCGTTTCCGGTGCTCCGGTCATGATGTTCATGCACTGCATCGCCGCCCCGGAGGCTCCCTTTCCCAGGTTGTCAAACCTGGCGTGGAGCATGATGCGCTCGTCGTTTCCGGTAACGATGATTTCCGCGCTGTCGTGCCCGGCAAGCTTGTTCGCTCCGAGATATCCGTCAAGGGCGTTGACCTCGGCAGCTCCCAGAACTCTCACCATGCGCTGTCCCGCATAGTATTCCGCGAAGTCCTCGCGAAGCGTCGAAACCGACGCCGGTCTTCGGAAAAGCTTTGCGTAAAGCGGCACGGTCACGACCATTCCCCTCGGAAAATCGCCCACAACGGGAGAAAACGCCGGGTATTGGGAAAGCCCGTTTACCACGCGCATTTCGGGAAGGTGCTTGTGGTTCTGCGTGAGCGCGTACTGTCTCGGCGTTTCATAGTCGGTGGGCCGCATCACGTCGCCGTACTCGGCGATCATCTTGCTTCCGCCGCCGGTGAAACCTGTCACGGAAAAGATCGTGAAAGGATATGCTCCGTCGGTATAGCCCATAGCCATCAGCGGATATGCAAGCATTGCAAACCCGCTTGCATGGCACCCCGGAACGGCAACGCGCCGTCCGCGCTCGATGGCCTGTCTGTGTTCAGGCGAAAGCTCCGGCAGACCGTACGCCCAGCCAAGCGCCGTGCGGTGTGCGGTTGAGGCATCAATAACGCGCACCGCCGGATTTTCGATCATTGCGACCGCCTCTCTCGCCGCATCGTCCGGAAGACAGAGGAAGACGATATCCGCGCTGTTTATCAGCCGCTTCCTCTCGGCGGGATCCTTTCTTTTCTCGGGATCGATCGTCAGCAGAGTCACATCGCTGCGCTGTGCCAGACGCTCGCTCACGTTGAGACCTGTCGTGCCGCGGTTTCCGTCGACAAATACCTTGAGCATCGTTTCGACTCCCCTTTCCAATTTACAGTAAGTTTATACAGCTTTTGCCGGCAGTGAATGCTCAGCTCTTCCCGTTCTGTTTGGCCTGCATATGCGCTCTTACGGTGAGCGGCAGACCGAAGAGGTTGATAAAGCCCGCAGAGTCGTTCTGGTCGTAAACTTCGTCGGCGTCGAAAGTGGCGATATCCGCATCGTAAAGGGAGAAGGGGGACTTGATGCCTGCGTTGACGATATTGCCCTTGTAGAGCATGAGCCTGACTTCGCCGGTAACAGTCTTCTGGGTCTCGTCGACGAAGGCGGAAAGCGCCTCGCGGAGAGGAGTAAACCACTGGCCGAAGTAGACAAGCTCCGCAAAGCGAGCCGCAACAAGCTCCTTGTAGTGGGCAGTGTCGCGGTCCAGGCAGATCGTCTCGAGAACCTTGTGGGCGCGGTAGAGGATCGTTCCGCCCGGAGTCTCATACACTCCGCGGGATTTCATGCCCACGAGCCTGTTTTCAACCAGGTCGGCAAGTCCGATTCCGTTTTCTCCGCCGAGCTTGTTGAGACGTTCGATCATGGAAACGCCGTCAAGCTTTTCGCCGTCGAGAGAAACGGGAACGCCCTGCTCAAAGCCGATGGTGACAAAGGTCGGAGCGTCGGGCGCCTTTATCGGGGAAACGCCCATCTCAAGGAATCCGGGCTTGTCATATTCCGGCATATTGGCAGGATCCTCAAGGTCGAGTCCCTCGTGGGAAAGGTGCCAGAGGTTCTTGTCCTTTGAATAGTTGGTCTCGCGGTTTATCTTCAGGGGAATGTTGTGAGCTTCGGCGTAGTCGATCTCTTCGTCGCGGGACTTGATATCCCAGATTCTCCAGGGGGCAATGATCTTCATCTCGGGAGCAAAGGCCTTGATGGCAAGCTCAAAGCGCACCTGGTCGTTGCCCTTGCCGGTGCAGCCGTGGCAGATCGCGTCGGCGCCCTCGGCCTTGGCTATCTCAACAATGCGCTTTGCAATGACGGGCCTTGCGAAAGAAGTTCCAAGGAGATAGTCCCCCTCGTAAACGGCTCCGGCCTTCACGGTCGGGAAAATGTAATCTTCCACAAATTCCTTGCGGAGATCCTCGATGTAGAGCTTGGAAGCGCCGGTCTTGATGGCCTTCTCTTCGAGCCCGTCAAGCTCGGTGCCCTGTCCGACGTCCCCGGAAACCGCGACGACTTCGCAGTTGTTGTAGTTTTCCTTCAGCCACGGAATAATTATCGATGTGTCAAGACCGCCCGAGTACGCCAGCACAACTTTTTTAATGGATTCGTTTTTCATTTTTTATTCACCGTTTCTTTCTGGTATCACAGAGCCGGAGATTTCCGCTCCGTTAAATTTCACAGGTATAATTATACAGCATATTTTCGGTTTGTCAAGCATGATTTTTCATTCTTTATTATATTTATACATTACTAATAATAATTATACCGTGAAAGGGCTTCCCTTTTTGCTCTTTTAATCAGGCATCCGCCGTTCTTCCCGGTCTTGCGGAAGTTTTTTGTGCAAACCGCCTTAAAAGCCCTGAAAATTGTGCGATATATTTTCGCATAACAATAGTCAGAATTGGTCATTTTATACTTGACAAATCGGCGCATCCGTGGTAAATTATATTAGCACTCAAGGATAGCGAGTGCTAAACCACATGATCCAGCGAATCGGAAAACACACCGGAATAGGAGGGCAGTACATCATGCTCACCCTGCGCCAGAGGAATATTCTGAAGGCCATAGTCGAGACATACATTGCGACAGCCGAGCCTGTCGGATCGAAGTCTCTGTCCGGGAAATACGATTTTGGCGTCTCTTCGGCGACACTTCGAAACGAAATGGCCGAACTCATCGCCTGTGGCTATCTCGAACAGCCGCACACGTCCGCAGGACGTGTACCGACCCACAAGGGTTACCGGCTATACGTCAACGAGCTGATGAATGACTATTCGCTCACAACCGACGACACCGCCGAGCTCAGGCGGGCGCTGAAGCTCAAGATTGCGCATTACGACCGGCTTACCGAAGAGATCGGCCAGGTACTGTCCCGGCTCACAAATTACGCCGCAGTCACCGTTGCTCCGAAGCTTTCCTCGGGAAAGACAATAAGGCGAATCGATGCGATCCCCTGCGACGGAACCGTGTTCGTTCTGCTGGTGGTGCTCGGAAACGGCATCGTGCGCGACAAGCTCATCCACCTCGGAGAAAAACCGTCCACCGCGTCGCTGTGCGAGTTTCTTTCCACTGCAAACGCGATTCTGGTCGGACTTGAGCCCTCCGCCGTCACCGTCGGCCACCTGAAAACGCTGAATTCCGCTGCGGAGTACGGCTGCCGGGACCTCATGCTCCAGCTCGTAGACTTCATAACCGAGCTTGCCGAAGACGCCACGGAGATGGAAATTTCCACCGCCGGCGAAAGCAATCTTCTTCGTTATCCGGAATACCGCGACCCGGACAAAGCCCGCGAGCTGTTCGGCTTTCTCAAGGAGGCCGACAACGTCGAATGGCTCCCGATGCCCGGCGAAGCGCCCCTGGTCGTGCGCATCGGCGCGGAAAACCCGGCGGAACCGCTTAAAGACACAAGCCTCATGGTGACCGGATGTTATCTCGGGAACGGCTACCGCGGTTACATCGGCATCGTCGGCCCCACAAGGATGAACTACTCAAAGCTTGCAGCAAGGCTTTCGTACTTCGCCCACGGGCTCGGAGCGGTTTTGGGCGAAGCGGTTTCGGACAACAACGACAACAAGGACAAAGGAGAATAGAAAATGGCCGAGAAGGAAAAGAAAAAAAAGGATTCCTCGCCGGAATCCGAAGAAATAAATCCGGCTCCCGATGCAGAAACTGACATTGAGGAGCTGAAAAAAGAGCTCGACGCCGCCAAAGCCGAGGCGGCAAAAGCCGCAGAGGAAGCGGAAAAAGCAAAAGCCGAAGCCGCAGGCGCAAAAGACTCCCTGCTTCGCGTCTCTGCCGAGTACGACAACTACCGCAAGCGCACAGTGAAGGAAAAGGAAGCCGTATACAACGACGCATATGCCGCCGCAGTAACAGCTTTCCTCCCCCTGATCGACAACCTTGAACGCGCGATGCTCTATCCCGACGGCGACGGACTCAAGACCGGACTCGAGCTTGTCATGAAACAGCTTTCAACGATTCTCTCAAACGAGAAAATCGAGGTCATCGATCCGCTGCTTAAAGAGTTCGACCCCCTGCTTCACAACGCAGTGATGCATATCGACGATGACAGCTTCGACGAAAACATCGTGACGGAAGTTCTTCTCAAGGGATACAAGCTCAAAGACAAGGTCATACGCCACGCAATGGTCAAAGTCGCCAACTGACTCTGACAGTTCCGGTGAAAGCCGAATCAATATATAAGAAGACCCCAGACCCGGAAACTCTATTCTAAAACTAATTGGAGGAAAAATAAAATGTCAAAAATCATAGGTATAGACCTCGGAACAACCAACTCCTGCGTCGCCATCATGGAGGGCGGCGAACCCACCGTTATCGCCAACGCCGAAGGAATGAGAACGACTCCGTCCGTCGTCGCGTTCGGCAAGACCGGCGAAAGACTTGTCGGCAACACCGCCAAGCGCCAGGCAATCACCAATCCCGACCGCACCATCATCTCCATCAAGCGCGATATGGGCTCCGCCAAAAAGGTCACCATCGATGGCAAGGGCTACACTCCCCAGGAAATCTCCGCAATGATTCTTCAGAAGCTGAAGGCTGACGCCGAAAGCTACATCGGCTCGCCTGTCACCCAGGCGGTCATCACCGTTCCCGCCTACTTCAACGACAGCCAGCGCCAGGCCACCAAGGACGCCGGCAAGATCGCCGGTCTCGAAGTTCTCCGTATAATCAACGAGCCCACGGCAGCCGCTCTGGCATACGGCGTCGACAAGGAGTCCGACCAGAAGGTCATGGTTTACGACCTCGGCGGCGGCACCTTCGACGTCAGTATTCTTGACATGGGCGACGGCGTTCTCGAAGTTCTCGCCACCAACGGCAACACCCGCCTGGGCGGCGACGATTTCGACGACCGCATCATCAACTGGATCGTCACCAGCTACCGTGCAGAGACCGGCATCGACCTCTCCGGAGACAAGATGGCAATGCAGAGACTCAAGGAAGCCGCCGAAAAGGCAAAGATCGAGCTCTCCAGCCTCACCTCTTCCAACATCAACCTGCCCTTCATCACCGCCGACGCCACCGGCCCCAAGCACCTTGACATGACTCTCACAAGAGCCAAGTTCAACGAGCTCACCGCCGATCTGGTCGAGAAGACCATGGCCCCCGTCCGTCAGGCAATGCAGGACGCCGGGCTCACCCCCTCCGATCTTTCCAAGGTGCTCCTCGTCGGCGGTTCAACGAGAATTCCCGCCGTTCAGGAAGCCGTCAAGAAGTTCACCGGCAAAGAACCCTTCAAGGGCATCAACCCCGACGAATGCGTCGCAATGGGCGCTGCCATCCAGGGCGGCGTTCTCTCCGGCGATGTGAAGGATCTGCTGCTGCTGGACGTCACTCCGCTTTCCCTCGGCGTCGAGACTCTCGGCGGCGTCTGCACCAAGCTTATCAACCGCAACACCACCATTCCGACCAAGAAGAGCCAGGTCTTCTCCACCGCAGCCGACGGACAGACCTCCGTTGAGATCCATGTTCTCCAGGGCGAGCGCGAAATGGCCCGCGACAACAAGACCCTCGGCATGTTCCACCTTGACGGCATTTCCCCCGCCCCCAGAGGCATCCCGCAGATCGAAGTTACCTTCGATATCGACGCCAACGGCATCGTCAACGTCTCCGCAAAGGACCTTGGCACCGGCAAGGAGCAGCACATAACCATCACTTCTCAGACGACCATGAGCAAAGAGGACATTGACCGCGCCGTCAGAGAGGCCGAAGCCCACGCCGACGAGGACAAGAAGATCCGTGAAGCCGCCGAAGCCCGCAACCAGGCCGAACAGCTCGTTTACCAGAGCGAAAAGACCCTCTCCGAAATCGGCGACAAGCTTCCTGCCGACGAGCTCCAGCCCGTCCGCGACGAGATCGAAAAGACCAAGGAAGCTCTCAAGGGCGATGACACCGAAGCAATCAAGAGCGCTTCCGACGCCCTGACCAAGGCTTTCTACGCCGTCTCCGAAAAGCTCTACAAGGCCACCGGAGCTGCTCCGGACGGAGCGCCCCAGAATCCGAACGCCGGCAACGGAGGCGACAGCGGATATTACGACGCAAACTACGAGGTCAAGGACGACGACAACAAGTAATTCAGCTAACTTTTGCCAAAGCGGAGGGTCGGCGAACAGCGCCGGCCCTCCTATGGTGAAGTTTAACATGGGAGCATGGCAATATGGCCGATAAACGCGATTATTATGAGGTCCTGGGCGTCTCAAAGGGCGCCGGAGAGGACGAACTGAAAAAAGCATACAGAAAACTCGCCAAAAAGTATCACCCGGACATGAATCCCGGCGACAAGGAAGCGGAGGCAAAGTTCAAGGAGATCTGTGAAGCCTACGAGGTCCTGTCCGACCCCGAGAAAAAGAGCCGCTATGACCAGTTCGGCTTTGCCGGCGTCGATCCGAATTTCGGCGCGGGCCAGCCCGGCGGCGGAGCCTACGGAGGATACGGAGGTTTTGACGTCGATATCGGAGATATTTTCAGCTCTATCTTCGGCGGAGGTTTCGGCGGTTCCGGCGCAACCAGAAATGCGCCGCGCCGCGGCGAGGACATAGAGCGTTCCCTCCAGATCACCTTTGAAGAGGCCGCGTTCGGCTGTTCAAAGGACATAACCGTGAACCGCGTCGAAAAGTGTTCCTCCTGCGGCGGTTCCGGCGCGGAAAAAGGAACGACGGCAGAGACCTGCCCGGTCTGCCACGGCAGCGGACAGGTGCGCCAGACAAAGCGCACGGCCATTGGCTCTTTCTCCACCACCGGTCCCTGCACAAACTGCAGCGGCCGGGGAACCGTGATCAAAACTCCCTGCAAAGTCTGCGGCGGAAACGGATACACACGCCGTACCCGCACCATCACAGTACAGATACCCGCAGGTATCGACGACGGACGCACGATCATTCTCCGGGGTCAGGGAAGCCACGGACTCAACAACGGTCCGTCCGGAGACCTTCACGTACTTATCCGCGTTTCAAAGCATGCAATCTTCGAGCGCGACGGCGCGGATCTGCTCTGCACCGTGCCTGTGACATTTACCCAGGCGGCGCTCGGCGCAGAGATCGACATCCCGAGTCTCGAAGGTCCGATGAAGTACACCATTCCCGAAGGTATCCAGAGCGGCACCGTTCTCCGCATCAAAAACAAGGGCATTGCAATCGTCAATTCCCGCAGCCGCGGCGACTATCTTCTGACCGTTATCGTGGAAACGCCGAAAAACCTCAATGCGCGTCAGAAAGAACTTTTGAAAGAGTTCGGTGAGATCACAAGCGAGAAAAACAACTCAAAGGGAAAGAGCTTCTTTGAAAAAATGAAAAGTCACTTCAACAAGTGACACGCTTAGCCTTTCCTCTCTGCCCGGACTCAGAAACGACAATAAAAAGCAGCCTTCAGACCCGTCCGGCCTGAAGGCTGCTTTTTTCGGCTTTGAATACTCTTCTTTGGGCACCGTCTTGAACAACTCTTTGCTTATCTGTTTTTCAATCCGAAACACCGCCTGGTTCCGGAACGGCTCCCCCCTCCCCGAAAACCCCGCGGTCTTTTCAAAAGCTCAGAGCGGTTTTCCTTCCGCACGGACCTATTGGCGCCGGCTTTGCGCTTATGCCGGTTCCCGCCGTGCCTCTTTCCGCGGGTCAATCCCCTCTTTTTTTACGGCACGGCATAGATTTTTATTTGCAGAACATTCACGGGTACATATACCCAAGGTTATAAAAGGCGCTGCCACGGGCGGCAGCGCTTTTTGTACGGCGGCAAAACAAAACCAAAACCTTAAAAGCGGATATATTTCGGGATGGATGGACTTCCGCAATTTCAAAAAGCTGAAATCTCTTTGTCATACATAAACTTCGTGCCGGAGCTTTCACTCCGGCACGAGGCTCGATGCATTTTCATTTTCCCCCTGCCCAAAATCTTGGCAGACTGCATTTTGCCGAATGTTTCCTATTTTCCCTCTGTCCAAACTTTATTGCACAGAGACCCTTTTTATCGCGGCGCACCTTGCAAAAGCCCGGGACAAAAGCGAAGGGTATTGTCCCAATGCCGGATGATTGGGACAATACCCTTTATGACTTATGTTATTGCAAAACTAAAGTCAAATTCAGAGAAGCTCGATAACAGCCATCTCCGCTGCGTCTCCGCGGCGCGGGCCGGTGCGGACGATGCGGACATAGCCGCCGTTGCGCTCCTCGTATTTCGGTGCGATCTCGTTGATGAGCTTATAAACAACCGCTTCCTTCGTGATGAAGGCGAGAAGAGCTCTCTTGTTTGCAAGAGTGGGATTCTTCGCTAAGGTTACCATTTTTTCGGCGATCGGACGAACTTCCTTGGCTCTGTACACGGTGGTCTCAATCTTTCCGTTCTCGAAAAGATAAGTCACCATTCCGCGGAGCATAGCCTTACGGTGATCGGACGGTCTGCCGAGCTTACGTGTTCCGGGCATTGATTTATCCTCCTTACTTGGGCCGGGGCTTTCAAGGCGTTGTATCTGCCCCGTAAATCGTAGTCAGCGTTTCGGAATCCGGCGTACGGGATTCGGTAATTTATTTGTCCTCGGATGCAAGCGAGAGGCCGAGGCTCGAAAGCTTGTTGATGACCTCTTCAAGGGACTTTCTTCCGAGGTTCCGAACTCTCATCATATCTTCCTCAGAACAGTTGATGAGCTCGCCGACGGTGTTTATGTTTGCACGCTTCAGACAGTTGAAGGAACGGACGGAAAGGTCCAGCTCTTCAATCGTCATGGAGTCGATAGCAGTGTTCTTGCTTTCGTCGGGCATGACCGCTGCGGCCGGAGTCGTGGAAACATCCTTCGACAAACCGATAAACAGCGACAGCAGATCCGTAAGGATCCTTGCGCTCAGGGAAACGGCGTCAGCCGCAGTGAGCGTTTTGTCAGTCCAGACTTCAAGCGTGAGCATGTCGTTGTCGACTGAGTCGCCGACACGAGTGTTCTCGACTGTATAGTTGACCTTGAGTACGGGCGTATAGATCGAATCGATCGGGATAAGCCCGATGATCATCTGGGCGGGCTTGTTCTGGTCCGCCGGAACATAGCCTTTACCGCGGTTGAAAGTAAGCTCCATGGAGAGTCTTGCATCTTCTTCCAGGGTGGCAATGTGCAGATCAGGGTTCAGTATCTCAACATCGCTGTCGCCGATGATGTCGCCGGCAACGATCTCCGACTTTCCGGAAGCCTCAATGTACATGGTTTTCGGGCCGCCTCTGTGAAGCTTTGCGACAACCTGCTTGAGATTGAGAACGATCTGCGTAACGTCCTCTTTGACTCCGGGAATAGTTGTGAACTCATGCTGAACACCCGCGATCTTGACTGCGGTGATAGCGGTTCCTTCAAGCGAAGAAAGAAGGACCCTTCTCATCGAGTTGCCCAGGGTGGTACCGTAACCGCGCTGAAGCGGTTCGACAACAAATTTGCCGTAGGAGCCGTCCTCAGAAACCTCCACGCACTCTATGGTTGGATTTATGAATTCTGTCATGAAAACCCTCCGTTTCAGTCGCCGGACGTGCCGGCGTCGGTTGCATGCCTTTGAGGGCTGCCAGGCCTTTGTCTGCTCAGTGGGCGGTGTGCAATCTGCAGATTTTTATCAGAGTCTTTATCACGCTGAAAGGGAACCAGCATACACACATTCCCTCCGCTGCACAGACACCTTCGGTAAACTTATTACTTTGAGTAAAGCTCGACGATGAGGTGCTCCTCGACCGGCAGATCGATGTCTTCTCTTGTCGGAACAGCGGCAACCTTTGCGCGGAAGTTCTCGACGTCAACGTCAAGCCACTTCGGAGTGGGCTTCGCAGAGTTGGCTTCAACAACAGCTTTGATCTTGTCAAGGCTTCTCGACTTGTCTCTGAGCTCGATGACGTCGCCGACCTTCACAAGATAGGAAGGAATGTTGACCTTGCGGCCGTTGACCTTGAAGTGTGCATGGTTGACGAGCTGTCTGGCCTCGGGGCGGGACATCGCAAGACCCATACGGTAAACAACGTTGTCAAGTCTGGACTCAAGGATGGCGAGCATATTCTCACCGGTGATGCCCTTGCGCTTGGTAGCCATTTCGAAGTACTTCTCCATCTGGCTCTCGCTGATGCAGTAGAAGCGTTTGGTCTTCTGCTTCTCTCTGTGCTGCAGGGCGTACTCGGACGGCTTTCTGTTACGGGCCTGGCCGTGCTGACCCGGGGCGTATGATCTCTTTTCCTGGGGGCACTTGCCGCTGTAACATTTGTCGCCCTTCAAAAAGAGCTTCTGGTTCTCTCTGCGGCAGAGGCGGCAGACCGCTTCGGTATATCTTGCCATAGTTTTCTAAACCTCCAATAATGTAACGGGACTGCCTTAGACGCGGCGTCTCTTGGGCGGGCGGCAGCCGTTGTGGGGGATCGGAGTGACGTCCTTGATCATGCAGACCTCAAGTCCTGCGGACTGAAGCGCACGAATGGCGGACTCACGACCCTGACCGGGGCCCTTGACATAGACCTCAACGGTCTTCATGCCGTAATCAACGGCGGTCTTGGCAGCCGCTTCGGCAGTGGACTGTGCGGCAAACGGGGTGCTCTTTCTGGAACCCTTGAAGCCGAGTCCGCCGGCGGACGCCCACGAAACCGCGTTGCCCGCAAGGTCAGTGATCGTAACGATCGTATTGTTGAAGCTCGCGCGGATATGCGCTGCGCCCTTTTCTACATTCTTCTTCTCGCGGCGCTTGCGGGTCACCGCAGCTTTCTTCGCCTGAACTTTAGCCATTTAGCTTACCCTCCTTACTGCTTCTTGTTCGCAATGGTCTTTCTCGGACCCTTGCGAGTACGGGCATTCGTCTTTGTACGCTGCCCTCTGACAGGAAGGCCCTTTCTGTGGCGGCTGCCTCTGTAGCTGCCTATTTCAATGAGGCGCTTGATGTCAAGTGCGATATCCCTGCGAAGGTCGCCTTCAACGCGGTAGTTGTGGTCGATCTGCTCACGCAGCTTCGAAATCTCCTCGTCGGTGAGGTCCTTGACGCGGGTGTCCGGATTGACACCGCTGGCCTTGAGTATGTCATTGGATACTTTTCTGCCAATTCCGTAGATATAAGTGAGTCCGATTTCAACTCGCTTCTCTCTGGGCAGATCCACGCCGGCTATACGTGCCATGTGTTTTTTGCACCTCCTGTTTAATTAGCCCTGTCTCTGTTTATGCTTGGGGTCGCTCGGGCAGATAACCATTACCTTGCCCTTGCGCTTGATGACCTTGCACTTGTCGCACATAGGTCTGACAGACGGTCTTACCTTCATTTAAGTGAGCCTCCTTATAAATTGCGCACACCCGGATATGTTTTATTCCGGTGAAACACGGCTCAGGCCGTTTTACTTAGTTCTCCATGTTATACGTCCCTTTGACAGGTCATATGGCGACATTTCGATCGTCACCTTGTCTCCGGGCAGTATTCTGATATAGTGCATACGCAGCTTTCCCGATATATGGGCGAGTATCTTGTGTCCGTTAGGCAGCTCGACCCTGAACATTGCGTTCGGCAGCGCTTCTGTCACTACACCTTCAAGCTCGATTACATCGTCCTTGGGCATAAGCTTGACTCCTTTATAATTATGATAACTTTACTCAGTCAAAAGCTCCGGACCGCTGTCAGTGATAAGCACGGTGTGCTCATAATGGGCTGACAGGCTCTTGTCCCTTGTTTTAACTGTCCAGCCATCCGGCATAAGCCGGATGCGGTGCCGTCCCATGTTGATCATGGGCTCAATGCAGATTGTCATTCCCGGTACGAGAATCACATCAAGATCCGGGAAAAATTCGTGAAGCGAATTCGGAACGCTCGGACCTTCATGAAGGTCCCGTCCGATACCGTGTCCGGTGTACCCCTGTACAACCGAAAAACCGGCCGCTTCCGCGTGTTTTGCAACTGCCGCTGAAATGTCCCGAATTCGGTTTCCAACGCGAGCTTTCTCAACGCCTTTGAAAAAGCACTCCCTCGTCACGTCGATCAGCCGCTGCGCTTCGCTTGAAACGCTGCCCACCGCAACTGTTACGGCGGAATCTCCGTGAAATCCTTCCACCTCGGCGCCGACATCGATTTTCACAATGTCGCCTTCCTGGATCACCCGCGGCCCCGGTATGCCGTGTATGACTTCATCGTTCACCGACACACACACGCTTGCGGGATAGGGAGGATATTCGGGATAGCCTACCTGATGCAGAAAGCTGGCCTTCGCACCCAGTTCGGAAATCGTCTTCTCAACGACCTCGTTTATATAGGCTGTTGTCACGCCCGGGGCAACAGCAGCCTTGGCGGCCTCTCTGGCCGCCGCGGTTGCCTTGCCTGCCCGGCGCATACGCTCTATTTCCCAGTGTTTTGTCTTGATATGGATATCTTCAACTTCCGCGTCGGTTATCATACTTATATTCCCAGCGCTTTGAAGATGAGCGCTGTGATCGCTTCAACGTTTCCGTTTCCGTCGACCTTTCTAAGCTTGCCCTTCTTCTCGTAATAAGCTTTGGCAGGCTCGGTCTGGCTGTGATAAACTCTCAGTCTTTCGCGAACCGTCTCAGCCTTGTCGTCGGAGCGCTGGATGAGCGCCTCGCCGCACTTGTCGCAGATCATTTCGGTCTTCGGCGGGTTGAATACGAGATGATAGGACTCTCCGCATTTGGGGCAGACTCTGCGGCCCGTCATGCGCTTTTCTATTTCCTCATCAGAAACCTCGAGGCTTACGACCGCGTCGATCTCGACGCCCATTTCGTCAAGGGCTTCGGCCTGCGGTATGCTTCTCGGGAAACCGTCGAGTATATAGCCGTTGGCACAGTCGGGACGGGCGATTCTGTCTTTGAGCATCTCGATAACGAGACTGTCCGGAACAAGCTCGCCCTTCTCGGTGTACTTTTTGAACTCCACACCGGCGGGAGTGCCGGCCGCAATGGCCTCACGTATGATATTGCCAGTCGAAACGGAAGGAATGCCGAGTTTTGAGCAGATGGCCGAAGCCTGTGTGCCCTTGCCGGCTCCCGGTCCGCCGAAAAGAATTATTCTCATACTTTGTTCACCCCGATTAGTTAAGGAATCCCTTGTAGTGACGCATGATAAGCTGCGTCTCAAGCTGGTTCACCGTTTCAAGCGCAACGCCGACGACGATGAGCAGCGTGGTGCCGCCGAGGGCCATGTTTCCAAGCTCGGAGGAGAAGGCGCTCACGATGATCGGGAGTATCGCCACGATTCCGAGGAACACGGCGCCAAGCACGGTGACATTCTTAAGAACTCTGCTGATGTAAGCCGCGGAGGGTCTGCCCGGACGAAGACCGGGTATGAATCCGCCGTTCTGCTTCATATTGTTCGCGATCTCAACAGGATTGAACTGCGCGTAAGCGTAGAAGAAGGAGAACGCGATGATCAGCAGGAAGTAGAAAACAATGTAAACCGGCGACGGTGAAGATGTGACCTTCAGGAAGTAATACCAGAATCCGGATTCGGGCGCCTTGAAGAAGGAGGCGATCATTGCCGGAAGGCTTACGATGCTGGAGGCAAAGATGATCGGCATAACACCGGTCATGTTGACTTTAAGCGGAATGTAGCTGGACTGTCCGCCGTATATCTTGCGGCCGACAACTCGCTTTGCGTACTGAACGGTGATGCGTCTTTCGGCATTGCTGACCCAAACAACAAACCCAACCATGAACACGCCGACGATCGCCATGACAATGGCAATGACAAGATTGCCGACTTTGAGGCCTTCTTCGCCCACGAGGAATCCGGCAACCGCGCTGATGCTGGTGGGTATACGGGAGAGTATGCCCGCAAACAGGATCATCGAAATGCCGTTTCCGATTCCGTGGTCGTTGATAAGCTCTCCAAGCCACATGACGACGGCGGTGCCCGCCGCAAACGTCATGATAACGATGGCTGCCACAAAAATCTTGTCGGCAGTGCCGCCTTCGGCGAAGAAAACGCCTTCGGCGATGATATTATTGCGCTGGAGCGTGAGATAGTAAACAAATCCTTCAAGAAGACCCAGGCCGACCGCGGCATAGCGCATGATCTTCGCCTGTTTTTTGCGGCCTTCTTCTCCGCCCTCCTTGACCATACGCTCAAGAGCCGGTATAGCCATGGTGAGCAGCTGAACGATAATCGACGCGGTGATGTACGGGGTGATCGACAGAGCGAAGATCGTACAGGAGGTGAAGGAACCGCCGGTCAGAAGATTCAGATAGCCGTAGAACACGTTTTCGCCGTTGTCGGCAAACAGCTGGGTGAGAGCCGTCGCGTCAATGAACGGAATCGGAACCGCGTTTCCGAATCTGTAAACGACGAGTATCGCAACGGTAAACAGTATCTTTCTCCGGAGCTCGGGGACCTTCCACGCGTTTACCAGCGTCTTAAACATACTATATCACCTCTGCGTTTCCGCCCAGAGCCTTGATCTTTTCTTCGGCGCTGGCAGAGAACGCTGATGCCCGGACAGTCAGCTTCTTAGTGAGCTCGCCGTTGCCGAGTATCTTGACGCCGTCATTGATTTTTTTGACAAGACCCATAGCAACAAGCTCTTCAACACCGACAGCCGCTCCGTCCTCAAAGCAGTTGAGGTCGGAAACGTTGACGATAGCGTAGACAGTCGCAAAGTTCTTATTGTTGAAGCCCTTCATAGGAAGTCTTCTGCTTATGGGCATCTGACCGCCTTCAAAGCCCGGTCTGACGCCGCCGCCCGAACGGGCGTTCTGGCCCTTGTGGCCCTTGCCGGCAGTCTTGCCGTTTCCAGATGCAATGCCGCGGCCCTTGCGGAAGTTGTCTCTTACCGAACCGGGTGCGGGGGATAACTCGTTAAGCTTCATTGCCTTGCCTCCTTATGCTTTCTCGACCTTGACAAGGTACGAGATCTGCGTGTACTTGCCCTTCGTGCATTCATTGTCCGGCTGAACAGTGCTGTCGCCGATCTTGTGAAGCCCGAGGGAGTTGGCGGTGGCAATATGACGAGCGAATCTGCCGGAAAGGCTCTTAACAAGCGTTATTTTTACGTTTTCCATGTTCGCTTACCCCTTGACTTCAGAAACAGATTTGCCGCGGGCCGCCGCGATCTCTTCGGCGCATCTCATGGTCTTGAGACCTTCGATGGTAGCAGCCACGACGTTCTGCTTGTTGTTGGAACGGAGCGACTTGGTTCTGATATCTTTAATACCAGCGGCCTCCATAACCTGACGGACAGGGCCGCCGGCGATAACGCCGGTGCCTTCCGGGGCGGGCTTGAGGAGAACCGAAGCTGCACCGAACTGGCCGATTGCCTCGTGCGGAACGGTCGTTCCGACAAGGGAAACCTTTACGAGATTCTTTTTCGCATCCGCGATCGCCTTTTTGATGGCGTCCGGAAGCTCGGAGGCCTTGCCTATGCCGTAGCCGACAAGACCGTTGCCGTCGCCGACAACCACAAGGACGGACTGCTTTCTGACACGGCCGCCCTTGACGGTCTTGGAAACGCTGTGGAAGCTTACGACGCGTTCCTGAAGCTCGATATTGGAAACATCGATATTAAGTGGCATTTGTCTATCCTCCCGTTAAAACTGCAGACCGCTCTCGCGGGCGCCCTCGGCGAGCTCCTGCACACGACCGTGGTAGAGATAACCGCCGCGGTCAAAAACGACGGATTCGATTCCCGCCGCCTTGGCGCGCTCACCGATGAGTCTGCCGACCTTACGGGCGGCTTCCTTGTTGCCGCCGCTGGCGCCGAAATCCTTCTCGGTGCTGGATGCGGAAACAAGAGTCTTTCCGGCGACATCGTCGATGATCTGAGCGTATATGTGATTGGTGCTGCGGTAGACGTTGAGTCTGGGTCTCTCGGCGGTACCGGAGATCTTTCCGCGCACTCTGCGGTGACGCTTAAGCCGCTGTGCGTTCTTGTCCATTTTCGAAACCATTTCGCTGCCCCCTTATTTCTTCTTCGCAGCGGTCTTGCCTTCCTTGCGGCGGATGACCTCTGTCGAATACTTGATGCCCTTTCCCTGATAGGGTTCGGGCGGACGAACCTCGCGGATCTCTGCCGCAAGCTGGCCGACGGCCTGCTTGTCGGGACCGGAGACGACAATCTTGTTGGGCGCAGGGACGTCGATCTTCAGCTCGCCGCGCTCTTTGACGAACACCTGGTGGGAGAAACCGACGTTCAGGACAAGCTGGTTGCCTTCCTTGGCCGCTCTGTAACCGATGCCGTTGACCTCGAGCTCCTTGGTGTAGCCCTTGGTAACTCCGACGATCATGTTGTGGATCAGAGTGCGGTAAAGGCCGTGCATTGAACGGGTCAGGTTCTGCTCATCGCTTCTGCTGACGTTGACAACGTTTCCCTCAACCTTGACGGTGATACGGGGATCGACCTTCTGAGTAAGAGTGCTCTTGGCGCCCTTTACTTCGACGGTGTTGTCGTCGGACACAGTGACCGTGACTCCCGCCGGGATATCTATCGGCATTCTGCCTATTCTTGACATGTATCTATACCTCCTACCAAACGAACGCCATGACCTCGCCGCCGACGTGCAGGCTTCTGGCCTTGCGGTCGGTAACGATGCCCTTGGAGGTGGAGATTATCGCAATGCCCATTCCCTTGAGAACGCTGGGCATCTCATCGACACCGGCATAAACTCTGAGGCCCGGCTTGGAAACACGGCGGAGTCCGGATATCGCGGCTTCTTTGTTCTGGCCGTACTTGAGAGTGATTCGGATGATTCCCTGCACACCTTCGTCAACGTACTGGATTCCTTTGATGTAGCCCTCCTCGAGCAGTATCTCGGCGATGGCTTTTTTGGCATTCGACTTGGGTATATCCACCGTATAGTGCCGATAGGAACTCGCGTTGCGGATCCTTGTCAGCATATCGGCAATCGGATCTGTTATTTGCATTTTGCAGCCTCCTTACAATACTGTTGGCCTACCAGCTCGCCTTGCGGACACCGGGAATCTGGCCCTTGTAGGCCAGCTCGCGGAAGCAGATACGGCACACGCCGAAATCACGCAGATAGGCATGGGGTCTGCCGCAGATCTTGCACCTGTTCATGGAACGGGTCGAAAACTTCGGCTCTCTCTGCTGTTTGAGGATCATCGATTTCTTAGCCATTGTTTTTTACCCTCCTTATGCTCTTGCGAAGGGCGCGCCCATCATGTCGAGCAGAACCTTCGCTTCTTCGTCAGTGTTGGCGGTGGTGCAGATGACAACGTTCATGCCTCTGATCTTGTCGATCTTGTCGAAGTCGATCTCGGGGAATATCAGCTGCTCCTTAAGTCCGAGGGAATAGTTGCCTCTTCCGTCGAAAGCGCTGTCGCTGATGCCGCGGAAGTCGCGAACTCTCGGGAGAGCGACACTGAACAGTCTGTCAAGAAATTCGTACATTCTGTCGCCGCGGAGAGTAACTTTGGCGCCGATGTTCATTCCTTCACGAAGCTTGAAGTTTGCGACGGATTTCTTGGCCTTAGTGATGACGGCCTTCTGACCGGTTATCTGAGCAAGATCACCGCAGACCGCGTCGAGAACCTTGGAGTTCTCTCTGGCTTCGCCGCAGCCGACGTTTACGACGACTTTGTCAAGCTTCGGAATCTGCATGGTGCTCTTATACTCGAACTTCTTCATAAGCGCGGGGGCGACTTCGTTTATATATTTGTCCTTGAGTCTTGGCATTTTATTTCTTTGCCTCCTTGCCCTATATCTCAGCGCCGCACTTCTTGCAGACAGTTGTCTTCTTGCCGTCTGCAAGCTTATGGGCGGGGCGGGTGGTCTTGTCGCACTTGGGGCAGACTCTCATGACCTTGCAGGCGCGAATCGCGCCCTCGACCTTGACGATCTCGCTCTCTTCGGTCTGTCTGCGGGCCTTCTTGTGCTTGGTGTGAATGTTGAGGCCTTCGACAATCACGAGACCCTTCGCAGGATCTGCGGAGAGGATCTTGCCGCGCTTGCCTTTTTCTTTTCCGGATATGATTTCAACGGTATCTCCGGTCTTAACGTGCAGTTTGTTCATTGTTCCTCTCCTCCCTTACAGGACCTCGGGAGCCAGAGAAAGGATCTTCATGTATTCCTTCTCACGAAGCTCTCTTGCCACAGGCCCAAAGATACGGGTCCCGCGGGGGTTCTTATCATCTTTGATAATGACGGCTGCGTTCTCGTCAAAGCGGATGTGAGTTCCGTCGCTGCGGCGGACGCCCTTTGCAGAGCGGACGATAACAGCCTTGACGACGTCGCCCTTCTTGACCGCGCCGCCGGGCTGAGCTTTGCGGACCGAAGCGACTATAACGTCACCGATGTTGCCGTATTTCCGGACGGAGCCTCCGAGAACACGGATACATTTAAGCTCCTTGGCGCCGCTGTTGTCGGCAACCTTGAGCAAAGTCTCCTGCTGAATCACGTTGGTTCCTCCTTATTACTTAGCTTTTTCGATTATCTCATCGAGACGCCATCTCTTCTCCTTGGAGAGAGGTCTTGTCTCCATGACTCTGACCTTGTCGCCCACACCGCATTCGTTGTTTTCGTCATGCGCCTTGAGCTTGTAGGTTCTTCTGATCGTCTTTTTGTAAAGCGGATGCGAGTAGGTCTCGAGGACCGCGACAACGATCGTCTTGTCCATCTTATCGGACACGACGGTGCCGACTCTCGTCTTCCGGAAAGCTCTCTTTTCTTCAGCCATCTTGTCTCCTCCTTAGCCCCTGGCGTTGATCTCCGCTTCGCGGAGAACGGTCTTGGCCCTGGCTATGTCTTTCTTGACCTCGGCTATCCTCATGGGATTCTCAAGCTGGTTGGTGGCGTTCTGAAAACGCAGATTGAAAAGCTCAGCCTTCAAATCGGCAATCTTCTTCTGCAGCTCCGCCGGAGTCATTCCCTTCAATTCTTTTGCCTTCATTTCGCTTCACCGCCTGTTCCGTTGTCTTCGCGGGCCACGAACTTCGTCTTGATCGGAAGCTTGTGTCCGGCAAGTCTCATGGCTTCGCGGGCGGTCACCTCGTCGATGCCGGCCATTTCAAACATAACTCTGCCGGGTTTAACAACTGCCACCCAATATTCGGGAGATCCCTTACCGGAGCCCATTCGGGTCTCGGCGGGCTTCTCAGTCACCGGCTTGTCGGGGAATATCTTGATCCAAACCTGACCGCCGCGCTTAATGTAGCGGGTCATGGCAATACGGGCTGCCTCGATCTGCTGGCTGGTGATCCAGGCCGGTTCGAGGGCCACGAGACCGAATTCGCCGTGGGAAACCTTGTTTCCGCGGAGCGCTTTGCCCTTCATGCGGCCTCTCTGCACTCTTCTGTATTTAACTCTCTTGGGTAGAAGCATTACCGGTTGCCTCCTTCTCTTCTGGGCGGTCTCCTGTCGTTTCTGTCAAAGCGGCCTCTGCCACCTTCGCGACGGTCACGACGCGGCTGTCTTGCTCTTTCCTCAGCGGCCTTCTTTTCCTCGTTGAGGCGATGCTCTCTCGGGCTGCCCGTCAGGACTTCGCCCTTGTAGATCCAAACCTTGATGCCGATGCGGCCGTAGGTCGTCTTTGCTTCAGCAAAGCCGTAGTCGATGTCGGCGCGCAGAGTCTGCAGCGGGATGGTTCCCTCGTGATACTGTTCGGTGCGCGCTATTTCGGCGCCGCCGAGACGGCCGGAGCACATTGTCTTGATGCCCTTTGCGCCGAACTTCATTGCACGCATCATGGACTGCTTCATGGCGCGGCGGAACGAGGTTCTCTTCTCAAGCTGAGCGGCGATGTTCTCGGCAACCAGCTGAGCGTTGGTGTCGGGGGAGCGGATCTCGATGATGTTGAGAGCAACTTCCTTGCCGATCATGTTCTTGATGGCGAGGCTGTGCTTTTCACTCTCCGTGCCGCCCTTACCGATGACAAAGCCGGGACGGGCGCAGTGAATGGTGATATAAACTCTCTGGCTGTCGCGCTCGATCTCGATCTTGGCGATGCCCGCATCGTAGAGGTTCTTTTTGAGGTAGCCTCTGATCTTGTAGTCCTCGACGATCAGATCGCCGACATCCTTGTTCTTCGCGTACCAGCGGGAATCCCAGTCGTTGATGACACCGACGCGCAGACCGTGCGGATTAACTTTCTGTCCCATGTTTTTCCTCCTCGCCCTATTCCTTTTCCGCTACCGCAAGAGTCACGTGAGAGGTTCTCTTCAGAATTCTGAAGGCCCTGCCCTTGGACACCGGATGCACACGCTTGAGGGTAGCACCGGGGGTTACGAAACACTTGCTTATATAGAGCTTCTCAACGTCCATCTCGTTGTTGTTCTCGGCGTTGGCAACTGCACTCTTGAGGAGCTTCAGAAGCGGCTCGGCAGCGACCTTCGGGGTATTCATCAGAATGGCGACCGCATCGCCGACGGACTTACCTCTGAGAGCGTCACAAACGATCTTGACCTTGCGGGGGGACATACGGAGGTTTTTCAGATATGCTGCAACTTCCATTTTCAATTAATCTCCTTCCCCGTCTTTACTTACCGTTATTTGAGGACTTCGAGCCCGCATGTCCGCGGAAAACTCTTGTCGGGGCAAACTCGCCGAGCTTGTGGCCGACCATATCCTCAGTGATGTAAACAGGAATGTGCTTCCTGCCGTCGTGTACGGCGATCGTGTGCCCCACGAACTCGGGGAATATCGTGGAGGCTCTGGACCATGTTTTGAGCACTTTCTTTGTACCGCTCTCGTTCATGGCGACGACTTTTTTATAGAGCTCAGGAGCTACGAAAGGCCCCTTCTTAACACTTCTGCTCATTTATTCAATCTGCCTCCTAATTACTTCGCGTTACGGCGCTTGACGATGAACTTGTTGGTACGGTTCTTGGTCTTTCTGGTCTTATAACCAAGGGTCGGCTTGCCCCACGGGGTCACCGGGCCGGGACGTCCGATCGGGCTCTTGCCTTCGCCGCCGCCGTGCGGGTGGTCAACCGGGTTCATGACGGAACCTCTGACGGTCGGACGGACACCCATGTGACGCTTGCGGCCGGCCTTACCGATGTTGGCGTTTTCGTGGTCAAGGTTTCCGACCTGTCCTATGGTCGCCTTGCACTCCATGCGGATAATTCTGGTTTCGCCGGAGGGAAGTCTGACCTGGGCCAGCTTGCCTTCCTTCGCCATCAGCTGAGCCGCAGCGCCCGCAGCGCGGACGAGCTGAGCGCCTCTGCCGGGGTAGAGCTCGATATTGTGGATGAAAGTACCGACCGGAATCTCTGCAATGGGCAGGGTGTTGCCGGGCTTGATGTCCGACTTGGCTCCGGACTCGACCTTGTCTCCGACCTTGAGTCCGACCGGGGCGATGATGTACGCCTTGGTGCCGTTCTCATAGCGGATCAGAGCAATGTTGGCGGAGCGGTTCGGATCGTACTCAAGGGTCAGGACTTCGGCGACGCCTTCGGTCTGACGCTTCATATCGATTATACGGTATTTCTGCTTGTTGCCGCCGCCCTGGTGTCTGACGGTGATTCTGCCGTAAGAGTTTCTGCCGGCATGCTTCGTGTTCTTGGCGAGGAGGGACTTTTCCGGCTTGACCTTGGAAAGCTCCGACTTCGCAACAGTCATATGACGGCGGGCAGCAGAGGTGGGTTTATATGTTTTGATAGCCACTGTCGTTCACTCCTTCTTCTTTCGCGGCGCTCACATCAGGCTGTCGAAGAATTCGATGCTCTTTGAATCCTCGGTAGTGGTGATGATGGCCTTTTTCCACGACGGAGTGGTGCCCTCGGGGCGTCCCGCCGCATATCTCTTCTTCTTGCCGCGAACGTTCATCGTATTGACGCTCAGGACCTTTATCCCGAAGATCTCCTCAGCAGCTCTGCGGATGTCAATCTTGGTGGCGTCTCTGGCGACCTCGAAGGTGTACTTCTTGTTGGTCGAACCGGCCATCGTGCGTTCGGAAACGATGGGGCGGATAATTACATCATAAACGGATTTCATATCAGGCAAAAACCTCCTCGATAACTGCCAGCGAGGCCTTGTCAAGCACGAGGGCGTCATATTTCAGAACGTCGTAGGTGTTGATGAGTCCCGCCATGGTCGTCTTGACGCCCGGCATGTTTCTTCCGGAGAGATAGACGTTTCTGTCGGCGCCGGCTGTGACAACCAGAGCCTTTTCGCCCGCTCCGATCGCTCCGAGGAAGGTCCCGAAGGCCTTGGTCTTCGGCTCGCCGAACGCGATGGAATCAATGACGATTATCTTGTTTTCTCCGGCCTTCGCGGACAGAGCGCTCTTGATAGCGATGCGGCGAAGCTTCTTGTTGATGGTGTAGCTGTATGAACGGGGCTTCGGCGCAAAGGCGACGCCGCCGTGAGTGTAGTGGGGCGCTCTGATGGAGCCCTGTCTGGCTCTGCCGGTGCCCTTCTGACGGAACGGCTTCTTGCCGCCTCCGCTGACTTCGGCGCGGGTAAGCGCCGACTGGGTGCCTCTGCGGATGTTCGCGAGGTGATTCTTGACCGCCTCGTGGACAGCGCTTTCGTTGGGCTCAACCCCGAATATCGCGTCGCTGAGTTCGATCTCACCGAGCTCCGCGCCGGTCATGTCGTAAAGCTTAGTCTTCATGTCTTAAACCTGACCTCCTGTCTCAGCCTCTGGCGGACTTCTTCTGCGGGTTCACGCTGACGGTCTTAACGGTGTTCTTGACCCTGTGAACCTTTGTGGTGCTCTTAACGCTCACAATTCCGCCCTTGGGGCCCGGAACCGCGCCGCATACCGCGATGAGGTTCAGATCCGGATCAACCTTGACAACGAGAAGGTTCTGTACCGTAACCTGCTCGACGCCCATGTGTCCGGCAAGCTTCTTACCGGGCATAACTCTGGACGGATCGGTGTTGGCTCCCATGGAACCGGGGGAACGGTGCACAGGACCGACGCCGTGGGTGTGGCACTGGACTCTTTGGCCCCAGCGCTTTACGACGCCCGCATATCCGTGACCTTTGCTGATACCGGTGATGTCAACGTAGTCGCCTTCGGCAAACATATCCGCACGGATAATGTCGCCGACCTCAAACTTGTCAGCATCGTCGAGCTTGAACTCGCGAAGCTCTCTCTTGGGGGCGGCGCCCGCCTTCTTGAGATGTCCGAGTTCGCCCTTGGAGAGCTTTCTCTCGGCGACATCCTCAAATCCCAGCTGAAGCGCCGAATAGCCTTCCTTTTCCGCCGTCTTCTTCTGTACGACGGGGCAGGGACCTGCTTCGATAACGGTCACGGGAATAACTTTGCCGTCTTTGTCGAAGATCTGCGCCATACCGACCTTTTTGCCGATGATAGCCTTCTGCATTTTTTGTCCTTCTTTCATAATAAGGTTATTGGTTGACGGTTTCCCGCCAACTTGACCCGCTCCGGTACGAAACCGAAGCCGGAAACAAGCAATTTAATGTTTTTTACGCCTTGGTTTCGATCTCGACGCCAGCCGGAAGCTTGAACTTGGTAAGCTCCTCAACAGTCTTGGGAGTGGGGTTCAGGATGTCGATAAGGCGCTTGTGGGTTCTGCGCTCGAACTGCTCACGGCTGTCCTTGTACTTGTGGACCGCGCGGAGGATCGTGATAACTTCCTTCTGGGTGGGAAGCGGAATCGGTCCGGAAACCTTCGCGCCGGTGCGCTTTGCGGTTTCGACAAGACGCTCTGCGGTCTGATCGATGAGCTGGTGATCGTAAGCCTTGAGTCTGATCCGGATTCTGTCAGCTTTCTGTGCCATTCTTTTTTCTCCTTTTGTTTTAAGTACGCGCAGACGGTTCTGAATTTTTTGCGCCGCCGTGCCCGTCTGCGGCCCCGCGTACCGTGGGTTATTTTCAACAACCTATCCGAGCGTTTCATTCCCGGACATAATTATAACCGGTCCTAACGATGTTCCTTCCGCCGTTTTCAACGGCGGAGTTCACACGCAAACCGGTCGGATAAGCCGTCACAGTTTCTCTTTTATCCAGGTCAGGATCGGGGTTATGCCGCAAACCGGCACACTTCCCTCCAAGTCAGGACACAAAAAGACCCTTGACGCACATCCCATGTCAGAATAACCCAACCGCCCGATTGCAAGAAGCCCCCGGGATTCCTGGCCGGAACCCCTGCTCCTCCGGACATACTCCTCGGAAAAACCCGCAATGTTTCAGCGGCAACCTCCCGATTCAACGCAGTTCCATGGTGGCGCTCGATAATGATACCAAAAATACCGGGAAAAGTCAATAGATTACAAAGAAAATATGCAAAAACTTTTCCGTTCTTCCCGCTTAAAACCCGTCATTTTGTCCAAAAGCCCGGCTGTTTTCAGTTGATTTCACGCATTCCGGCAATATCTGCCATTCAAAAAACGCCTCTGCGGTTTACAATCGTTCAAAAAGCTGATATAATATTGCTGTCACAAACTACGATCCCGGAGGCACAGATGACCGATACCATCGCCGCGGCGGCAACCCCGCCGCTTTCGGGCGCAATCGCCATAATAAGAATATCCGGCAGCGACGCATTTTCCGTCGCGGACAGGGTTTTTCGGCCCTTTGCCGGAAAGCCCCTGTCCGCGCTTGAGCCCCGGCACGCGTGGTACGGCGAAATAACCGACTCCGACGGGCGGCTCCTCGACCGGGCCCTTGCGCTTGTCTTTCCCGCACCCGCAAGCTACACCGGGGAGAACTGCGCCGAGCTTCAGTGCCACGGCGGTCTGACTCTTGTAAACCGCGTGCTCGAACTCTGCTGTCTGGCGGGAGCAAGGATCGCCGCCCCCGGAGAGTTTACAAAGCGGGCCTTTCTCAACGGAAAGCTCGACCTTACCGGCGCGGAAGCCGTCGCCGACCTCATTTCCGCCGAGTCTGCCGAAGGCGTGAGAAACGCCGCGGCACAGCTTTCAGGAGCCCTGAAGCAAAGGCTCGACTCCGTCACGGAGGAGCTGCTCGACCTGACCGCCCACTTCGCCGCATACATCGACTATACCGAGGAAGGGGTCGAGCCTCCCGACCTTGAAGGCGCTCCGGCCAGGCTGAACTCCGTTTCCGAAGCCCTGCGGGGACTTGCCGAAAGCTTTTCCTCGGGGCGCTGTTTCGGCGAAGGCGTGCGCTGCGCCATAATCGGATGTCCCAACGCAGGAAAATCCTCGCTTTTGAACGCGCTTGTGGGCTCCGAGCGCGCCATCGTCACAAGTATTCCCGGAACCACCCGCGACACGATCGAAGCCACCGTCACCGTCGGAGGAGCGCTTCTCCGCCTTGTGGACACCGCCGGCATCCGCGACACCGAAGACCTCGCCGAGCGGCTTGGGGTCCAGCGCTCCGTGGACGCGGCCAAAAATTCCGCGCTCATCCTCGCGGTTTTCGACGGCTCCGTCCCCGAAAGCGAAGGCGACCGCGAAGTCGGAAGGCTTGCTCTCGCTTCCGGAGCCGAAGTCATAAACATATTCTGCAAGAGCGATCTTCCCCCCGCAAGGCCCACGCCCCAGGGCGCAGTATCCGTATCCACTGTCACCGGCGACGGCGTTGCGGAGCTGAAAGCGGAGCTCACAAGGCGCCTGGGACTCGGCAGCGTCACTCCGGACGGAAGCCTCGTCACGAACCGCCGCCAGGCCGACGCCCTCCGCCGTGCAGCCGGCTCTGCCGCCCGCGCAGCGGAAGCGCTGCTGTCCGGGCTCACCCCGGACGTGGCCTGGGTCGATACCGAAGCCGCGATCACCGCCGTCGGAGAGGTGACGGGGAGAAGCGTCTCCGAAGACATTCTCAACCGCATATTCGAACGCTTCTGCGTCGGCAAATAAACACGCATATCCATTTAATATATAGGAAGATGAACAAATGTCGGTAACACCATATGCCGCCGGAGAGGCGGACGTCGCAGTAATCGGCGCGGGACACGCCGGGATCGAAGCGGCGCTTGCTTCCGCAAGGCTCGGCGCAAGCACGCTTTGCTTCACGGTCAACCTTGACGCCGTCGGAAACATGCCCTGCAACCCCGCCATCGGCGGGCCCGGAAAAAGCCAGCTCGTCCGGGAGATCGATGCCCTCGGAGGAGAGATGGCGCGCGCCGCTGACGCCTGCTGCATACAGTACAGAATGCTCAACACCGGCAAAGGGCCGGCCGTGCGCTCCATCCGCGCCCAGGCCGACCGCCGCCGCTATCAGTCCTACATGAAGCACACGCTGGAAAAATGCCCGAACCTCCGGCTCATCCAGGCAGAGATCTGCGGCGTCGGCGTCGAAAACGGGCGCGTCTGCTCCGTTTCCACCTGCACGGGAGCCGTCTGGAAAGTAAAAGCCGTAATTCTGGCCACCGGAACCTTTCTCAACGGAAGGGTCATCATCGGCGAATACTCCCGGGAAAGCGGTCCCGACGGAATGTTTCCCGCAAAAGAACTTTCCTCCTGTCTGGAAAAGCTCGGACTTCCCCTGCGCCGCTTCAAAACGGGAACGCCTCCGCGGGTCAACAGGCTCAGCATCGACCTTTCAAAGGCCGAGCCCCAGTACGGCGACGAAAACGTCGTTCCCTTCTCTTTTGCCACCGGCGTCCCCCCGAAAAACCTTGAACAGTGCTATCTCATATACACAAACGGCGAAACCCACCGGATCATACGCGAAAATCTCTCCCGCTCCCCGCTTTTTTCCGGCGAGATAAAGGGGATCGGCCCCCGATACTGCCCGTCAATAGAAGACAAGCTGGTCAGATTCGCCGACAAGGACCGCCACCAGCTCTTTGTCGAACCCACCGGACTCGACACCGAGGAGCTGTATATCCAGGGGCTGTCCTCCTCCCTTCCGGAGGAAGTTCAAATGCAGTTCCTCCGCACGCTTCCTGGCTTTGACCACGCCGAAGTCATGCGCACGGCTTACGCCATCGAATACGACTGCATCGACCCCCTCGCCTTAAAACCGAGCCTCGAGACAAAAGCCGTCTCCGGACTCTACGGCGCGGGACAGTTCAACGGCACTTCCGGCTATGAAGAGGCCGCGGCCCAGGGGCTTATGGCAGGTATAAACGCCGCTCGCGGCGTGGCCGGCCTTTCCCCCGTCATCCTCTCCCGCGGAGAGGCCTATATCGGAACCCTGATCGACGACCTTGTCACAAAGGGAACCAACGAACCGTACCGCATGATGACCTCCCGCTCCGAATACCGTCTCAGTCTTCGCCAGGACAACGCAGACATCCGCCTTCTTCCCAGAGCCAAGGAGATCGGCCTTGCCCGCCCGGAGGATATCCTCCGCACCGAGCGCCGTCTTGATGACGCCGCCGCCGAGGAACAGCGCCTTGAAAAGACCTTCCTCCCGCCCTCCGAAAGGCTCAACGAATTTCTCACATCCGTCGGAGAGACGCCCGTCTCCACGGGCATCAGCCTTGCCGCGCTTCTTCGCCGCCCGAAAACCGATTACGCGTCGCTTGCGGAATTCGACGCCGAAAGGCCGGAGCTTTCTCCCGGAACCGTCAGTTTGGTGGAGACGAACGTCAAGTACGCGGGCTACATAAAATGCGAGCAGGAAAAAATCGAACAGATGCGGCGGCTGGAAGCCCGCAGGCTCCCCCCGGACATCGACTATTCCGCAATTCCCGTCCTGCGCCTTGAAGCAAGGCAGAAATTCGACCGCATCCGACCCGCCTCGGTCGGCCAGGCTTCCCGCATTTCCGGCGTCAGCCCGGCGGACATGACCGCCCTCATAATATGGCTCGATTCAAATAACAGAGAGGAGAAAGCCTGACTCAGATGAACGGAAGAGAACTTTTATCCGGCCTTATCGCTCCTCTCGGCCTTGAGATCAGGAAAAGCGAAACCTTTGACCGGTTTGAGCTTTACTGCGCAAGGCTCATCGAAAAAAACGCCGTAATGAACCTTACGACCATCACATCCCCCGACGGGATATATGCCCGGCACTTTGCCGACAGTCTTGCTCCGGCAGCCTTCCTCCCCCGTCCGGACAGTCTCATCGACGTTGGCTGCGGCGGCGGATTTCCCGGGATACCCCTGAAGCTCTTTTTTGACGACTCCGCTCCGGGAGAAACCCGGTTGATGCTTTTGGACTCAACGGCAAAAAAGATCGATTTCCTCCGGGAGCTTACGGAGGAAATGGGGCTTGAAAACGTAGAATTCGAGACCCGCCGCGCCGAAGACGCGGCGCGTGACCCCGCCCTGCGCGAAAGCTTCGGCATGGCCGTCTCCCGCGCAGTCACCGCAATGCCCGCGCTTTGCGAGCTCTGCCTCCCCTTCGTCCGTGTCGGCGGCGTCTTTTCCGCGCACAAAAGCGTCCGCTCCGCCGAAGAGATCGAGTCCGCGCGCCGCGCCGCAAAGGCGCTGGGCGGCGCTTTCGGAAACATCCGCGGGTACAGCCTCTGCGGCGCTGACCAGCTTATCGTTCCCGTGGAAAAGAAAAAGCCCTCGCCCGCCGAATTCCCGCGCCCCTGGGCAAGGATAAAGAAAAAACCGCTGTAAAGCGTCTTTCAAAAACAAACGCCCCGCCCCCAAGACAGCAGATACGCTTGTCTTACGGGCAGGGCGCATTTTACTTTTGTTCAGATCCGTTCAGATATTTTTTCTCACACTACGTAGGTCGAAGCAGAGGTGTTTCCGCCGTGACCCGTCCAGTTCGTGTGGAAGAACTGACCGCGCGGGGCGTCCAGACGCTCATATGTGTGCGCTCCGAAGTAGTCGCGCTGAGCCTGGAGAAGGTTTGCGGGGAGAAACTCGCTGCGATATCCGTCGTAATAGGAAAGAGCCGCGCTGAACGCGGGCATCGGAATTCCCGCCATGACCGCCGACGAGACAACACGGCGCCAGCTGTCCGTGAGTTCCTTCATCGTCCCGGCAAAATAGGGATCCAGCAGCAGATTTGTAAGCTCAGGATTCGCGTCGTAGGCTTCCTTGATCTTTCCGAGGAAAACCGAACGGATGATGCAGCCGCCCCTCCACATAAGCGCGATGCCGCCGTAGTTCAGGTTCCAGCCATAGGTCTTCGCCGCGGCGCGCATGAGCGTGTAGCCCTGGGCGTAGGAGACGATTTTCGACGCATAGAGCGCGCGGCGGATATCCTCGATGAAAGCCTCCCTGTCCTCCGGCGCGGCGGCGGCGGGAGCCGGGAAGACCTTTGCCGCCTCAACACGCTCTGACTTCATGGCCGAAAGGCATCTGGCAAACACCGCTTCTCCGATGAGCGTCAGCGGAACGCCTTCATCCAGCGCGGCAATTCCGGTCCACTTTCCGGTTCCCTTCTGACCTGCGGTGTCAAGGATCTTGTCGACGATGGGCTTTCCGTCCTCGTCCTTGTAGGCAAGGATGTCCCTCGTTATCGAAATGAGATAGCTGTCGAGCTCCGTCTCGTTCCAGCGGGCGAAAACGTCGTGCATCTCGTCGGCACTCATGCCCAGATAATCTCTCATGAGCATATACGCCTCGCAGATAAGCTGCATATCGCCGTACTCGATGCCGTTGTGAACCATTTTCACGAAATGGCCTGCTCCGTTCTCGCCGACCCATTCGCAGCAGGGGGAACCGTCCTCCACATGGGCGCAGATGGCCTGGAAGATCGGCTTGACGAAGGGCCACGCCGCAGGCGAGCCGCCCGGCATCATGGACGGACCGTTCAGAGCGCCCTCTTCGCCGCCGGAAACGCCTGTGCCCACATAGAGAAGCCCCTTGGACTCCGCATAAGCCGTGCGGCGAATCGTGTCCGGGAAGTGGGAATTTCCGCCGTCGATGATTATATCTCCCTCTTCAAGGTACGGAATGAGCTTTTCGATCATCTGATCGACGGCGTCGCCGGCCTTGACCATCATCATGACTTTCCGCGGACGCTCCAAAGCCGCGCAAAGCTCCTCAAGAGAATAGGTTCCGATGATGTTCTTTCCGCTGGCTCTGCCGTTTACAAAATTCGTGACTTTCTCCGCCGTGCGGTTGTAGACCGCGACGGTAAAGCCCTTCGACTCCATGTTCATTACAAGGTTCTCGCCCATGACGGCAAGACCGATAAGTCCTATATCAGCTTTTTTCATTGCTGTTCCTTCCTTATAAATACTTACCTCTTGACTCTGGCGTTTCCGGAGTAGATGCTCCAGATGACGTCCTCGTCCGCCGGTTCGCCGTAGTCGGTCAGAAGCGTCGTGACCAGCGCGCCGCTTGCCCAGCCGAACCCGATGCACTTTTCGGCATCCCAGCCGCGGAGAATGCCGTAAAGCATTCCGCCCACAAAGCCGTCGCCGCCGCCGATGCGGTCGAGCACCTGGATTTCCCTCGGCTCGACATTGTGCCATTCTTCGCCGTCAAGCATGATGGCTCCCCACATATGGGCGTTGGCGGAAATCACCTGACGCAGTGTCGTCGCAAACACGGAGGCATTGGGATACTGCTTTTTGACGTTCAGTATCATGGCCTTGAAGCTCTCCGTTTTGCCGATGTCTTTTCCGCCGGACTCCGGCCCCGGAACCTTGAGCGCAAGCTGGAAGTCCTCTTCATTTCCGATGAGAATGTCGGAGACGGAAGCGATCTCGGCAAAAGTCTCGGTAAGCTCCGCTTCCCTGTCCTTCCAGAACGACGCGCGGTAGTTAAGGTCGAAGGAGATCACCGTGCCGTTGGCGTGGGCGATCTTCGCAAGCTCGCGGCAGAAAACCGCCGTCTCCGGCGAAAGCGCGGCAAAAAGTCCGGACAAATGCAGAATCTTCACTCCGTCGCGGACAAAAAGCTTTTCAAGATCAAAATCCGCGCTCGAGATTGTGCGCCCCACCTCTCCGGCACGGTCGTTGTGGACTCGGGGTCCCCGCGCGCCGTAGCCGGAATCGGCGATGTTAAACTGGTGGCGATAGCCCCAGGGGCCGCCCTGGGGAACTTCGCGCCCTTCATATTCGATATTGCGGCGGCGCAGATCGCCCTTTATAAAAAGGGCGATCGGGCTTTCCGCAACGAAAGCCGTGAGAACCTTCGTGCGAAGTCCCAGGGAAGCGCTTATGTTCAGAACATTCGACTCGGCGCTTGTGGCCTGCATCGTAAAGCTGCTGCTGACGTGAACGGGCTGGCGGTCGTTGGGCGTAATGCGGACGCCCATGCTCGTGGGCACCACAAGGTCGTAGACTGCGTCATTTCTGAGTTTCAGCATTTTCAAGCTCCTTATCTTCCGGATTAAACTCCCGAATAGGCCGCAAAGCCTCCGTCAACGGGAACGACAACACCGTTGACAAAACCGGAAGAACCCTTGTCCACAAGCCAGAGCAGCGTGCCGGTAAGGTCGTCCGGGTCGCCGAAGCGGTTCATCGGCGTGTGCGCGATTATCTTTTCCGAACGCGGCGTCAGGCTGCCGTCCGGATTCTTGAGCAGAGCGCGGTTCTGCTCCGTGACAAAAAATCCGGGAGCGATCGCGTTGACGCGAATTCCGACGGGCGCAAAGTGCACCGCAAGCCACTGTGTAAAATTCGAGACAGCGGCTTTTGCCGCCGAATACGCCGGGATCTTCGTCAGCGGACGGAAGGAGTTCATCGAAGACACGTTTATGATGACCGCTCCGTCCTTTCCGGCCATGTCGGGGGCAAAGACCTGCGTGGGAAGCAGTGTGCCGATGAAGTTCACGTCGAAAACGCCGCGCACTCCGGCCTCGTCCAGATCAAAGAAGGTGGATATGCCCTCCGCTTTTTTCTCAAGGTCCTCCGGGAAGAGATATTCCTTCGTCGTAGTTCCCTTGGGATTGTTTCCGCCGGCGCCGTTTATAAGAATGTCCACGGTGCCGAGCTTTGCGTTCACGGTCTCTCTGGCGCTGACAAGCGTGGCCTTGTCGGTCACGTCGGCGGAAACGGCGACAGCGGTTCCGCCCTCGGCGGCGATTTCGTCGGCGACCTTCTGCGCCGCATCAAGTCTGCGCCCTATGACCGCAACTTTCGCGCCGGACGCAGCCAAAGCCTTGGCGAAGCCGGAGCAGAGAACTCCGCTTCCTCCGGTCACAACGGCGACCTTGCCGCTGAGATCTATCTTAAAGGGAAGATATGTGCTCATTTTATCACCTTTTCACTTTTCTATTCAGGCGTTCTGCATACGCTTTATGGCGCGCAGACGCTTCATACAGTCGTTTTCGCCTCTGCCGAAGTAGTCGTGAAGAAGCTTGTACTCCGCGTAGAGCTTGTCGTATACCGCGCTGTTTTCGGGATTCGGACGGTAAACGATATCCTTGAGGCTGGCCATATGCTCCGCCGCCTCTCCGATCGTGTCATAGCCTCCCCGGGCCTTGCCCGCGGCAACCGCGCCGAACATTGCCGAGCCGAGGGCGCAGGCCTGACCGCTGCCGCAGATCCTGATCTCGCGGTGGGTCACGTCGGCATATATCTGCATCATCATCTCGTCCTTTTCGGCAATGCCGCCCGCGGCGATAAGCTCGTTCACCGGAACATTGTACTCCTCAAAGGTGTCGATTATCATTCTTGTTCCGAAAGCGGTGCCTTCGATGAGCGCGCGGTAGAGCTCCTCGGGCTTTGTGGTAAGGCTCATTCCGACAAAGAGTCCGGACAGGTCCGTGTCCACAAGGACGGAACGGTTTCCGTTCCACCAGTCAAGGGCGAGAATGCCGCTCTGTCCCGGTTTTTGCGAGGAAACCTTTTCGCGCAGGAGCTTGTGAATCGATATGCCGCGGGCTTCCGCCTCGTCGCGGTAGGAGGCCGGAACGCAGTTCCTGACAAACCAGTCAAAGTGATCTCCGACGCAGGACTGTCCCGCTTCGTATCCGAAATATCCGCCGATTATTCCGTCTTCGACAACGCCGCAGGTCCCCGGAACGACCGCTTCCTTTTCACCCAGAAGCATGTGGCAGGTGGAGGTGCCCATTATCATCAGCATTCTGCCCGGAGTCGTGATTCCGGCAGCCGGAACGGCAACGTGGGCGTCTATATTTGCAAGCCCGACGGCAGTGCCCGGAAGAAGTCCGCAGAGCTTCGCGCCCTCCTCGCTGATCTCTCCGGCCTTTCCGCCCAGAGCGTAGACGTCGGGAGAAAGCTTCTCTTCGACGATGTTTTCAAGTCTCGGGTCAAGCTCGCGGAAGAATTCGCGGGAAGGATATCCGTCCCGCTTGTGCCACATGGCCTTGTATCCGGCGGCACAGGCGTTTCTTCTCTCGCATCCGGTCAGCATCAGAACGATCCAGTCCCCGGCTTCGATGAGCTTGTCGGCGCGGGCGTAAATCTCAGGAGCCTCGTCCAAAAGCTGCCACGCCTTTGCAAAGAGCCACTCGCTGGAAACCTTTCCGCCGTAGCGCGCCAGACGCACGGGGTCCTTTTCACGGGCAAGAGCGTTTATCCTGTCCGCCTGGGGCTGGGCGGCATGGTGCTTCCAGAGCTTGACATATGCATGGGGTTCGTGCTCGTATTCCGGAAGGAAGCAAAGGGGAGTTCCGTCGGAAAGCACGGGAACCATGGTGCAGGCGGTGAAGTCCACGGAAACGCCGACGACGTCGGCAGGGTCAACATTCGCCTGTTTCAGAACGGACGGAACGGTCTCGGCCAGAACTTCAAGGTAGTCCCGCGGATGTTCAAGGGCCCAGTCCGGCGGAAGCTTCGTCGTTCCGTCGGGAAGATATTCGTCCATTACGGCGTGAGTATAGTTTTTAACTGCCGTTGCAACTTCTCTGCCGGTTTCAACTTCTACAAGAAGCGCACGGCCGCTGAGGGTTCCAAAATCGATACCGATTGAATATTTCACAGTGTCTTACTCCCTCTGAAAAAAATTATGTCCCCGCCCGCACAAGTCAAACGGGCGGGGACATTTTCTGTTATGCTGAAATTCTGATTACACCTGTTTGTAAAGCGGGCCGAAGTTGGCGCAGGCGCGGTAGTCGGCGCCTTCCGAATCCTTCGTACCGAATGCGCCCCATGCGCTCGGACGGAAGATCTTCTCTTCGGGAACATTGTGCATTGCAACCGGGATGCGGAGCATGGAAGCAAGCGTAATAAGATCCGCGCCCACATGGCCGTAGCAGAGCGAGCAGTGGTTGGCTCCCCAGTTGGCCATAACGCTGTAAACATCCTTGAAAGCGGGGTTGTTTTCATCAATGCGCGGAGCAAACCATGTGGTGGGCCAGGTCGGGTCGGTGCGCTCCCAGATGATCTTTGCCGCTTCGGGATCAATGTCGCAGCTCCAGCCTTCGGCGATCTGAATCATGGGCCCGAGACCCTTGACCATGTTGAGTCTGACCATCGTCAGGGGCATACCGCCCTTGGAGAGGAAGTGGGACGAGAAGCCGCCGCCTCTGAAATATCCGAGGTTCGCCGGGCCCCACTCCGTGGCCTTGAGCATTTTGGCAACTTCTTCTTCGCTGATGTCCCAGTAGGGCTTCATCACCGGGTTGCCTTCCGCATCGGAGCACTGACCGGAACCGTCAAGAGCGGCGGCACCGGAGTTTATCATGTGAATGATGCCGTTGGCGGCAAGGCCCTCAAGCTTCTTGCCGGTGCAGCGCTCAACGGACTCAGGGGACCAGTAGGTTCTGACGTCGCAGAACACCTGCGCCATATTGGTCAGGAGATAGCCAAAGAGCATGGAAACGCCGTTGAGGCTGTCGTTCTCGGTCGCAACGACATAGGGCGAACGGCGTCCGTTCCAGTCAAAGCTGCTGTTGAGCATCGCCTCAAGGAAGTCGCCGTTGCAGCGGTAGTCGGTCCACTGACGCTGTCCCTGGAAGCCGGAGAGGATCGCATTGTGTCCGAGGCTCTCTTCGCTCCAGCCCATTTCGGCAAGCTTCGGATTGCCTTCCATGAGGTCCTTGGCGATAAGGGCCATCTTGACGCAGTCTTCCCATTCCTTGTCCTTCTGTTCGCGGGAGTGCTGCTTTTCGGGCTCGTTCCAGTCGGTGAACTCCTTGCAGTTCTCCTTGGTCCAGGCAAGGGCCTTTTCAAACTCGTCGTGGTCGTAAATTCCGAGCTCCATACGGCGGTTGAACTCGGAGAGGTCGATGTACTCGTTGCGCATTCCGAGATAGTCATAGAAGAAATCGGGGTTGACAACGCTGCCGGCAATGCCCATGGCGACATTGCCCATGGCAAGATAGCTCTTGTCCTTCATCATGGCAACGGCAAGGGCGGCGCGGGCGAAGCGGAGGATCTTCTCCGCAGCGTCGGCGGGAACATTGGTGTTGGCGGCGTCCTGAACCTCATGGCCGTAGATGGAGAAGGCGGGCAGACCCTTCTGGGTGTGTCCGGCCAGGGCGGCGGCAAGGTAAACTGCGCCGGGGCGCTCGGTGGCGTTCAGACCGTAGATGGCCTTCGGACGCGTGGGGTGCATATCGATCGTTTCCGTGCCGTAGCACCAGCAGGTGGTAACGGATATGGAGGCGCCGACATTGTTCTCGGCAAACTTTTTCTCGCAGGCGGCCGCCTCGACAACACGGCCGATTGTGCCGTCAGCGATAACGCATCTGACGGGAGTGCCGTCCGGATAGCGGAGATTGGAGCTGATAAGCTCCGCAACATTTCTGGCGGTGGCCATGACCTGATCTTCAAGGCTCTCACGAACACCGAACATACGGCCGTCGATTATCGGGCGAATACCTATCGCCGGAAAATCCTTGATCTTGTTCATTGTGATTCCCTTCCTATGAAAAAATTTATTGACGGAGGACACCCTCTCCGTTTTATCCGCAAGGAAAAAAGAGAGCTGCGCCGCATCATGATTCACTATCTGTATTTTATCATATCGCGCCTCCGATTACAACAAAATATTGCCCCCTTATGCGGATTTTTTTCGTATTCATCTTCCGTATTAACGAAAAATTCATTTCCACCGTCCCCCTCTCCCCTTGAAAAGGCACCGTCCGTATGATATAATCAATTATATGAACGAAGAAGAACTCAGGAAAATCATCGCGAGGAACCTGGCGTTTTACAGAAAAGAAAAAGGCTTGACTCAGGCAGAACTGGCAGAAATGATTAACTATTCTGACAAGTCCGTGTCGAAATGGGAGCGCGGAGACGGTCTGCCCGACGTTTATGTTCTCACTGTCCTCGCCGGGCTTTTTAATATCACCGTAAACGATCTTCTCTCGCCCGAAGAACCCCGCCCGCCCAAAAAGAAAAAGAGGATTCTCTCCCGCCGCACGAGCGTGCTCATTCCTCTCCTGGCGTCCGGACTTTCGTGGTTTGTCGGCACGATCGTTTATTTTGTCCTGCGCCTGCTCTCCGACGAAATCGGCAGACTCTGGCTCGTGTTCATCTACACGGCGGCAGTATCGGACATCGTCCTGGTCGTTTTTTCCCACCTCTGGTGGAGCAAACCCCTAAGCTGCACGTTCGTCAGCATTCTCATCTGGCTTGCTGCAACCTGCGTCTATCTCACGATGCAGCTTGAAAGCGTGTGGCTTATCTTTATCGTCGCCGCCGTGCTGCAGGTGCTCGCGCTTTTGTGGTACGTTTATCTCGCGGGGAGAAGAAAAAACAAGCAGTAATTCAGCAAAAGCAACGCCCAGCCGTTTTTTTCACGGGACAGCGTTGCTTTTTCCAAGGAAACGGAGAATACGGAAAAAATGGAAAACAAAACCGGAACCGATATTGCACTCTTGGTAAAATACGCGCTTGAAAAAGGGCTGATCGCCTCCGAAGACTGCGTCTGGGCCAAAAACCGGCTTGCCGCGCTCATCGGAGAACCTGCCTGCCCCCACGCCGGCGGAGAACTACCCGCCGTTCCGGAATATCCCCAGCAGCTTCTTGACGCGCTCACCGACCGCGCGGCGCAAAACGGCGCGGCTGTGCTGGAGACGGGCGCCGAGCGCGATCTTTTCGACACGGAGCTCATGGCTGTTCTGACGCCCCGGCCCTCCGAGGTCATCGCAAAGTTCAAAAGCCTCTATGCCGGCTCCCCCGAAAAGGCCACCGACTGGTATTACGCCTTCTCCCGCGCAACGAATTACATCCGCGCCGAACGCTGTGCAAAGGACCTCCGCTGGGACGTCCCCTCCGCTTACGGCACCATAAATATCTCCGTAAACCTTTCCAAGCCCGAAAAGGATCCCAAAGCCATCGCCGCGGCAAGATTCGCTCCGAAGACCGCCTTTCCGCCCTGCGCGCTCTGCCGCGAAAACGAGGGTTACGGCGGCACTCTCACCACCGCCGCCCGCGGAAACCACCGTATCATACCTCTCAGGCTGAACGGCGAAGACTGGTATCTCCAGTATTCGCCCTATGTCTATTACAACGAGCACTGCATCGCCCTTTCCGGCGAGCACCGTCCCATGAAGGTGGACAAAAACTCCTTTGAGCGGCTTTTGGATTTCATCGATATCTTCCCCCACTATTTTGTCGGCTCCAACGCCGACCTTCCCATCGTCGGCGGCTCGATCCTTACACACGACCATTTCCAGGGCGGAAGAGCCACTTTCCCCATGGAGCTCGCCCCCGTGGAAAAAACCTATTCCTGCGAAAAATATGCGGAAGTTGAGATCGGCCGGGTAAAATGGCCGCTGTCCGTCATACGTCTGGCCTCGGAAAACAGGTCCGCTCTTTCCGCTCTTGCCGAAGACATCCTTTCGGCCTGGAGATCCTATTCCGACGCCGGGCGCGGCGTTCTCGCATTTTCCGGAGAGACTCCCCACAACACCATAACCCCCATCGCCCGCAGACGGGGCGGAAAGTATGAACTCGACCTTGTCCTGAGAAACAACCGCACCACCGATGAGCGCCCCCTCGGCGTCTTCCACCCCCACCCCTCCCGTCACCACATCAAAAAGGAAAACATCGGGCTTATTGAAGTCATGGGTCTTGCCGTCCTTCCGGCAAGACTCAAGCGGGAGCTTGCCGAGATCGAAGCCTGTCTTCTGGGCGAAAGAAACAGTTTTTATGAAAACGCCGCCCTGGCGCCCCACGCCGAATGGTACAAAAAACTCTGCGAAAGAACCGATATCACCGCCGGCAACTGTGCCGACATCCTCCGGGAGGAAACCGGAAAGATCTTTGTCGGCTGCCTTGAAGACTGCGGCGTTTTCGCGCGGACTGCGGACGGTGCGGAAGGATTCGACAGATTCGTACAAAGCGTCATAGGCTGACCCCCAAAAAAACACATTAAAAGCGGTGAAAAACATGAACGAGAAGTGGAAAATCAAATCCGCTCCGGCATATTCCGGCGGAAGGCTTTACCCCGTGCTTTTCAATTGCGGAAGCGGACTCAAGACAGATTACCCCGACGCCAGCGACGAGGATTCCCTTATGCACATCGTGCACGAAACCAACCGCGAAGAGTTTCTTTCATACTGCGGCGAACTGGAGAAAGCGGGAAATTCCCTTGTCTGGGAAAACAGAAACGAAACCGGAATTTTCCGCGAATACCGCGGCGAAAAGAGTTTCTACGTATATCACATCGACAGCGAGGGAATAACCCGCATAATTGAAAACAATTCCGGCGTCTCCGTCCCCGAATTTGAGGATAAAGACTGCGCCTGCATCCACGGCAGCACCGCCCTTATGCAGTTTGGCCTCTACTATTCCGACATGGTCCAGGGCACGACCTGCGACTGCGGAATGCTTTACGCCATCCGCCTCCGCTCCAACGAGGTCATCATCGTCGACGGCGGCGAACGCGAACAGGCTACCGAAGCCGCCGTTGAAGAATTCATGCTCCGCCTCCGCAGCCTCACGGGCAACCGGGACCGCATCGATATCGCCGCCTGGTTCTGCACCCACCCCCACGACGACCACATGGACTTCTTTGCAAAGCTTCTGAGAAAATACGGAAGCGAGCTCAATGTAAAGCGCGCCATGTTCAATTTCCCCTCGCATCAGCTTTACAAAGACTCTCCCATAACCGCCGAAAGCACCCGAACAGTCAAGGAGCGGCTTTCCGGATGCCCCGGGCTCAAATATCTGAAGCTCCACACGGGGCAGACCTTCGAGCTCTGCGGCGCAAAAGTCGAGGTGCTCCTCACCCACGAGGACATCCTCTCCCGCCACGGCGACGACCGCCCCTACGAGGGCCTAAACGAAGCCAGCACCATTCTCCGCATAAGCTTCGACGGAACTTCCGTCATCTTCCTCGGAGACTGCCACGATTCAAACGGCGACGTGCTCATCGGCAGATATGCCCGCTCCGGCCTTGACTGCACCTTCCTCCAGGCCGCCCATCACTGCATCAATTCACTTTGGCAGTTCTACGGCTTCATAAAAATGAAATACGTCCTCATCCCGGAGTGCAGATACATCATCCAAAAGCACCTCTGGGAAAATTACCGTGTCATCAGAAATTACTGCGAGGAACGCAACATCGTCGTCGCAGGCGATGCGACCTGCATCTTCTTTGCGGAAAACGGAAAACTGAGCAGCGAGCTCTATCCCGTTGCAGGCGGCCCCTACGACGGAAGCGAAATCTGAAAAAAGTCCAAAAAACAGCATTCTCCGAAGGAGCCCTTCGGAGAATGCTGTTTTTTTTTGCAAAAGTTTTTTACGGATTGAAGCTGTAATTCGGGGATTCCTTGGTGATGTAGATGTCGTGGGGATGGCTCTCTTTAAGGCTTGCGCCGGAAATGCGGACAAACCGAGCGTTTTTCTGAAGGGTCGGAATGTCCGGCGCGCCGCAGTAACCCATACCGGAGCGAATGCCGCCGATGATCTGGAAAACCGTGTCGGCCACGGGGCCTCTGTGGGGCACGCGGCCCTCGACGCCTTCCGGAACGAGCTTCTTGGCGTTGGCCTGGAAGTATCTGTCCTTGCTTCCGCAGTTCATCGCGCCGATGGAGCCCATGCCGCGATAGACCTTGTACTGTCTGCCCTGGAATATTTCGCTTTCGCCGGGGCTCTCCTCGCATCCGGCAAGCATGCTTCCCAGCATGACCACGTCGCCTCCGGCGGCAAGCGCCTTGACGACGTCGCCGGAGTACTTGATTCCGCCGTCGGCAATGACCGGAATGCCGCAGCCCGACGCGACGCAGGCCGCATTGTAGACCGCCGTGATCTGGGGAACGCCGATACCCGCAACAATTCTCGTCGTGCAGATTGACCCGGGACCCATGCCGACCTTGATCGCGTCGGCGCCGGCGTCGATAAGCGCGCGGGCGGCTTCGGCCGTCGCAATATTTCCGGCGATGACCTGAGCCTGGGGATAGGCTTTCTTGACCTTGCGGAGGCATTCGAGAATGCGGCTGTTGTGGCCGTGGGCGGAGTCGAGCACAAACACGTCGCAGTTGACGTCCAGCAGGGCGGCAACACGCTCGAGAACATCCGGGGAATCGCCGATGGCGGCGCCGACGATGAGGCGGCCCATGCTGTCGCGGGCCGAGTTCGGGTACTGGTGCGCCTTTTCGATGTCCTTGATCGTTATGAGACCTTTCAGGGCAAAATCGTCGTCGACGATCGGAAGCTTTTCAATCTTGTGGCGGCGCAAAAGCACCTTGGCCTGTTCAAGCGTCGTCCCGACGGGCGCGGTGATCAGGTTTTCCCGCGTCATAACGTCGCCGATGCGCCGGGTCATGTCGTCCTCAAACTTGAGGTCGCGGTTGGTGATGATGCCGATAAGCCTTCCTCCCTCACAGATGGGAACACCGGAAATGCGGTAGCGCCCCATGAGCTCGTTTGCGTCGGCCAGAGAGTTGTCAGGCCCCAGGAAGAAGGGCTTGGTGATAACGCCGTTCTCCGAACGCTTGACAAGGTCGACTTCGTCAACCTGACGTTCGATCGGCATATTCTTGTGGATGATCCCTATTCCGCCTTCACGGGCAATGGAGATTGCCATTCTGGACTCCGTAACGGTGTCCATGGCCGCACTCATAAGCGGGATGTTAAGGCGGACCTTGTTCGTAAGTTTCGTCGAGAGATTGACCTGCGCCGGAAGGACGTCGCTGGCGGCGGGAATGAGAAGGACGTCGTCAAAGGTGATTCCGTCGTAGGCAAATTTATATGCCGGATCCGTATTTACCATACATAAGTCTCCTTGTCGATCTGTAAAGTTATAATGCCTCAAGTATATTTGAAGCATTATACCCTCAAAACCGCCGTTTGTCAAGAGCGATTTTTGTTTTCCCGGCTTCCCAAAACGGCTGTTTTCCGACGGCGGCATTCTTTTTCGCAAAATGTCGCAGATTGTTGAAAACGGAGGAAAGATGTGTTATAATTCCCTAATGTACAAGGCAAACGGACGGGAGTTTTTAAATGAAACACGTTTTTGTCGTCAATCCGACGGCTGGAAGCCGAAACTGTCGGCACGAAATCGAGGAAATCCTCAAAAGCAGATGTTCCGGTTTTGACTGGGAGCTTTACGAAACCACCGGCCACGGAGACGCCGTCAATTATGTCCGCAAAAGGGCCCGCGCCTCCTCCGAACCAATCCGTTTCTACGCCTGCGGAGGGGACGGAACTCTCAACGAAGTCGCAAGCGGCGCGCTCGGCAGCAAGGCAAGCATCGGCGTTTACCCCTGCGGAAGCGGCAACGACTACGTCAAGCATTTCGGCGGCAAAAAAGCATTTCTGGACATTCCTTCCCTTATGAACGCGCCGGACATCCCCATTGACCTGATGAAGGTCGGAAAGCATTATTCGATAAACATCTGCGATTTCGGATTCGACACGGTTGTCGCCCGGACGATGGAAAAAGTGAAGAGAAAACCGATAATCGGCGGAAAAAACTCGTATACCACCGGCGTTATCTGGGCCGTTCTCACGGCCATGAAAAACAAATGCGAAATTTGGGGAGACGGCGAAAAGCTCATCGACCGCAACATTCTTCTCTGTTCACTGGCCTGCGGAAGCCACGTGGGGGGGATGTTTCGCTGTGCCCCGTTCTCAAAATGCAGCGACGGGCTCATGGAAGTCTGCATCGTAAAACCCGTCTCGCGCCTGACTTTCATCCGCCTTGTGGGAAAATATGCCAAGGGCCTCCACCTTGAAAACGAACGCTTCAAAAAATTCATCGTCTACCGCCGGTGCAAAAAGATCCGGATCGTCGCTCCGGAGGACTTCTGCCTCTCACTTGACGGGGAAGTCACAAAAACCGGAAGCTGTACCGTCGAGGTGCTCCACAACGCGCTTCGCTTTGCCCTTCCCGCCGGCGCGCGGGAAACCGGAAAGGTTTTTGACGACTGAGCTTTCGGGCTCTGAAAAAAATGTTTTGCCCTGCAAAAACAGACAGAAAAAAACAGCCCCCAAAAGGCGACTGTTCGGAAATCCGGCAGTCGCCTTTTTGTGCATAAAACATAAGTAGGGGCGACGGGGAGCTTTAGCCCCGCCGCCCCTGCGGTTCGTTTGAATAGAAGATACGATTGTCCCTATGTTACTTTA
>JAEDMJ010000021.1 GCA_016303065.1 Clostridiales bacterium
TCAGGGCGGCGGGAATTGAAATAAACTGGGCGGCCACCCTTGCCGGAATAGCCGGTTCTGCCCTTGCCGCGCCCATAGAGCTCGGAGCGGCGGAGTTTATTCTTCGGCTTGTCAGGCGGAAGGAGTGCAGGGTCGGAGACATCTTTGCGTGGTATTCCGACGGGAAGCTTCTTGGGCGGGCGGCAAAATTCGGAGTTTGGAAGATCGCGGCTGCGCTTGTTCAGGCGGCCGCCTTTGACATCCCTTTCAATTACCTCGCAGAGAAATTACTGCCGGCAGCATCTGGCGCTGCGGAGACGGCGAAGCCGGACTTTTCGGCTGCCGATTGGCGGGGAATCCTGGCCGCCGCGGCGCTTATTGTGCTTTGGGGAGCGTTCACCGTTTTGGGCACGGCGGTAAAATATGTTTTTGCTGACACCGGAAAGCTGGGGAAATCTCTTGTCACGTCCTTTTGCGTGATGGGAAGGCATTTTTTCGGGTATGTGCTTTTCCTTCTCAGCTTTGCGGGTTTTTATATCGGCATATTCTTTACGGCGGGACTTTTGGGAATATATTTTATTCCCTATTTCAGCGCCGCGCAGGCTGTTTACGTGGAATATGTCCGGGCAAAGGCTCGCTTTGACCGGGGAGAAGAGGTGGATTTTTGATAAGGATCAATCTCATTTGCGTCGGAAAGCTCAAGGAAAAGTTTTGGGAACAGGCTTCGGCAGAGTATGTAAAACGCATCGGGGGATATGCCGATCTCACCGTGACAGAGCTTCCGGAAATTCAGACAAGCGCCGGAACGGACGCCGCGGCGGCGCTTCGTAAAGAGGCCGTGGCCATCGAAAAGGCGGTTCCGAAGGGCTCAAAGACGATCGTCCTCACCCCGGAAGGGAAGGAATACGATTCGGAGGAGTTTGCCGCGCTTATTTCGCGGCTTGCCGCCGGAGGCGAGTCAAGGCTGAGTTTCATTGTCGGCGGTTCAAACGGGATCGCCCCGGAGCTTAAAGCTTCGGCAGATATGCGTTTGTCCTTTTCGCGGATGACTTTTCCCCACCATCTGTTCCGCGTGATGCTTCTGGAACAGGTCTACCGGGCTTTTATGAGCCTTGGCGGAAGAACATATTCAAAGTGACGGGAACGAATTTTTTCGGGATCGGAACGGCAAAAAGCTGTTCCGATCCTTTTTGTTTATAAAAATTTTACTGAATTTGCATTGTCTGTATATTTCGACATAAAAAACACGCGTTTCGGAGTATACTCAGAACAGATTCACGGCAGGAATATACAAAGGAGAATTTGTGTTATGCTAAAACGTGTTACGGAAAAACTCAGCGCGCTGAAAGAGCGGAAAACCCTCTTGCGGTATTTTGGCATATTTGCGGTATCTGTCCTTCTTTGCGGAGTGAAACTGTTCGGGTCGGTCGCTCCGGTCGGCGTATGCTATCAGGGGTCTTTTTCCGGGCGCAGGCGAATGGCGGTCTCCTTTTTGGGGGTCGTTGCCGGCTCGTGTATTTTCGGCATTTCTCCGGTAAAGTACATTGCGGCTTCCCTGATCGTTCTCATTATGAATGAAGCCTTTATGAATATTGCAAACATACGGAACCGGATTTACTCGGCAATGAGCGTTACGGGCGCCGTGGGGCTGATCGGCCTTATCACGCTTATCTCGCCGAACGACGAAAAAGCGGGGCTTTTGTACATAGCCGAGCTCTGTGTATGCGTCATGCTGTCGGTGCTTTTTTCGCGAAAAAAAACGCCTTTGCAGACAAGCGGTAAGCGCGGCGGGACAAGCCTCTCCCTGCTTATAACTTTGGCGCTTGTCCTGTCGGTGATACCGGATTTCGGCGGAGAAGTTTTCAGCTTTTCTGTCGGAAGAATCTTCGTCTCCGCGCTTACGCTGATTGCCGCGTCCCGTGCCGGAATATACGGCGGAGTTGTGGTCGGACTGGTGGGGGGGCTGGTTTTCGACCTTTCCGGAAGCAGCGTGCCCGTCTGGTCGTATACGCTGGCACTGGGGGGACTCGGGGCCGGAGTTGTCGTCAAAAAAAGCGTTTTGCCGCTCCGCTGGTCTTCCTGGCAATGGGCGCCGGGGCGAGGCTGATGGCGTTCAGGGACGTCATGTATTTTTCGGGCGCGGCGGAAATTCTGGCCGGATGTCTGATTGCGTGCATGGTTCCGGAGAGATTCAAAAAGGCGCTCTTTGACACCGGGGAGGACAACGGCAGTGAAAGATGTCTTCAGCAGATCAGAAACCGGATCGCCGCAAAGCTTGCGGGAATGTCGGAAGCCTACGAAGCGATGGCGGACACTTATTCGGAAGACCGGAGAGAAAACTCCGCCTGTACCGGTGAAAAAGGGCGCTTCGGCATTTTTGAAAAAGCCTGTGCGGACGTCTGCGCTTTTTGCGAGATGAAAAACCATTGTTGGTGCGAAAATGCCGGGGCAATGCGCTCGGCTCTTGAAAACTCGCTGGAGAGCATAATGGCCCGCGGCCGCGCATCGGCTTCGGATTTCGGAGAAGGTTTCGACTGTGCGCGCATTGAGGATTTTTGCGACGGGATCACCGAAACGCTCAAAGAGAAAAGGCGGGAAATGATATCGAACGGCACAAGATACGACGAGGACATGCGGGTCAGAAGGCAGTACAGAACGATATCGGAAATACTGGACGGTTCCGCCGAGGAGATCGGAGAAGAACCGCAGTATGAGCGCGGGACGGGAATGGCGGTAAAACGCCTTATCGCGTCCTACGGCGCGGAGGGGGATGTGCTGGTATACCGGGATGCGAGGGGCGTTTTGAGAGTTGAGATATGCGCGGAGGACATCACCGCGCTGTCTGCTCGTCCGGAGGAGCTGACGGAGGAGATATCCGAAGCCGCGGGATGCCTGCTGGAGCTTCCGGTTCAGACCGTCGGAAAAGAGTATTCCTGTCTTTCGTTCAAGGAGCGCGCGCGCTTTGACTGTTCGGTCGGAGCAACGGCGGAGAAAAGAAACGGTGAAAGCGTGAGCGGAGACTGCGGAACATATTTCAAAAACGAGGACGGGAGTATGTTCATTATCCTCTGCGACGGAATGGGAAGCGGAGAAATGGCGCACGAGCACGCGAAATCGGTCATGAAGCTCTGCGAAAGCTTTCTTCGGGCGGGAGTTCCGCCGCTGAATTCCGCGGAGATTGTCTCGTCGTCCCTTGAACAGCACGACCGGGGGGCGGGCGCGGCAACTCTGGACATAACGGTCATCGACCCGTACTCTTCCGTTTTGACTTCCGTGAAATACGGCGCGGCGCCGACGTATATACGTCACAGGACGGCGGACGGAAGATACAGCCTTTCAAAGATCTGTGCCGGAGGCGGCGGCGGAGAGCTCTACGCCGTGGCGGAGGCTTCCACTGAACTGAAGGACGGGGATATGGTCATCATGGTGAGCGACGGCGCGGAGACGGGCGTTTCCCTTGAAAAAGCAATCGTCGGAGTAATGACGGACGACCCAATCGATCTCTGCGACATACTCATGCGGATGCTTCCCGGCGGAGCGGCGGACGACAGAACGGTCATTGCGGTGAATTATTTTGCCCGGGGGAGATCGTCGGTGTATGAAAAAGGAAAAATCTGACTATAATAAAGGCGGAAAAGCCATGACATACGGGAGGGCCGCCGGATGATAAAGGGAAATTCAAGACATGTTGTTGTGATCAAAAACCCGGACAACCGCAATTTTGAGGAGGCGATTTTCATTGTGAGAAGCGGTCTTTTCAGAAACGCGGGAAAGAGCGAGGAGGAGATAATGCGGGAGGCAAAGGCCGCGGCAAAGAGCTTTGTGCGGCGAATGAAGACGGAAGATCTGATGGTGAAATAAAGATATAAACAGGGCTCTGCGGCAGGCTCAAACGTCCGTTTTTGAAAAAAGGGCGTCTGAGCCTGCCGCAGAGCTTTACATGCATTTTACAATACCGGGATAACAGATATTACATTGGGATGCGGCGATATGGGACGAGGCAAAGGACGGACTGAAAAAATCCGCGCTTGGAATGTCGGGCGGACAGGCGTACCGAAGACTATATCACGGGGAGGTTTGGTTGAGATGAGATCGGGATTTGACAGTCAGCTTGAAACTCTCAATGCGGTACTTGTCGCCATGGGGGCTCTCTGTGAGAATGCGATAGCTCACCATGCGGTAAATATTGCCGGATGGGTGATTTTTTCGATAACCGGCGTCAGAGAGGCGGAAGTGAAATGATATACTGCGTTGAGGACGACGAAGGCATAAGAAACATGGTGGTCTATACGCTGAACGCTTCGGGTCTGGACGCGAGAGGATTTTCCTGCGGCGAGGAGTTCTTTGGCGTTTTGAAAGAGAAAAAGCCGAACCTTGTCCTTCTCGACATAATGCTTCCCGGCGAGGACGGTATGGAGATACTGAAAAAGCTTCGCCGTGATCCGGCGACGGCGGACATTCCGGTGATTATGGAGAAGGGGCACGGAATACGACAGAATAGTCGCTCTTGACGCCGGAGCGGACGGATATCTTGCAAAGCCGTTCGGAATGCTCGAAATGGTCTCGCGCGTAAGGGCCATACTTCGGCGAACCTCCGGCAAAAGAAACGGCTCCCTCTGCCTCGGAGGGCTGCGACTGGATCAGCAGGAGCACACGGTGTACGCGGGGGAGAGGGAAGTTCTGCTTTCGCTGAAGGAATACGAGCTTTTGAAGCTCTTCATGAGCTGCCCCGGAAGGCTGTTTACCAGAAGTCAGCTCCTCGGCCTGGTGTGGGAATCCGGAGTTTCGGAAAACACAAGGACGGTGGACGTGCACGTCGGAACGCTTCGCACAAAGCTCGGTGAGTTCAGCGCGTATATCGAGACTGTGCGCGGGGCGGGGGACTGCATGAAAAAGCCGTAAGGCGTGTTGGGGCTGCGATTGATCGGAGAAAACACGCGGCGTAAACTTGATGAGTTTCCGGTTATAGATTTCAGGGGGAGGTCTTTATGCTGCCGCAACGGATATTGACCGGAAAACGGATATGGATGCCATGCGCGCGGAGACGGACGCTTTTCTGAGCGGGAACGGCTTTGAACGTGACAAAACGCGCCCCGATTTGGGAAACGTAATTACAGGTTCCCGTGCAAAAGCCGCCATGGTATATGACCGGATGAACTATTGGTTCCCGGTTAAGGAAAACGGCCTGCGCGCTGACTCAGGGAAAAAAGCGGGCGCCTCTCCGGGGCGGAGAGGCGGGAAAGAGTACGGTTTATGCGTGCGGAAAACAAAAAAGGAGCTGTGCCGCAGACTTTTTGAAAGTCCCGGGCACAGCTCCTTTGAGCTTTTAAGGAATCCTGTGACTTACTGGTTGGCAGCGTCAACGATCGCCTTGAAGGATTCGGGCTTCAGGGAAGCGCCTCCGATAAGGCCGCCGTCGATGTTGAGCTGGGAGAGGAGACCGGCCGCGTTTTCCGCGTTCATGGAGCCGCCGTACTGGATGGTGACGGAACGGGCGGCGCGGGCGCCGAAGAGCTCGCGGATGGTGTCGCGGATGAGGGTGCAGACTTCGCTGGCCTGCTCGACGGTCGCGGTCTTGCCGGTGCCGATGGCCCAAATGGGCTCGTAGGCGATGACGAGCTTGCGGATGTTCTCAACGTTGACTCCGTTGAGAGCGCACTTGACCTGGAGGCGGATGCGCTCTGCGGTGATGCCGAGCTCGCGCTCTTCAAGGGTCTCGCCGACGCAGATGATCGGCTTAAGACCGGCTTCCATGGCGGCAAGGACCTTTTTGTTGACGATCTCGTCGGTCTCGCCGAAGTACTGACGGCGCTCGCTGTGGCCGACGATGACGTACTTTACGCCCATTTCAACAAGCATCTGAGCGGAGACTTCGCCGGTGTATGCGCCGGAAGCTTCCCAGTGCATATTCTGAGCGCCGATGGCGATCTTGGTGGCGCGGGTCGCTTTCAGAGCGGGGCTGATATCGACGAAAGGAACGCAGAGAACCGTGGTGCACCACTTTGCCTTTGCGACGAGGGGACGGATAGCGTCTACAAGAGCTCTTGCTTCCTTGGGGGTCTTATTCATCTTCCAGTTGCCGGCGATGATCGTCTTGCGGTATCTTCTGTTCATTGTTGTAAAGTGCTCCTTATTTATTACTTGTCTGCCAGGCAGGCGATGCCGGGCAGAGTGAGACCTTCGAGGAATTCAAGGGAGGCTCCGCCGCCGGTGGAGATATGGGTCATCTTGTCAGCGAAGCCGAGCTGCTCGACTGCCGCAGCGGAGTCGCCGCCGCCGATGATGCTGACAGCGCCGCTTTCGGCGATTGCCTTGGCAATGGCCTTGGTGCCGACGGCGAATTTCTCCATCTCGAAAACGCCCATGGGTCCGTTCCAGACAACCGTTCCGGCGTTTGCAAGCGCTTCGGAGAACGCGGCAATGGACTTTTCGCCGATGTCGAGACCCATCCAGCCGTCCGGAATGCATTTGCTGCAGACAGTCTTGCTGTCGGCGTCGGCCGCAAACTTGTCACCAACAACGGTGTCGATGGGAAGCATGAATTTGACGCCCTTGTCCTGGGCTTTTTTGATCATTTCAGCGGCGTATTCAAGCTTGTCTTCTTCGCAGAGGGAGTTGCCGATGCTGCCGCCCTGAGCCTTGATGAAGGTGTAGGCCATGCCGCCGCCGATTATGATGGTGTCGACCTTTTCAAGCAGGTTGTTGATGACGCCGATCTTGTCGGAGACCTTGGCGCCGCCGAGAACCGCGACAAAGGGACGCTTGGGATCGCTCAGGGCCTTGCCCATGATGCTGATCTCCTTGTTGATGAGGTATCCGCACACGGCCGGGAGATAATCGGCAACGCCGGCGGTGGAGGCGTGGGCACGGTGAGCGGTGCCGAAAGCGTCGTTGACGAATATATCGCCGAAGGAAGCGAGCTCCTTGGCAAAAGCGGGATCGTTCTTTTCCTCTTCGGCGTGGAAGCGGACGTTCTCAAGAAGAAGAATGTCACCGTCCTTCAGCGCTGCTGCCTTGGCCTTGGCGTCTTCGCCGATAACGTCGGAAGCCATTGCCACGGGCTTGCCGAGAAGCTCGGAAAGTCTGGCCGCGACGGGAGCGAGGGAGTACTTGGCGTTGAACTGTCCCTTCGGTCTGCCGAGGTGGGAGCAGAGAACAACCTTCGCATTTTTGTCGACAAGATACTTGATGGTCGGGAGAGCCGCACGGATACGGGTGTCGTCGGTGATGTTTTTATCGGCGTCCTGGGGGACGTTGAAGTCACAGCGGACAAGGACTCTCTTTCCACAGACACATACGTCTTCAATGCTCTTTTTGTTGTAAGTCATGATTTTTCAGTTAGACTCCTTTCAAATTGCCATCTGAACACTATATGAGATTATAATATATTTTTTCCGAATATTCAACATCAAATTTAGAAAAAAAGCGGAAATTTTACTGATTTGCCGTTATCACCGATTTAATCTTTGCAAAGGACGGATATTTGTGCAATCCGACAATGGATAATATAGTATAATGTTCGATAAGTACTTAGAACGGCGGGTAATATATGATTAACATTGTGCTTGTTGAGCCGGAAATTCCTCAAAACACGGGAAATATAGCGCGGACCTGCGCGGTGACGGGAAGCGTTCTTCACCTTGTCGGGCCACTGGGTTTCAGGATCGACGATGCAAAGCTCAAACGCGCGGGGCTTGACTACTGGCATCTGCTTGATATAAGGCATTATGCCGATTTTGCGGAATATATGGCAAAGAACCCCGGTGTTCCGCGCTTTTATGCAACGACTCACGGAAAGCTGTGCTATGCGGATGCGGTGTATCCGGACGGATGCCACATCCTTTTCGGAAAAGAAACGGCAGGGCTTCCACACAGGCTCATTTCGGAAAATTATGACCGCGCGGTGCGCATCCCCCAGATAAGCGAGGCGAGAAGTCTGAATCTTTCAAACTCCGCTGCGATAATAGTGTACGAGGCTCTGCGTCAGCAGGGGTTTCCGGGGATGAAAATATGCGGTGAAGAAGCGGGGACGGCAGAATAATGGCTGAAATATACAGACTTTCCGCGCCGGTAGTTATGGGCGTCGAGGGAATATGCGCCGACGAGCTGCGGCGCGCGGGATTTGCGGACGTTGCCGCGGAAAACGGACGGGTGCTTTTTTCGGGGGACCTGACCGAAGCGGCAAGGGCAAACCTTTATATACGCACGGCGGAGAGGATCCACATTCTTTTCGGACAGTTCAGGGCTTCGACCTTTGACGAGCTGTTTGAAGGCGTCAAAGCGCTTCCCTGGGAGAATCTTGTTCCGAGAAACGGCGCTTTCCCGGTAAAGGGGCACAGCGTTCGCTCGAAGCTTGCAAGCATTCCGGACTGTCAGAAGATAATAAAAAAGGCCTGCGCGGTGAGGCTCGGCGGAGCTTACGGCGTCAGAGTCATGCCGGAGACCGGAGAGAAGTACCAGATACAGTTCACCATTCTGAACGATATCTGTTCGATCTGCGTGGACACCAGCGGCGAGCCGCTTCACAAGCGGGGTTACAGGGAGATTTCCTCCGCGGCGCCGATAAGAGAGACGCTTGCCGCGGCGATGATATTCGTCAGCCGGAGAAGGGGGGACCGGCCGCTTTTCGACCCGATGTGCGGTTCGGGAACCATACCGATTGAAGCGGCGCTCATGGATTCGGGTACCGCGCCGGGACTTTACCGGCATTTTGCCGTGGAGAAATTCGCCGGATTTGACAGCGCGGCTTTTTCGCGCATACGCGAAGAGGCGCGCGGGGCGATACACGATTTCGAAGGCGAAATAACCGGAAGCGATATCGACGCCGAAGTCGTCTCGGTTGCGCGTTCAAACGCGGAAAAGGCCGGAGTGGGGCGGAAGATACGTTTTTCCGTTTCCGATCTGGGCAGGGCAGAGTACCCTGAAAGCGGAATCGTGATTACAAATCCGCCCTACGGCGAACGTCTCGGAGATATTGCGGCGGCGCGGAAGCTCTGCGCCGTGCTGGGCAAAAAGGTTGCAGAGAAAAACATCGGCGCGGTGCTTATCTCTCCGGACGGGGAACTTGAAAAATATTTCGGCAGAAAAGCCGATAAGAAGCGAAAGATATACAACGGAATGATCCGGTGCGACGTGTACAGCTTCCGCCCGGGCTATCCCGGAAAGCGCTGAGCGCTTTTGGGGCCGGGCGTCGCGAAAAGCCGGCCCGGGCAATCCCTAAAAAAACGGACGGGAAAGCCATCCGGGTCTTTTCCTGCCGGGAAAACGAAGCCATTGCCTTTTTGGTGCTTTTGCCTGCGCGTTTGAAACTGAATTTACGGTAAGCGCCCTGTCCGGCGGCCCATATCGGGGCCGCCGGACAGGGCGGAGTTTATTTGAACGGTGATTTTGGGGAAAATGCGGGTCACGCCTTTTCGAAAAGCATGAGATCGCTTTTTTCGCTGCAGATTCCGAGCGCGATCTCCTTTGCGCTGTGATAGCCCTGGAACTCAAGCTGTTTTTGCAGCCATTTCTGATCGAGGCCCAGACTCTTCAGGTTTCCTTCGAGGATCCGCCCGTCCATTATGACTTCGGTGCAGATATGCTCCGCGCCGGGCGACAGGTTCATGTCCGCCGGGGTGAGGGGGCGTTTTGCGCTTGTGGGAAGGATCGTGAGCTTTCCGTTGTATTCAAATACTGCGGTTTGGATGTCTCCGAGATTGAAAAAGCCCTTTTCCCGGCACATGACCAGGAACTCGCTCAGGTCGAGCTTTGCCTTTTTCATGTTATCCCGGTAGATTTTTCCGTTGTTCATGATGACTGTCGGAGTTCCGTTGATGTATTTCCTGCTTTTGGGAAATTTGTTCGTTGCAATGCTGAGAGAGAACGCCAGCAAGCCGTATACGGTCATGGCGGTCAAAGGCTTCCAGGGCTCTTCGAGCTCCGTTGCAAGTTCGGCGGCGATCGACCCGATGGTGATGCCGGTGATGTAGTCAAAAAAATCGAGCTGGGACATCTGTTTGTGTCCCATCAGCTTGGCAAGAACAAAAAGCGCCGACGCAGAAAACAGCGAAGTGAGTATGAGTTTCAGTATTTCCACAATATTGCCCCCATGACTTTTCTGTCAGTTTTCCCGGAAAGAAAGGAAAATAAACCTGTCCGAAAAAATGCGGCTTAATCCCGTTATTTGAAACAGGAAAATGAGGAAAAGCGTTACGGGAACAAAAAAAACAGAAGGCGCAGAGACCTGCCCGCGCCTTCTGTTTTTTTTATTTGCGGAAAGTTTTTTAATTCAGCAGTTTTGCCAGTTCGTCGATATATCCGGAAGGGTCGACAAACTCGATGCTGTGCGCGTCGGAGCCGAAATGGAAATAGGCTCCGGCTTCGCGCCCGAGGTTCCAGAGGCGGCGGCAAAGATCCGTGTCCTGCGTGATGGCGCAGCGGTTCATTTCAAGGGCCGTGCGGGTCTTTGCGCTGAGCTCACAGATCTCGCCGATCTCGGCGTCGGTCATGGCTGCGCCGACTTCCGGCTGGGTACAGACGGGAACGCGTATGCCCGTCAGAGGGTGGGCGATGCTGTCCGCTTTTCCGGAAAGCATCAAAAGCTTTGTCCCGGCGAGAATATGCTCGGCGTAGCCGCGGACCGTTCGGTTTTCCGGGTGGACAAAACTTGACTGCTGGAAATGGTTGCAGGCATAGAGCCGGTAGTCGAGAGCCCGGTTTGTTTCGGGGGTTTCAAGCTGTTTTCCCACGTCGTAATTTGAAAGCTCGGAACCGAACAGGACCCTGACCCTGTGAGGAGTCTTTTCGGCCAGCCTTTTGAGCATCCGGCACTGGGCGAGACAAACCTCGTCGTAGTCGTGATAGTGGTAGTGGTCGGTAATTGCGATCATCTCAAGCCCGGCTCTGTCGGCTTCGGCGAGTATGGCGGGAAGCTGCATATACGCCCGCGCACAGCGGGAAAAGCAGGTGTGAACGTGCAGATTGTACCGGGACAGCTCGCGCAGATCGTAGACCGGGGTTTCAAAAATGAGGGAACGCTTCATAGGGCTGCATAATTCCTTTTCTTAGAGGTCGCTGATCTCTCCGCGCATGGTGCGTATGACCTTTTCCGGGTCTTCGGCGGAGAAGACCGCGCTTCCCGCAACGATCATGTCCGCTCCGGCAGCCGCAACGTCCCTGTAATTTGAGAGTCCGACGCCTCCGTCGGCCTCCAGAATTATGCTGCGGCCGCTGGCTTTGATCATGGCGCTTATGGTGCGGAGCTTTTCAAGCGTGGAGGGGATGAACTTCTGTCCTCCGAAGCCGGGGTTTACGGACATGCAGAGGATCAGGTCGACGTCGTCCATGACATAGCGCAGGGCTTCCGGAGAAGTCGCGGGGTTAATGCAGACTCCGGCGAGCTTTCCGGTGGAGCGAATCTGCTGAAGCGTGCGGTGAAGATGGGTGCAGGCTTCGGCGTGGACGGTGATTATGTGGGCGCCGGCTTCCGCGAATTCACCGATATAGCGTCCCGGATCGGTTATCATGAGGTGGACGTCAAGGGGAATGGAAGTGCGCTTTGAAAGCGCCTTTATGGTCCCCATTCCAAACGAGATGTTCGGAACGAAAACGCCGTCCATAACGTCGCAGTGAACGTAATCCGCTCCGGCGCGGGCGAGCATGTCAACCGCGGAACCAAAATCGGTAAAGTCGGCGGAGAGGATCGAAGGGGAGATCTTTGTCATTGGAAATCAGCCCATTCCTTTCAGAGTTGTACGCCGAAGTCAAGACCGAGCCTGGGCATATAGTCGCGGTAGAGGTCGCGGAGCTGTTCAAGCTCAGTGGCAAAAGCCGGAACGTACTTGCTCCTGTCAACGGCGCGGGAGAAATCGCTCATCTCCGGGAAGAATGCCATCTTCAGGTATTTCTTTGCGCTGACGGGGTACATGCGGCTTTCCACGCAGGAGACGATTCCCAAAAAGTCGGAGAGCTTCCTGGCAAGCTCCGGCTGGCTTTCATAGTTGGCGCAGAGCCATGAATAGGCTTCCGGGTGATAGTTGGCCATGACGCCGGAGAATCCGGAGGCTCCGCCCTGGAGCGTTATGAGAAGCTGGGAGCAGTTGGCGTTGAACAGGCGGACGATGCCGCGTCCGGCCCGGATTTTTTCAAAGACCTTTTCGGCGTCGCAGCATGTGTCCTTCATGAATGCAAATCTGCCGGTGTCGGCCATGTAGGAGATAACTCTCGGGGTGAGGACGCGCTTGTAGGGGTAGGGGCACTCGTAGCAGCCGAAAGTGATGGATGGGTCGGCGTGGGCGAGGACATAGTCAAGGTTTTTGAGAAGCACGTCGTCGCTTTCGTTTTCGGCGGCGAGGCGGTTGGGAATGAGAACGATGTTGTCCGCTCCGGTTCCGGCCATCATGTTTATCTGGCGGACCTGAGAGTCGAGATCGTCGGCGGTGTGGCCGGAGGCGACAACTCCGACACGGCCGTTTACACAGCGGACGATGAACTCAGCGAGTTCTTTCTTTTCCCCGTCGGAGAGGAAGAACATCTCGGAGGACTGGCATACGGCAAAAATGCCGGCGACGCCGCGTTCGATATACCATTCGACCAGCTTTTCAACGTGGGCATAGTCGATCTTGTTGTCTTCGGTATAGGGGGTAACCATTGTCGGCCAGACACCGGGTGCAATCTGTTTCATTTTTGTTCAGCTCCCTTGTTTTGTGTGTTTGTTGCATATGGATTATACACCAATAATCTTCGGACTTCAAGCCTTGAAAGAGTTTTTTGACAAAAGCTTCGCACCGCCCGGGAAAAATATTGACCTTTGCGGCGGGGAGTGCGATATGGACTCGGCGGCGAAAACATGGTATAATGAAAGCGCGCCGGATCGCGGCGGCCCTTTGGCAGACGTGCCGCCGATTTTGAAAAAGCTTTGCCCTTTTCAGACGCCGTTGAGAGGGAGGATGCCTTTCGCGGCGAAAAAACGCCGGAAAAAGCCCGGCGCTTTGGCTGATTTTTTTTTCGTTCTATGGCGAAAAGAGAGGAGAAAACAAAGCCATGTCATATCTTCTTGGAATCGATATCGGAACTTCCGGAACGAAGACCGTTCTTTTTGACGAATCGGGAAAGGCGGTTTACGGCGTAACTTCCGAATATCCGCTTTACCAGCCGCGGGCGGGTTGGGCGGAACAGCGCCCGGAGGACTGGTGGGAAGCCGTGAAATCCAGCGTTTCGGGAGTTGTCTCCGGCTCCGGTGTTTCGGCGGACGAAATCGCCGGAATCGGACTGTCGGGGCAGATGCACGGGCTTGTAATGCTGGACAAAAACGGAGAGGTGCTGAGACCTTCGATAATCTGGTGCGACCAGAGAACCTCCGCAGAATGCGGACTGATGAACGAACTCGTGGGAAAGGAAAAGCTCATAGAGATCACGGCCAACCCGGCAATGACGGGTTTTACCGCTTCAAAGCTTTTGTGGGTCATGCGCAACGAGCCGGAGATATACGAAAAATGCGCCCACGTGCTTCTTCCGAAAGACTACATACGCTATAAACTGACCGGGGAATTTGCCGCGGAGGTCTCCGACGGAAGCGGAATGCAGCTTATGAACGTTTCCGAGCGCCGCTGGAGCACGGAGCTGATCTCCCTGCTGGGACTTGATGCGGGAATGCTCGCGCCCCTCTTTGAATCCGTGGAGGTCACCGGCGGAGTTTCCCAAAAAGCCGCCGAGCTCACCGGCCTGAAGGCGGGAACTCCGGTCGTCGGCGGCGCGGGAGACCAGGCGGCGGGAGGCGTCGGAAACGGCATCGTAACGCCGGGGGCGGTGTCGGCGACGCTCGGAACCTCCGGAGTCGTATTCGCGCATACGGAAAACATGACGGCCGATCCGCGCGGAAGGGTTCACACCCTCTGCCATGCGGTTCCGGGCTGCTGGCACGTTATGGGCGTCACACAGGCGGCGGGACTCTCCCTCAAATGGTTCAGGGACAATTTCTGCGCGCCGGAAAAGGACGCTGCCGGACTGATGGGCGTGGACCCCTATGTCTTAATGGACCGGGAGGCGGAAAATTCGGCGCCCGGCTGCGGGGGGCTTTTCTATCTTCCGTATCTCATGGGCGAGCGCACGCCCCACCTTGACCCGGACGCCAGGGGCGCGTTCATCGGCATTACGGCTCGCCATACGAAGAACGATATGCTCCGCGCCGTCATGGAGGGCGTCGGATACTCAATGAAGGATTGTTTGGAAATAATCCGCGGAATGGGCGTTCCCGTGAAGGAAATACGCGTTTCCGGCGGCGGCGGAAAGAGCGGGCTCTGGAGACAGATGATGGCGGATATGTTCGGAAGACCGGTCGCTGTGACGGAATCTTCGGAGGGGCCGGCTCTCGGCGCGGCGATACTTGCCGGAGCGGGAACGGGGGTCTATTCATCCGTCCAGGAGGGGTGCAGGGTCTGCGTGCGCCCGAAGACGGTTCAGAAGTGCGTCAGAGAAAACGCCGCGGTATACAAAAAGGCCTATCCGGTCTACAAAAAGCTCTACCGCTCGCTTAAAAACGACTTCGCAGCGATCGCAAAGCTGTAATTACAGGGAGGCGTTTTGCCGGCGCGGGCATCGGTTTTCCGCGCCGGCAGGGATTTTGCTGTCATGATTAAGATTATCGAAAAAAACTTCGGAAGAGAGTACCGCGCGGCGGTCATAAGCGATATCCACGGAAGCTTCGGTCTGCTCAAAAGACTTTTGAACCGCGAAGAGGTGAGAGGGGCGGACCGGCTTGTTTTCGACGGGGACTATATAAGCCGGGGGAGGGAGAGCCTTGCCTGCATGAGGTTCCTGATGTCGCTTGAGGGGCGCGAAAACGTGACGGTGCTGAAAGGCAATCTTGAGAGGCTTGTAAACTGGTATCTTCACGGCGACTCCGAAGCGATACTGCGGCATTTTACGGTCCACCGCCGGAACCTCTTCCGGGAGTGCGCGGAAGAACAGGGGTTCATGCAGGTCACGGAATCGAACTTTGAAAAGCTCAGAAAGGTTTTCAGGGAAAAATATGCCGACATAATCGAATACGCCGCATATCTGCCCAACGCCCTGGAGACGGAGGATTTTGTCTTTACCCATGCGGGACTCGGCGCGGTTCCGAACTGGCGCGACAGCACCGAACAGGACGTCATGAAAAACGACCCCTTCATAAAGACCGGGGTGAACACCACGGGAAAGTGGCTCGTCTGCGGACATATGCCCACCTGGAATTCTCCGCTTTCGGAAAATACGAACAACTGCATAGTGGACAAAACAAGAAAATGCGTTTTTATCGACGGGGGAAATCAGGTCAAAAGCTTTGCCCAGCTCAACGCACTGATCGCTGAAAAACGGGAAGAAATGTCCTTTGCCACGGTGTTTGAAAGCTTTTATCCGGTGTTTTATGCGGCGGAGGATTTTGTCCCGGAGGACGACTTCGGCTGTGAAAAGGACTGCTGGCCGCAGAAAGCGCTTTCCGTCGTCGAAAAGGGCGAGGATTTTTCGCTCTGCGAAAGGGAGGACGGAGCGCGAATATATGTAAACAACGCGCATCTGCGCTTTGACGCCGCGGGGGCTTCTTTTGCGTGCAACTCCGTTTCGTCCCTTCTGTCCGTTAAAAAGGGCGAGAGGCTGGAGCTTCTGGATGCGGCGGAGGGGAGATTTGTCTTTGTGCGCAGCGGAGCGGGACGCATCGGCTGGGTCGGAAGAGAGGTGCTCGGGTGAAGAGCGTCTCCCTCCTTATCAAGCCTGTTTCGGGAAGCTGCAATATGCGGTGCAGCTATTGCTTTTACCAGAACGGAGCCGGACACGAGCGCGGGAAAATGACCCGCGGTACGGCGGAGATGCTCGTAAAGCGCGTTTTTGAATATGCCGACGGGCCGGTGTCGTTTGCCTTTCAGGGGGGCGAGCCGACTCTGGCGGGCGTCGGATTTTACCGGGACTTTTACGAAGCCGCCCGGCGGAGCAACACCCGCGGGCTCCCGGTGGAATGGAGCATTCAGACAAACGGGCTGGAGCTGGACGGGGAATTTGCCGCTTTTCTTGCGGAGAAGCGTTTTCTCGTGGGGCTTTCGCTGGACGGCCCCGCAGAGATCCACGACAGGCACAGGCGGGACGCAGCGGGAAAGGGGACCTTTGCCCGCGCGGCGTCCGCCGCGGAGCTTTTGAAAAAGTGCGGCGCCGATTTCAATATCCTTGCGGTCGTGACCCCGGAGCTGTGCCGGAAAACGGAAAAAGTCTGGAACGCGCTTGTCAAAAGGGGCTTTCCGTGCATACAGTTCATCCTGTGCCTTGAAAACGGCGAAGGCGAGAGCCGCGGGTGCGCTCCGGACGCGGAGGAGTATTACTCTTTTCTTCATACTGCGTTCAGGCTTTGGACCCGGGCGATACGGCGCGGCGAATATGTTTCGGTCAGAATGTTCGACAACATCGTCTCCGCGGCTCTGGGGAGGCCTCCGGAGCTGTGTTCGATGACGGGGAGATGCACAAACCAGCTTGTTATCGAGGCCGACGGAAGCGCATATCCGTGCGATTTCTATGTGGACGAGGAGTACCGGACGGGGAATATATGCACGGACGGTATTTCCGGGCTTCTGAACTCCGAGGCTGCGGCGAGGTTCACGGCGGAGCGGCCATCCGCTCCGGAGTGCCGCGGGTGCCGCTGGCGCGGAGTTTGCGGAGGGGGATGCCGCCGGGAATTTGATATGTCAGGCAAGACCGCTTACTGCGGAGCGGTAAAGCGCTTTTTGGATGAGTCGGAAGGCGAGATAATGGAAATTGCCGGTATGGCGGCCTCCGGGAGCATCCGATCCCGATGCCTGTGACGGGGCGGCTTGACATAAATTGGCGGATAGGATATAATTAGTTTGAAAAATAACGAATTGCCGGGGAAAAAGTGCCGGCAGAAGATTTATTTTGAGGGACAGGTGCGTTTAAATATATGAAAACAACCAATGCAGATGCGCGGGCTGAAAAAACGGCGTACATGCTCTTTGGAGAGTTGTCGCGCATCGTTATGAAACGCTTCCGGGCGGACAGGGACAGTATGGGCATGAAAGAGGGGTACCGCCACATTATGTACCACCTTTCCCACGGGGACGACGGTGCGGCGCAGCAGGTCATTGTCTCCCACACTCATCTGAGCGCGCCGACGGTCAGCGTTTCGCTGGGACGGATGGAGCGGGAGGGAATTGTCCGCAGAGTGACGGACGAAAACGACCAGAGATCCGTGCACGTGTTCCTTACGGAGAAGGGCTGGGAGATGGAGCGGGCCAGACGCAAGAGTATGTGCGACGTGGAACGTGAGTTTTACTCCAATATCACCGAAGAGGAACAGGAACAGCTCAGAGCAATACTAAAAAAAATCAGGGACGGTTTTGCCGGAGTCTGAGAGCATTTTCGGAGGGGACGGAAAACGGAGAAAGGGTGTGCTTTGCCATGCGTTTGAAAACAGCGGGACGTTTGATCTGCGCTTTGCTTTGTCTTTGCATTCTTGCGGGATGCGGAGCGGAAAAAGAAGAAAGCTCCGAAACATCTTCTGCGTACACCTCGGTCCAGCTGTCTTCGGACGACCGGGAGCCGGGAAAAACCTCCGTCTATTCGCGTTCCACGGAGCTCTATGCGGACGGCGATACGATCATTTATGCGGATCCGATCGATGACCGGATCAAGATACTCGACAAGCAGTCCGGCTCCGGGAGAACGCTTTTTGAAAACCGGATTATCGGAGAATTCATCGTCGAAAACGGCGTGGTCTGGTTCGGGGACGCGGAAAGCGGAAAGCTTTCGGCGGGAAACATGGAAACCGGGGAAGTGACCGCTTATTATATGCTGCCTTTTGGGAGCGGGGTCAAAATCGGAAGCGAGTTTTACTTCGTCGACGGGAAAAGCTACGGCCAGGAGACGGCGCTTTACCGGTATGACATCGACCGGGGGATCTGGGAGACCCGGGTCCTTTCGGGAAACAGCCGCACGCCGAACAGGGAGACGGTGGCGTTTGGAAAGTCGGAGCTGTGGTACATATCAAAACAGAACGGTTCCGTCTCGGTTTACGCCCTGACTTACGGGGTATGGGACAGCAGAAAGCTGTACGAGGCCTCCGCCGGAAACGCCGTCGCGGAACTTGTCGTCTGCGGGGACGAGCTCTTTTTCTCGGATACCTCCGGAACGGTGTACTCGGCAAAGAGCGGAGAGAGCAAGGCGTCGGTCTATTTGACCGGAGGCGTCAGGGTTCTTGGAAAAACCTCCGAAGGCGTGCTTTTCCAGAAAAACTGGGGCTATGCCAAAAAGCTTTATCTCGGAAATTCCGACGGAGTCGTTGCCGACGTTGAAGGCGGGCTCGCGGTCTCGACCTACGAGTCGCGGACCCTTCTCCGCCGCGCCTCCGACGGGAAAGAGCGCCTCGTCATGGTGAAATATCCGGAGGACACGGAGACTTTCTCTCTCGAATGCAGCGTTTACGACTTCGTGGGAACAGAGAGATACACGCTCGCGTTCATATGCGACAGCAGCTATCTGTATCTGTTTGACATGAAAACGGGAAAGGTGTATTACTTTGACTCCGAAAAAATAACACATACGGAGGTTCAAATTGAGGAATACTTGAACGGCGGCGGCGCGCTGATATGTCCGTCGGAGGAAAGCCTTTCCCAGGCGGCGCCGGCACAGGTCGCGGCGGTCTTCGCCGCGGCGCTCACGCGCGGAGACAGGTATACAGTGGAGCTTCTTCTTGCAGACGGAGCGGAGCTTGCGCCGTTGGACGGCTTCACACTAAAAGCCTGCCGGGTTTCTTCGGGAACGGAAGGCGACGGATTCTTTGACTTTACCCTTGCATACGAATTTTGGACGGAAAACGACGCGTTCGTTCTGGAGGGAATGCCGGAGTTTATAAGAGCCGGAAAGCTTAGATTGGTCTTATCGGACGGAGTTTGGCGGGTTGACACGCTTATTTCGTGAAAAGAGGAAAAAATTCGGGAATAATACTTGCAAACGTGAACGGCTTGTGTTATAATTCTGTTGTATGAGGTTGTTGTTAGTATGGAGCGGGTTTCCCGCTCCATATTCTTGAATATTGTGTTTTCGGAGGTCACCTGATTTGACGTCAAAAGAGATATGTGAACTCGTTTGGGGCTGCGCCGAGGAATACGCTGCGGAGGCGGGCTGTTCGGTGTGGGACGTCCGGTTCTTCAAAGAGGGCGGAGACTGGTGTCTCAAGGTCACTCTTGACACCGACCCTCCCGGAAATGTTGACATCGATATGTGCGAACAGGTCAACCGTGCGCTGGACAAAAAACTTGACGAGCTTGACCCAATTGAACAGAGCTACTATCTCGAGGTCAGCTCGCCGGGGATCGACCGTGAGCTTTACCGCCCCTCCGATTATGACAGGTTTACCGGAAGCACCGTTGACGTGAAGCTTTACAAACGCTCCGAAGACGGCGCAAAAAGCTTTACCGCTGTGCTTGTGCGCCGCGACGGGGACGACGTCGTCTTTGACAGGGACGGGACGGAGCTTTCCGTTCCGATGTCGGCGATTGCTCGCTGCAACATACACTTTGAGTTCAATGATTATAATTAAGGGATGGGAATCTGAATGAACGAGGAATTCAACCAGGCTTTGGAAGATCTGGAAAGAGAGCGCGGTATTCCGAAGGATTACATGCTTGAAAAAATCCGACAGGCGCTTACTGCGGCCTATCACCGGGAAAATCCGACGGCAGGCGACAATGTTGAGTTTGCCATGGATCCGAATACGGCTGTGATGAATATGTATGCCGTGAAAACTGCGGTGGAGGACGTTGTTGATCCGACCGCGGAGATAAAGGTTGACCTGGCGCGGAGTATACCGGGATATTCAAAGTGTATGCCCGGAGACGTGGTCAAGGTCAGGCTTGAGACGAAAAAGTTCGGACGCATTGCGGCTCAGACCGCAAAGCAGGTCATAATTCAGGGTATCCGTGAATCCGAGCGCGGAGCGATGTACCGTGAGTTCGCTTCCAAGGAGCAGGAAATCCTGAATACACAGGTTTACAAGATCGACCGGAAGTCCGGCGCGGTCGTGCTCACGATGGCGGGAAAGAACGAAGAACAGACGCTTCTTTTGACCCCTGCGGAGCAGATCAAAAACGAGGTGTACACTGAAGGACAGCACCTCAAGGTCTATCTTGTCGGCGTTATGAAGGGTGTTTCCGGCGGGTCAAAGGGGGCAAAGGGCCCGCAGCTTCAGATCTCGCGCACCCATCCGGGTTTTGTCAGAAAGCTCTTTGAAAGCGAAGTGCCGGAAGTATACGACGGGGTTGTGGAGATCGTCTCGGTTGCCCGCGAAGCGGGATCGCGCACAAAGATCGCGGTTCGCTCCAACGATCCGGCGGTCGAGCCGGTGGGCGCCTGCGTCGGCCCCAAGGGCGCCCGCGTCAACAATGTTGTTGAGGAGCTCTCCGGAGAGAAAATTGACATAATCAAGTATTCGGAGGATCCGGTGGAATTTGTCTCTGCCGCGCTTGCTCCGGCAACAGTCGTCAGCGCGGAGATGAGCGAGGACGAAAAGCTCTGTGAGATAGTCGTTCCGGACGATCAGCTTTCCCTTGCCATCGGCAGAGAAGGTCAGAACGCCAGACTTGCCGCAAAGCTTACGGGATATAAGATCGACATCAAGGCGCGTTCATCGGTCAAATAGCCCATCCGAATTTTTTTAGGAAACGGAGCCGTTTATGGCGCAACAGAAAAAAATACCCAAAAGAATGTGTGTCGGCTGTCGGGAGATGAAGCCGAAAAGAGATCTTGTGCGGATTGTCGCCGCCCTTCCGGACGCCGGAGGGGGAGTTTGTGTTGATCTGAAAGGAAAGCAGAACGGACGCGGAGCATATGTCTGCCGCAATGCGGATTGCCTTGAAAAAGCGAAAAAGACAAAGGCTTTGGCGCGAGCTCTTGAGCGAGAGATTCCCGACAGTGTGTACGCTGCGCTTGCGGCTGAGATGAGCTTTGGAGGTGGACAGATATGAGTACATTGGTTAAGATAAGAATTAGTGATATAGCGAAGGATTTCGGTGTGTCCAACAAGGTCATAATGGGCATTCTTACAGAACACAACCTTCCCCCCAAAAGTCCGGCGAAGGTTCTTGATTCCAACGAGCTGAACATCCTGTTCAATGCCCTGACGGCAAAGCACCAGGTTTCCGATCTGGAAGCGGCGCTTAGAAAAACCGCCGCCGCCGAAACGGCACAGGTCACGCCGAAAGAAAAAGCGGTCGAATCCGCCGAAAAAGTCCCGGCAAAGCAGGAGGAACGGTCCGCGCGCGAAGCGGGTCAGCCGAAGCCTGCGAACAATCAGTCCCAGGGCGACCGCAGGCCACAGCCCAACACGGGAGCGGCGCAGCGTCCCGCGCCCCAGGCACAGCAGCCTGCGCCACAGAACCAAACTTCCCAGCAGCAGACAAGACCCCAGCAGAGAAAGCCGGAGCGCAGATATGTCGACACCAGGGGCTCAAGCGTCGATATGTCAAAATACGACGAAAAGCTTGACAGACTTGCCGGGGACAAGGAGGTCAATTCCGGCGAGCGCGGAAAGCAGAAGATAAAGAAATCTCCGGACAGGAAGCCGCAGAATTTCGGAACGAAGCGTCGGGCGGAAGAGCAGGAAAAGATGCGCCGCCTTCAGCGCGAAGTTCAGAAAAAAGCTCCGATAAAGGTCAGCATTCCCGACGAGATCGCCGTGGGCGAGCTTGCGTCGAGGCTGAAAAAAACCGGTTCTGAGGTCGTCAAAGTCCTTATGAAGATGGGCGTTATGGCATCCGTCAGCGAGATAATCGATTTTGACACGGCGAGCCTTGTCGCCATGGAGTTCGGTGCGAAAATCGAGCGCGAAATCCATCTCACGATTGAAGAGCAGCTCTTTGACGAGAGTGAAGACGCCGAAGAAAACCTCCAGCTCAGGACTCCGGTCGTCGTGGTCATGGGCCATGTTGACCACGGAAAGACATCCCTCCTTGACGCGGTCAGAAAGACAAGCGTCGCAGCGGGAGAGGCCGGAGGTATTACACAGCACATCGGCGCTTACCAGGTCGACGTGGGCGGAAGAATGATCACCTTCCTCGACACTCCCGGACACGCGGCGTTCACATCCATGCGCGCCCGCGGAGCGTCCGTTACCGACGTTGCGATACTCGTTGTCGCCGCGGACGACGGCATAATGCCCCAGACCATTGAAGCGATAAACCACGCAAAAGCCGCGAACGTTCCGATAATCGTCGCCGTCAACAAGTGCGACAAGCACACCGCAAATCCGGACCATGTAATCCAGCAGCTTATGGAATACGATCTCATTCCGGAGGAGTTCGGAGGAGACACGGTCGTTGCAAAGATATCCGCCCTTACGGGTCAGGGAATTCCGGAGCTTTTGGAGATGGTTCTTCTCGTTTCCGACATGAGGGAGCTGAAAGCCAATCCCGACAGATCCGCTCTGGGCACGGTCATTGAAGCAAAGCTTGACAAAAACCGCGGTCCTGTCGCGACGCTCCTTGTACAGAACGGGACTCTGAAGACCGGCGATCTTATCATTGCCGGAAAAGCGATCGGCCACATCAGAGCCATGGCAAATGACAAGGGCATGAAGATCACCTCCGCCGGGCCCTCCGTGCCGGTCGAGGTCATCGGCCTTGACGAGACTCCGGGCGCCGGAGAGAAATTCCACGTCATCAAGGACGAAAGAATGGCCCGCGAGCTTGTGGAGCAGCGCAGACAGGCAGAACGCGATGCGAACACAAGCGCGGCTCAGTCGATGACTCTTGCCGACCTGTTCACGCACCTTAAAGAGGGCAGCCTTAAAGAGTTGAACATCGTTCTCAAAGCGGATGTTCAGGGCTCCGTTGAGGCGATCAAAAAGTCCCTTGAAGAGCTTTCCAACGAAGAGGTCCGCGTCAAGGTCATACACGGCGGCGTCGGTGCAGTCAATGAAAACGACATTATGCTGGCAAGCGCTTCCAACGCCATCGTCATCGGCTTTAACGTTCGCCCGGACATCAACACAAGAAACTCTGCGGAGCAGAAAGGTATCGACATCCGCCTGCACCGCGTCATATACGAGTGTATCGACGAGGTCAAGTCGGCAATCAAGGGCATGCTTGCGCCGAAGTTTAAGGAAGACCTTCTCGGCACTGCGGAAGTCCGCCAGGTTTTCAAGGTTACAGGCGTCGGAGCAATCGCCGGCTGCATGGTCAAGGACGGAAAAGTTCAGCGCTCTGCAAAGGTTCGAATCGTCCGGGACGGCGTTGTCATCCACGAGGGCGAAATTTCAAGTCTTCGCAGATTCAAGGACGACGTCAGGGAAGTTGCCACAGGGTTTGAATGCGGCATCGGAATTGACCGCTATACCGACGTCAAAGTCGGAGATATCATCGAAAACTTCGTTATGGTTCAGATCTGAGAAAGCAAACGGAGAAAAGATTTATGGCAGGATACAGATCCGAAAGACTCGGAGACGAGATCATGTCCCAGATCGCGGACATACTTCGAAGCGTCAAGGATCCGAGGCTTCAGGGGATTATCAGCATAACAAGAGTCGAGGTCACCGCCGACACGAAATACGCAAAGGTATTCGTGTCGGCTCTTGGCGACGAGGAAAGACTTTCCGAGGTCATGAAGGGCTTCAGGTCCTGCGCCGGATATATCCGGCGCGAGCTTGCAAGGCGGCTTCAGCTGCGCCATACGCCGGAACTCAGCTTTGTGCCGGACGCGGGACTTATACGCGGACGGCGGACTCTTGACATTATGAACGAAATGAAGGAGAATTCTGGCGAAGATGGTGCTGGATCGGATAAAGAATGAGCTTCCGGCTTTTGCCGGAGCGCTCAGGGAAAGAGATAATTTCCTTCTCCTCACACACAGGCGTCCGGACGGGGACACCGTTTGTACCGCGGCGGCTCTTTGCCACGCTTTGAGAAAGCTGGGAAAGACCGCTTTTCTCTGCGCGAATCCGGAGATAACCGAAAGATTCATGCCCTATTACCTTGAGCTGAGGGCGCCGGAAGGGTACAGGGGGGACACCGTTGTATCCGTGGATATTTCCGCGCCCCAGCAGTTTGAAAGCTCCCAGACGGTTTTCCTTGACAGCATCGATTTTGTGATCGACCATCACAGAGCCAACGGACTTGTTTCGCGCTGTGCAAGGCTTGTGGACGACAGAGCTCCCGCGACCGGGGAAATCGTGTTTTATCTGATTTCCGAACTCGGCGCGGAGCTTGATTCGGTCATCGCGGAGCTTCTCTATATTGCGGTTTCGACGGATACCGGATGCTTTAAGTACGCGAATACGACTGCGGAGAGCCACCGCATTGCCGCGGCGTGCATTGAAAAGGGATTTGACCTTGCCGCCGTCAATAACGAGCACTTCGAAAAGAAATCCCTTGCAAGGTCGCGCATCGAGCGCCTTGTTTACGAGGGGCTTTCTTTCCGTGCCGGAGGACGCATCGCGTCAATATTCATAACCCAGAAAATGCGCGCAGAAACGGGCGCGACGGACGACGACGTGGACGAGTTTTCCTCGATACCGAGGCAGATCGAAGGCGTCGACGCCGGAATTACCGTTTACGAGCAGAAGGACGGTTCCATGAAAATCTCGCTCCGCACCACTGCCGCTGTGGACGCCAGCGAGATCTGCGCCGTTTTCGGAGGCGGGGGTCACACCCGCGCTGCCGGGTGCACGGTTTCGGGAACGGTCGAAGAGGCGATCGACAAGGTTGCGCGTGAGATCGAGCGCGTTTTTGCGGGAAAATGACGGCTCCGAAAAGCGGCATCGTTCTTATCGATAAAAGGACCGGCTATTCTTCCCAGGCGGCGGTGTCGAAAGTGCGCCGCGCTCTCGGAGCGAAGACGGCAGGTCATACCGGGACCCTTGACCCCATGGCGACAGGTCTTTTGGTGATCTGTTTTGGCAGGGGTACAAGGGTTTCGGAGTATTTGGGCGCGTCGGAGAAGCGCTATACTGCGGTTTTGAAAACCGGTATCGAAACGGATACGGGCGACATAACGGGAAGCGTGGTGCGCCGCTCCGACAGGCGGGCCTCCGCGGAGGACGTTCTCGGCGTCCTTTGCGAGTTCCGGGGAAAAATAGTACAGGTACCGCCGATTTACTCGGCGATCTGGGTGAACGGCCGGCGTCTTTACGAAATTGCCCGCAGCGGAGAGAGCGTTGAGGTTCCGTCGCGGGAGGTTGAAATTTTTTCGCTTGAGCTGGTTTCCGCCGACGAAAATGCGGGGGAGTTTACGCTCGATATCCGCTGTTCAAAGGGGACGTATATCCGCTCTCTCTGCCGGGATATCGGAGAAAAGCTCGGCACGTTCGGCACGATGTCGTATCTTCGCCGCACTCAGGCCGGAAGATACAGCGTTGAAAACGCGCTGACTCCCGATGAAGCGGCCCTCCGCGCGGAAAAGGGCGATTTCAGCTTTGTGTTTCCGATCGACTCCGTTTTTTCGGAGCTTCCGGCGGTCATGACCGATCAGCGGGGCGACAGGTACGTCCGCGACGGCGCGCCGGTTCCGTCCGAGCACATTCTGACGCCTAACGCGTCGGGGCGCTGCCGCCTTTATAACGGGGACGCTTTCATCGCCGTCGGAGAGATCGTGAACGGAGAATTTATTACGGAGAAGAATTATTATGAGCTCTGATAAGAGGTTCTGTGCCCTCGGTTTTTTTGACGGAGTTCATCTTGGCCATGCGGAGATAATGCGCCAAGCTGCGGCGGGCGCGGCGGCGAACGGCATGACCCCGACGGTGGTGACGTTTGACCGCCGGCCGGGAAAAGTCGTGAACCGTGACAATCAGCTTCTTTTGTCTCCGGGAAGGGCAAAGAGAAAGCTTATTGACACGCTTTTTCCCGGAACGGAAGTCGTTGAAATTCCTTTTACGGAGGAATTTGCTTCAAAATCTCCGGAGGAGTTTATTGAGGGCACTTTGAAAAAAGAGCTGAACGCCGCCGGGGCCGCTGCGGGAGAAGATTTTCGCTTCGGATTCGGCGCGGCGGGGGACGCGGCGCTTCTTGCAAAAAAGCTGATCCTTTCCGTTGTCGGGACCGTCACGCTCGACGGAGAGCGCGTCAGCTCTACAAGGATCAGAAAGCTTTTCTCCGACGGAGATTTTGCCGGGGCTCTGAAGGCTCTGGGACATCCGCTGCTTCTGGGCGGAACCGTCGAACACGGCGACGGGCGCGGACACCGGATCGGACTTGCGACGCTGAACCTGGAATTTGACCCGGAGCAGCTCTACCCGAAAAACGGGGTTTACGCTTCGGCGGCAGAGGTTGACGGAAAATTCTTTCCCGCAGTCACAAATCTCGGCCACAGGCCGACGTTTTACGAGGACGGGATTTTTACAAATGAAACGCACATAATCGGAGAATGCCCCGATCTTTACGGCAAAACGGTGTGGGTGTGGCTCTGCGCGTACCTGAGAGAGGAGAGGCGCTTTTCCTCTCCGGAGGAACTTGCCGCCCAGGTCGGGGAGGATTCGCGGAAGGCGATGCACATCTTTGAAAACGGCGGATGCCTTCCGCCGCAGGAGAAAAGAGGTTGAATGCCAATGAGAAAGATCCTTGCGATCGTTGTTTGCAAACTGGCGGCGCTTGTCGGAAAACTTATCGGCCGGGGAAGCTCGAAGCCGGGCGCGCTGGCTTTGAAGATATGCCCCGACATTATCTCGCGGCTTGAGCTTCCGGACACGGTCGTCGCCGTGACCGGATCGAACGGAAAAACCTCCACGGTGGAGCTTGCGGTGAAGATTCTTCGGGACAGCGGCAGAAGGGTTTGCTGGAACCGAGAGGGCTCGAACCAAACCGAAGGCATTGCCACAATGCTCATATGCGACTCGACTCTCTGCGGAAAAGTCCGGAGCGACGCGGTCGTCATGGAGTCGGACGAAAGATATGCCCGGCTCACGTTTAAATACCTGAAGCCGACGCATTTCATGATTCTGAACATTCTCCGGGATCAGATGACGAGGAATGCGCATCCGGAGTTCATATGCGGCAAAATTGCCGAAGCCGTTATGAGCGGCATGAAGGTGATCGTCAATGCGGACGATCCGATGTCGCTTCTGGCCGCCGAAGGCGCGGAGACGGTCGGATTCGGAGTTGAAGACGCCGCCGTTCCCGCCGGAAAAAAGACCGGAGTATACGACGACGGCGCGTACTGTCCCCGCTGCGGCGGAAAGCTTTCCTACGGTTACCGCGTTTCGGGAGCATTGGGAGCGTTCCGCTGTGAAGGCTGCGGGCTTGAGCGCGGAAAAGTCAGGTATTCGTTGTCCGGGTTTGACACCGAAAACGGCGTGATCACCGTTTTTGACGGTGAGGATCACCGCATGAAATGCGGCATCAACTCCCTCTATCACGCCTACAATATGCTGGCGGCTTTTGCCCTCTGCCGGGAGCTTGGCGTTCCGGCGGAATCGATCGAAAAATCGATATCGGACTATTTTCTCACAAACGGAAGAGTGAGATGCTGGGAACAGGGCGGAAGAAAGCTTGTGCTTTTGACTTCAAAGCATGAAAATTCCACGTCCTACGACTATTCCCTTGAATATGCGGCAAGAGCCGGGGGAAGCGTGCTTGTGATCGTGGACGCGGTAAGCCGGAAATATTTCACGGGAGAGACCTCCTGGCTTTGGGACATCGACTTTGACCGTCTCGCCTCCGAAAACGTCAGAAAAGTGTATATCGCGGGAAAATATGTGTGGGATATAGCTCAGAGACTGTCTTACTCGGAGATACCGGCAGAAAAGCTTGAAATCATCGGGGAGCTGGACGGTATCGGAGATATGCTTTCGAGAGAGAAAAACGATCTCTATATCGTGACCTGTTTTTCGGACAGGGACAAGTTTATTTCAAGGCTTCCGGCTGACGCCGCGGAGAGGAAGGAGCTTTGAAGGCCATATGATCAGATTGCTGCATCTTTTTCCTAATCTTATGAATCTTTACGGCGACTGGGGCAATATCGCTGTGCTCGACCGGGCTCTTAGAAGCATGGGGGCAGAAACGGAGGTCGTTTCCGGTGACTGCGCCGACGGCGTCGACCTTATGGGCTTTGATTTTGTGTTCATCGGCGCCGGAACCGAGAAGAGAGTCAGGCAGGCGGCGGAGCGTCTTTCCGGAATGCGCGATGAATTTCACGCTGCGGCCCGGGAAGGGAAAGTCATGCTGTTCACCGGAACGGCCAGCGAGCTTGTCTGCCGTGAGATCGCCGCGGAAAACGAAAGCTTCAAAGCTCTCGGACTTTTTGACGCCGTTGTCAGAAGGACCGCGGACCGCCAGACCGGAGACGTCCTTTACAGGAGCGGTCTTTCGGACAGGCTTGCCGCGGGATTCGTAAACAAATCCGGTTTTGTCATGACGGAGGAGCCCCCGCTGTTCACGCCGTGTTTCGGTCAGGGAAGCTTTGAAAGCGCCGGCGGAACCGAAGTTCCGGGTGAAGGCCTTCACCGCGGGAACGTCTTTGCCACTTATCTGACCGGGCCGGTCCTTGTGAGAAATCCCTGGCTTAAGAAAATCGTGGCGGAAGAGCTTTTCCGCCGCGCCTACCCCGGCGCGGAACCGAAAGCGTATCCGGACGAATATGCGGAAAAGGGCTGGAGCGTGACTGTGAGCGAGCTTGAAAAAAGAATGAATGCAGCCCGGAATTCCTGAATAAGGAAACAACCAAAGCCGTATGTCCGTTTCGGACATACGGCTTTGGTTGTTTCTTTGAAAATCTGACGCCGGGGGCCGATTTTTTTGCCCTTTCGGTTCCGGGGAAAGCAAAAAGCGGCAAACGGGGAGGAGAGTTCTTATCCCTTTGACCTGGAAAGCCATTTTTTGCGTATTACATCGTAGACCTCGTCTCCGATGTCGGGGGTGCCCGTCGAAATTGTGGGCCAGAGCTGATCTCCGGCGGCTTTGGGATCGGTGCAGGCGGTGTCGTTTCTGTATTCGCCGCGTTCGGACTTATTTCTGAGATTCGGAATTTTGACCGGTACGTTTCCGGAAAGAATGGAACGGTATGCCAAAAGTCCCGGAAGATACATATCGAGCGCTTCGTAAACGTCGATCGTGTCGGCGGAGGGGTCTCCGAAAACCTTTTGCACGAAATTGGAAAAAGCGTAGAAATCGGAGCCGCCGTGTCCGAAATCCCTGCTTTTTTCGTCGGAACCGACCTTCGGAAAATAGTCGTCGATCTTTTCTTCGCCGTATTCCCCGGAGTAGCTGTCGGCGTTGACGTATATCCGGTCGTTTCCTCCGCTTCGGGTATCCTCGCGGGCGGATTCCATCCGGCCTTTCGACCCGTAAACGGAGTACCATGTGGAGTTTTTATACAGACCGCCGTGAATGCTTTTCACTATTCCGCCGTTCTCAAGGGTGACAAGCTCAATGCCGAACTGTCCCGAGCGCGAGCCGCTTCTGAGATTCCGCTCGTTTTTCGTGCCCTCGATGCCGACGACCGACACGGGGCGGAGTCCGGTCATGTGAATGATCGGGCCGAGGGAGTGGGTGCAGTAGAAGGTGGAGAACATATTGTTCCGCCAGTGGTCCCTTTCGCCGTAGGTTATTTCGGGCCATATCGGTTCGCAGTTGTGGACATATTCGCATTCGCCGTATTCAAATTCGCCGATCTTTCCTTCGCGGTAGAGCTTTCGCATCTCGTGCGGAGCGGCCATATAGCAGCAGTTTTCGCCGAAGGCGTACACAAGCCCGCTTTCCTCGACGGCTTCGATGAGTTCGACCGCTTCCTTGAGGTTCTGCACGGGAAGAACTTCGGAATAGACGTGTTTTCCTGCTTTCAGAGCCTTTATGGCAAATGGAGCGTGTTCATTGGCGTAATTTGCAAGAACAACTGCGTCAAAATCATGCTGTATAAATTCCTCAAAACTGCGGTAATAGGAAATGTCAAGCCCTTCGTTTTCCCGCATCTGGCGGGCAAGGACTCCTTCGGATTTGTCGCATATGGCGACTATGTCGGCGTTTTCAAGAATTTTGCAGCAGTTTATCATGCTTGTGCCGCGCGCGCCGCCGAAGACGCCGACTCTCAGCTTTTTCATATAAGCATTCCTCCGTTGAACTTTATTTGTGCACTGGGGCTCTTTCGGTAGAATTATAGCACAGGCCCTGAACAAAATAAAAGGAAAATATCTGTGCGGTTATGGAAAATAGTAAGGTTAAACTTGATTTTTTGGCCGCGGCGGAATATAATTCAAAGACAGGAACAAAAACAGGAGAGTGACAGGATGAACGGGGAGGGTATCTGCCGCTTTATTCCCCGCAGGGAATCGAATGAATTTCTGCATACCATAAACTTTGTGCTTGAGACAAAGCCGCAGACAGGGGACACGGTCAATATTCTGCCGTATTACAGGCTGCACTATGTCCGGTGCGGAAGGGCGAAGCTTTTGCTGCCGGGAAGAGAGGAGCCGCTTTCCGCCGGGGACGTTTTTTTCGCATTTCCTGCGGTGCCCTATTCCCTCGAGACGGAGGACGGCTTTCGCTATATGTACATAAGCTTTATGGGCTCCCGCGCGAACCGAATTGCCGACGAACTCGGCATATGCGCGGAGAGATGTCTCTTCCCGGGGATGGGCGGACTCGGAGCGATTTGGAACGGCGCACTGGAGGGGGAGGGGTATTCAGCGGAGCTCAGAAGCGAGGGGCTGCTGCTTTATACCCTGTCGCTGCTTGAAAGAAAAAATCCGTATAAGAGCCTTGAAAAAAAGCAGAAAAGCGCGGCTTTGGATGTGAAACGTTATATCGACGAGCATTTTTCGGCTCAGGAGCTGAATCTTCGGATGATAGGTGACGCGCTTGGACTGCACCCGAAGTATGTTTCAACGGTATTCAAAAGAAGATTCGGCGTCGGTACGGCGGAATATGTCAACACCGTGAGAATACGCCGGGCCTGCGCCCTCATGGAACAGGGGATATCAGGGGTCAGGAACGTGGCGGAGCTTTGCGGATACGGCGATGCGATGTATTTTTCGCGTGTGTTCAAAAAACAGATGGGTATTCCGCCGAAAGAGTACGGCGCAAGGTTTACCTGAAAACCGCGCCGGGCCGCTTAAAACAAAAAAACACACAAAACCGTCTGCACTTTTGGGGGTGCAGACGGTTTTTGTGTGAACTTGCCGGTATAACCGGATTTTTGTGCGGTAAGGGGATTTTGCGGCACTTTGCGTTCCCTTGTGGGAAAGCGCTTTCGGGCGGATCAGAATGTGTCGTTCAGGAAGACGGGTTTGCGGCGGAAGGTCTTTTTGAGCGTCTCTTCGTTGGAGTTGATCCTCACATCGGGTCTTCCGGAAACCGAGGCGAGATCCCATGTTCCCAGCACGATCAGGGCAAGCGTTCTTATGTCGCATTCCAGGTCGGCCGGGGCGTCGGTCCGAACGCAGCTTCCCGGACGTACGCGCCAGACGCCGTTGTTCTGCGGAATGCCGTCGTCGGAAACGGAGACGGTAAAATCCGCTCCCTCCGGTATTGAGCAGAGCTCAAGAGCCTTTTGGGCGTTTACGATTCGGCTCATGATGCCGTAATCGACCGTGCGGGTGATTTTGTAAGTGCTTTCGACATAGGCCTCGAGGGGAAGCTCCATGGGACAATAGATTTCCGCGGTCTTCATCATCGGGGAGAATCTTCCCAAAAGCGCGAGCATCTCGGGAATGTACTTTTCGCTTGTGAAAGCCCAGTCGCGGACTTCGATGCGGCCTTCGCTTTCGAAGTGCTTGAATGTGATATATGCGCCGTCTCCGATGACAAAGTGGTTCACAAGGTCGCGGTATGTGTGCCCGCGGTTCACGTTCCTGCTCCGGTCCTCGGTGCGGTGAACGCACATATTGTACTTTTTTGCAAAGGAGTTGTGTATTTCCGTGAGAAGAGGGGCTTCTTCGCCGCACTCAATGCGCCGAAGCGGCATTGAAAGGCGCATGGGCGCGAGCATATCCAGCTCGATGGCGTATTTGTTGCTCGGACAGCACACTTCGTACCCGAATTTGCGGTAAAATTTATGGGAAAATGGGAAGAGCGCGGAAAAAACGTCGCCCCTGGAGAAGGACTGCCGGAGAATATAGCTGAAAATGCGCCTTATTGAGCCGCCGTAGCGGTATTCGGGCTTTGTGCTGACTCCGGCGATACCGTTCATCGGAACGAGGTTTCCGTCAAAATTGACGGTGAAGGGTTCTTCGGTTATGGAAGCGGCCAGCTCTCCGTTTTCGGTGAAAAGTCCGAGCGCGCCGCCGTGGGGGGTGAATTTTTCTTCGGCCACGCGTTTGTCGATGTCGACGGGATTGATCCATGCCAGCGCCCCAAGGGAGTACACCTCGTATGCGTCTTCGGGAGCGATTTTTCTCAAAGTGAAATTTTCCATTCTAACCTCCGCGGTCAAGCTTTTGCATAGTTTGATTATATCACATGGTAAGCGGCAATTCAACGCAAAAAGTGTGCCGCGAAAATTCCTTCGCGGCACACTGTGGTCAAAGCAGAAATATCTCGGAATGCGGTTATTTCCATTCGGGATGGAGCTCGCGGTATTTGGCAAAGTCCGCGTCGCGGATGACCGTGTGGCTGACCTTGCCGCTTATGGTCTTTGGAAGCGCGTCGACAAATTCGACGACGCGGGGGTATTTGTAGGGAGCGGTGTGGGTTTTCACATAGGTCTGAATTTCTTTTTTCAGCTCTTCGCTGGGAGCGTATCCGGGAGCGAGCAGAATCGTCGCCTTGACGACAAGGCCGCGCGTCGGATCGGGGTAGGGCGTGACGGCGCACTCCAAAACCGCCGGATGCTCGATAAGAACGCTTTCGACTTCAAAGGGCCCGATGCGGTAGCCGGAGGACTTGATGAGGTCGTCTCCGCGTCCGACAAACCAGAAATATCCGTCCTCGTCCTTCCATGCGGTGTCTCCGGTGTGGAACCAGCCGCCACGGCGCGCTTCGGCAGTTTTTTCGGGGTCGCTGCAGTATCCGTTGAAAAGTCCGGGGAGAAGCTCGCCCTCGGGCGGGAGCTTGATGGCGATCTCGCCGGTGACTCCCGGGATGGCTTCTTTTCCGTTTTCGTCAAGGATCGTAACTTCGTAGGCGGGGGAGGGCTTTCCCATGGAGCCCGGACGGGGAGTTATCCAGTAGGGGTTCATTATCGTGCAGGTGGTCTCCGTCATGCCGAAGCCTTCGTGGATGACAAGCCCCGTGGCGCTGCGGAACTGCTCGAGAACTTCCGGGTTGAGCGCTTCGCCGGCGATGGTGGCGTGCCGGATGGAAGAGAGATCGTAGGCGGCGAGGTTTTCCTTGATAAAGAAGCGGTAGATCGTCGGGGGAGCGCAGAAGGTCGTGATCCTGTATTTTTCAAGCAGACTGAGCATTGTCTTGGCGTCAAAGCGGTCAAAGTCAAAGGCGAAGATGCCCGCTTCCATGAACCACTGGCCGTAGAGCTTGCCCCAGACGTATTTGCCCCAGCCGGATTCCGCAACGGTCATGTGAAGGCCGTCGGGAATGACGCGGTGCCAGTATTTTGCAGTGGGGATGTGCGCGATGGCGTATGCGTAGTTGTGCTCGACCATCTTGGGCATTCCGGTGGTGCCGGAGGAAAAGTATATGAGCATCGGGTCGAGGACGCTGTTGCGTTCTGCCGGGGGAACGAATTCCGGCGCGGAGTCCATTTCGGTGCTGAGGTTTTTCCAGCCGGGGTATGCGTCGCTGTGGGCCACAAGCTTGACAAGCGTTTTTCCGAATTCTTTTTCGGCTTCGTCGACTCTTGTGGGGAAGCCGCTGTCGGGAGTGCAGACGACGGCGCTTATATCCGCTGCGCGCAGACGGTAGAGTATGTCGTGGGATCCGAGAAGGTTCGTTGCCGGAATGGCGACTGCGCCGATCTTGTGGCAGGCGAGGATGCAGAGCCAGGATTCAACGTGGCGCTTCAAAACCAGAAGGACCTTGTCGCCGCGCTTAACGCCGTTGTTGACAAGCGCCGCGGCGGCGCGGGAGCTTTCCCGGGAAATATCCGCGAAGGTAAAGCTCTTTTCTTCTCCGTCGTTGCCGATCCAGAGCATGGCGCGGCGGTCGGGCGTTTCGCGGCCGAGAACGTCGACGACGTCGTAAGCATAGTTGAAGTCCTGGGGAACATTGAACGTGAGTTTTTTGACGTTTCCGTTTTCGTCGTATTCTTCGTTGAGGTATTTCTTATGTAAATCGAGCAGGCTCATGTTTAATCTACTGGCTCCTTCTTTTCATCTTTTTCGTATTCCGAGCTGGAGATGACCGCGAGGAATTCGCAGTCCTTCCCTCCGATGGCGATCATGCCGTGGTTGTTGTGCGCGTCGTAATAAATTGCGTCGCCGGGGTTCAGGATCATCGTGTGATCTTCGATCTGGACTTTGAGCTGTCCGGAGAGGACATAGTCGAACTCCTGGCCGGAGTGGGAAGAAATGTGGATGGGCTGCTTCTCAAGCTCGGCGTCATATCTGGCGACGACACGGAAGGGTTCGGACATTCTGTTCCGGAAAAGATAGGCAATGTGATGATAGGTGAAGCCTTTGCGGCGTTCAATGGGAAGTCCTTCACCGCTGCGAATGAGAGAGAAACGGGAAAGCTTGGGGATCTCGCCGGTAATAAGCTCGGTAATGTCGATGCCGAACCGGATGGCGATCTCGTAAAGCAGGGAGAAAGAAAAATCTCTGCTGCCGCTTTCGTACTCAAGGTATTCATTGACGGAAATGCCGAGGTCCCTGCTCATGTCTTCCGGAGTAATGCCCAGAAGTTCACGCACACCGGTAATTCGTTCGGCAATTTCTTTAATCTTGCTGTTCATTGAATGAACCTCCTTTTTTGGCGATGAGGGATTTAGCAAATATTATACACCCAAAACAGCCTGATGTCAAAATCGTAATACACGCTAAGAAAACAAATCTATCTGTATTTTCGGGGATTTGGCTATCCATTTTGACGATTGAGGGCAGAAGCGGGGGATTTCTGCGGCCCGGGGCGGGGAG
>JAEDMJ010000090.1 GCA_016303065.1 Clostridiales bacterium
ATTATACCGCGGTATTATGTAAAATTCAACCGAAAAACTCGCCCGCGGCGGCCGCTTGGCGGCACGGAAAACAATTTGCAGAGCAGCGCCTTTTTTGTATCTGCGGTATAGATCATATCTGGTTCACTCCTTCCGGGTATTTTCTGCGTTCGGATATACTTATCCGGATCGGCGCCGCTCTCTGCGTGCGCTCCCTTCTTTCCTCGTCTGCGACAGCGGTTTGCCATGATCCTTTGCCAGCGAAAACGACTGTCCCCGGGGATCGGGAACGGCGCCGTGCCCATGCTCCCGAAAGACGTCAAAGCGGCACAGGATGTCGAGCATATCCTTTGGGAGACGGCTCCGGCACTCGTCCTTCAGCCGTTCGGGAACGCCGTAAAAGGCCTCCGCGATGCTCCCGGCGATGCAGGCGAGCGTGTCGCAGTCCCCGCCGAGGGAGACCGCCGTGCGGATGACGTCCTCAAGATCCGTGCCCTCCAGGAAAGCGGTGATCGCTTCCGGCACCGTTTTCTGGCAGCTTTCGTTGTGGCAATACGTTGGCCGGATCTCATCGCAGGTGCGGGAAAGATCATATCCGAACTCCCGCACGACATAGTCTCGGATACTGTCCTTGCTGCGGCCGGTACGCGCGAGGAAGATGGCGCTTGCCGTGGCTTCCGCGCCCTTGATACCCTCCGGGTGATTGTGCGTCACCTCGGCGGTCAGGCGGGCCATGCGGCGCGTCTCCTCCGGCGTATCGAACAGCCAGCCGGCGGAGGATACGCGCATGGCCGAGCCGTTGCCGCAGCTGCCGTAGGGCTCCGGATCCTTTGCCCGCAGCCAGCGGCGGAAGCGGCCGCCGTAACCGGCATCCGGATACTTCCCGCCCCATTTCCGCATGGAGCCGACAAGCCCGGCCCGGATGTCATCATCCCCCCGGAACCGGCAGTCCAGCAGGGCCTCCGCCACGGCGATCGTCATAACGGAATCGTCCGTGAACTGCGAGCAGCCGCAGAAAAGGGGGAAATCCTTTGTTTTGCTTCCCCTGTCAAATTCATAGGGCGCGCCGATCATATCGCCCAGTATGGCGCCGTACATCTCTTTCCCTCCCTGTCAGAAACCGAGCTTTCCCGCATTGTTATTATACCAGCCGGAAGGATGAGGGTCAACGTGCGGGACCGCGTAAAAAACGGCCATGCATGGGATGTCCCCCAATATGCATGGCGCGGATCATTTTTGGCTGCCCCGAAGGGGCGGGGAAACGGCGCGTCTTTTGCAAAGCAAAGCAGGCGGATGGAACCGAGCTCCGCGGCATCCACCCGATACGGCGGCGGGGAAGGCTTCAAGCCGGCGACCGACCGGTCATGCGCTGCGCTCAGGGCTCTGCGCCGCACCATTCAAGGAAGAGGCCCCTGAACGATGGACAGCAAGTCCGACAGCCTGCGGATCCTGCCGTCCGACGCCTCGCATCCGGCGGCGGAGCCTATCCCTATGGCATAAAACCCGCCCCTTTTTGCGGCCTCAATTCCCGCGGCGGCGTCTTCCACCACCGCCGCACGGCATGGCGGCACCCTCAGCTTTTCCGCTGCCAGAAGAAAGACCTCCGGGTCCGGCTTTGAACGGCGGATCTCCGTCCCGTCAGCCGCCGCGTCGAAAAAGGATCCAAGGCCAAGGCGGGACAGGATCAGTCCGGCGTTTTTGCTGGACGAGCCGATGGCGAGCCGGACGCCCCGGGCTTTCAGCGCGTTCAGGGTCTCCCGTGTGTCCGGCGAAAGATCGCCCGGCGTCATCCCTGCCAGAAATCCCCGGTATATTTCGTTTTTCTCCTCCGCCATGCGCTGCTTGTCTTTCTCGGAACAGGTTTTTCCGCCGTTTTCCAGAAGGATCTCCAGACTGTCCCGGCGGCTGACGCCGCGCAGGCGCTCATTGACCGTCCGGTCAAAGGGGATGCCGTACCGATCCGCCACCGCTTTCCAGGCCAGGTAATGGAAGTCGTCGGTATGGCAGATCACGCCGTCCAGATCAAAAATAATCGCATCAAATTTCATTTTTCTCCTTAAAAAAGTCCGTGCTCTGTGCCGCACGGACTTTTTCTTATTCAGCAAGATCGATTTTCAAAAGCGCGCTGCCGGGGCGGACGAACACCGGAAGCCTCCCGGCG
>JAEDMJ010000056.1 GCA_016303065.1 Clostridiales bacterium
TGGAGTTATCCGGCGGAGAGGGGCAGAAGCTTGCAATCCTTCGTGCGTTGAACAAAAAAACGCCGATACTCATATTGGATGAACCGACTGCGTCTCTCGACCCGATGGCAGAGTGCGAGATATATGATGAATATTTTGAAATCGCAAAGGAGAAGACGACAATTTTCGTGTCTCACCGCCTCGCGTCATCGACGGTTTCAGACCATGTCGTTCTTTTTGAAAACGGACAGATCACAGAATATGGTTCGCATGCGGAACTCATGGAAATGAACGGAAAATATGCGCGTTTGTTTAATCTTCAGGCAGATAAGTATATCTGATTCTGCATCCGATGCTTTACAGTGTGTTCCGTGATGTTCCGCGCGGGAAACAGTAAAGCGCATTTTACGCCGCCGTGAAATTCTTCGTGCAGGTCTGTGCCTTACGGCGCAAAATTCGGGTTGCGCGGGTTTTCAAAACAGACAGGTTATTTTGAGAATACGCGGCAAAGGGTGTGCGTGGATAATGTCGCGCAGCAAAACCGGCCTCGATCTTTTCGGATCGGGGCCGGTTGTCTTCTAAATGCCGCTGAAATGCCGTCCTGCCAGGCGTTTGACGCTTGGGGAGATTTTTCGGCGTCAGGGTTCTTCTCTGGAAAGCTTCATCTTCCAGCTTATTTTTCTTTCGGCGGTCATTCCGTCGAAGAGAATGACGTAAGCCCGAAGGTCGCGGTCGCTGCCCGTGACCGTGCCCGGGCCGAAGACCGGATGCGCGACGCGGTCGCCTTTTTGAAACAGGGGCTCCGATCCGGCATACGCGCTTTTTTCGTCGGCCTCGACGAAGGTTTTTGCTCCCTTGAGAAGATTTTCGGAAAGCTCAGTTTCGTAGTTCAAAAGGGACTTGTCTATTCCCAGAACGAACCGGGAGGGAAAGCGGAAAGAGCCGTCGAAGTTCTTGCCCTCGGAATCGGAGAGAAAGAGCCCCCGCATTGCCCGGGTCAAGGCCACAAAGGCGAGACGGCGTTCTTCCTCCATCGCCTCGCGGGTTCTGGTTTTTTTCGAGGGGAAAATCCCTTCTTCGAGGGAGGCGACGAAGACATAGGGAAACTCCAGGCCCTTTGCGGCGTGTACGGTCATGAGTTTCACGGCATCGCTTTCGGGAAGCGCGTCGGAATTTGTAAAGAGGGCGACGTGCCGCATATAGCTTACAAGCGTCGTTTCCTCGCCGCAGGTCGTTTCGTAGATATAGATCGACTGTTTCAGCTCGGCGAGGTTGTCGAGTCTGTCGGACGCGCCCTCCGTGCGGAGCATGGCTTCGTATCCGCTTTCGTCGAGAATCGCGGCGAGCAGCTCCGAAATGGGCATTCCGGGCGCCGCGGCGGTGAACCGCTCCACGAGCGAAAGGAATTTTCCGGCTTTTGTGCCCTTGAAAAGGTCTTCGCCGGCGCAGCGTTCAAGCGCGGTATAGAGGGAACAGCCGTGCTCGCCGGCGTAGGCGCGGAGGCGGTTCATCCGCGATTCTCCGATGTTCCGCTTCGGACGGTTTACGACGCGGGAGAAGGAAAGGTCGTCCCGGAACGCAACAAGCCGGAGATAGGACAGGGCGTCCTTTATCTCGCTGCGGTCAAAGAACTGGACTCCGCTGTATATCGTATAGGGAATCTCGCGGCGGAGAAGGGTTTCTTCAAGCTGGCGCGTCACGAAATGGGAGCGGTAAAGCACGGCTATATCCGAAAGGGCAACTCCGGAGCCGGAGAGACGGAGTATTTCCTCGGCGATCCGCAGGGATTCGGCTTCCTGGGTCTTATGGTGGCTGTACACGGGAAGGGAGCCGGAGGGCTGCATGGAGACGAGAGCTTTTTCTATGCGGTTTTTGTTCAGGGAAATAAGCGAATTGGCCGCGGCGACTATCTCGGGCGAGGAGCGGTAGTTTTCGTTCAGGAATATCGTCTTTGCTCCGGGAAAATTCTTTTCAAAGTCCAAAAGGAATCTCACGTCCGCGCCGCGCCAGGAATAGACCGTCTGGTCCGGGTCGCCCACGATGAAGAGGTTTTTGTGGGTGCCGCAGAGCGTTTGCATAAGGCGGTACTGGGGTTCGTCGATGTCCTGGAACTCGTCGATCATTATGTATTCAAGCCTCTGACGCCATTTCCGGCCGATATCCGGAAATTCGTCGAAGATGTGAAGCGTGAAAACGATGAGGTCGTTGTAATCCAGGGCAAAGCATTTTTTCTCCTGCCAGAGATAGCCGTAAAAGATTATGTCGCGTGAGGAGCGGGCCTCGTCGTATTTTCTGCGGAGCTCGTCAAGAGGAAGAGCCAGCATATCCCGGTAGTATTCGGGGTCGTCGTGCCATTTTCGAATCTCGATCATGTCGCGAGCGGCGGAAAAAGTCATGTCGCGGAGGGAAAGCCCTCTTTCTTCGTATATGACGGCGAGCATCGCGTCAATGTCGGAATTGTCGATAACGAGAAAATTTTCCGGATAGCCGACGGCGTGTGAATCCTCGGAGAGCACAGTGACGCAAAAGCTGTGAAAGGTGCAGATAAGCCCGGTGTCTCCGTCTCCGGTGAGCTCGCGTATCCTGCGGCGCATCTCTGCGGCGGCCTTGTTTGTAAACGTGACGCAGAGGATGTTGTAGGGAAGAACGCCCAGTTCGTTTACGAGGTATGCGAAACGGTGGGTGAGCGTTCTGGTTTTTCCGCTTCCGGCTCCGGCAATGACCCGCACGAATCCTTCCGTGGAGGTAACGGCAAGGCGCTGGCTCCCGCTGAGGCTGTTTTGGACTTCGGACATGGGGCGTTCGCTCCTTTCGTGGTTTTTTCCCGAAATTCGGATAAAAAAGCTTCAGAGCTGATTGAGGTCGTACGGCGTTGACTGGTAGACGTAATAGTTCAGCCAGTTGGTGTAGAGGAGGTGGGCGTGGGCCCGCCAGTTCTGGATCGGTATCTGCGCGGGATCGTCGTTGGGGAAATAGTTCGCGGGGATTTCGATGGGAAGTCCCTTTTCGAGGTCGCGGAAATACTCTCCGGCCAGGGTGTTTGCGTCGTATTCTGAGTGACCCGTGACGAAGATGAGCCGTCCCCCGTTGGCGGTGATTATATACGGCCCGGCGACGTCGGAAAGCGAGAGGATCTCAAGCTCGGGATTTGAAAGCACGTCTTCAAGGCTGATGTCGGTATGGCGGGAGTGGGGGGCAAAAAAGCGGTCGTCAAATCCGCGCACGAGCGGCGTTTTCGGGTCGGTGACGCTGTGGCGGAACACGCCGAAAAGCTTTTTTTCAAGGGGAACTTTTCTGACCCCGAAATGATAGTAAAGCCCCGCCTGGGCGCCCCAGCAGATGTGAAACACGGAGTGGACGTGGGTTTTGCTCCATTCCATTATGCCGCAGAGCTCGTCCCAGTAGTCGACCTCGTCAAACTCAAGCTGTTCCACCGGCGCGCCGGTGATTATCATTCCGTCGTAGCGAAGGTGCTTCACTTCGTCAAAGGTCTTGTAAAAAGAGAGAAGATGCTCGGCGGAGGTGTTTTTTGAAGTGTGGGACGAGACCTGGAGAAGATCGATTTCTATCTGGAGCGGCGTGTTTGAAAGGCAGCGGAAGATCTGGGTCTCCGTTGCCTGTTTGTTCGGCATCAGATTCAGAAAAAGAATTCGGAGAGGGCGGATGTCCTGATGCGACGCCCTGTTTTCGCTCATTACAAAGATGTGTTCGTTTTCGAGAACCGCCCTTGCGGGAAGGCTGTCGGCAATCTTTATGGGCATTTTGTGTTACCTCCGTTTTGTAAGGTTTTTTTTGAACCGGAACGCAGACTCAAAGAGATGCGTTTTCTTGCGGGATCGACGGAAAGCACCGTTGCGTCCACAATGTCCCCGATTTTGACGGCTTCGGACGGGTGGCGGACGCGGCGGTCGGAAATTTCGGAAATGTGGACGAGTCCGTCCTGGTGGACGCCGATGTCAACGAACGCGCCGAAGTCCACCACGTTTCTCACCGTTCCGCGGATGACCATTCCGGGGCGGAGATCGTTCATGTCCATGACGTCGGTTCTGAGCATCGGAGCGGGAAGCTCGTCGCGGGGGTCGCGGCGGGGCTTTGAAAGTTCGGCGAGAATGTCGGAAACGGTGACTTCACCGATCCCGGCCGCCTCGGCAAGCTTCTTTGTTCCGAGCTTTTCGGCGCGGAGGGAGAGAAGGGGAAGTCCTTTTTCGGCGTCTTCGGGGGTATAGCCGCAGAGTTCGAGAATCTTCTTTGCGGCGGCGTAGGATTCGGGGTGTATGGAGGTGTTGTCAAGGGGCTCGTCTCCGCCGGAAATGCGGAGAAAACCCGCGCACTGGACAAACGCCGCAGGACCGAGGCGGGGAACCTTGAGAAGCTGGCGGCGGTTCGTGAACGCGCCGTTCTTTTCGCGGTAGGCAACGACGGCCTTTGCCGTGGAGGGGCCGAGTCCGGCGACGTATGACAAAAGCGAGGCGGACGCCGTGTTAAGATCGACGCCGACGCTGTTGACGCAGCTTTCGACGGTTCCCGCAAGAGTTTCGGAAAGCCGGGCCTGGGGCATATCGTGCTGGTACTGCCCGACGCCGATGGATTTCGGATCGATCTTTACAAGTTCTGCCAGGGGGTCCTGAAGCCGGCGGGCTATCGACACGGCGCTTCGGAGACTTACGTCGAAGTCGGGAAATTCCTCGGCTCCGAGCTTCGAGGCGGAGTATACCGACGCGCCGGCCTCGCTGACCATCATATACGCCGTTCCGGGGTGCTCCCTGACGAGCCCGGAGACGAATATCTCGCTTTCGCGGGAGGCGGTGCCGTTTCCGACGGCGATGACTTCGACGCCGTGACGGCGGATCATTTCGCCGAGCCTGGCGGCGGCCTCCGCGGTGCGGCTGTGAGGCGGCGTGGGGTAGACGACGCCGGTTTCGAGAACCTTTCCCGTCGGGTCGACCACGGCGATCTTGCATCCGGTGCGGTAAGCCGGGTCAAAGCCCATTACGGTGCGCCCTTTGAGCGGGGGCTGCATCAGAAGCTGTCGGAGGTTCAAAGCGAAAGTGCGGATGGACTGCTCCGCCGCGGCCGCGGTAAGGTCGGAGCGCAGCTCGCGCTCCGCGCTTGGGGCGATGAGGCGTGAATAGGAGTCGCGGGCGGCCCCGGTGACAAAATCGGCGTCGGAAGCTTTGGCGCCGGGCCTGACGACGCGGCTGACGATCCTTTTTTCGGCCGCCGCAGCGTCCGCCCGGACGGCGATACGGAGAAAGCCCTCCTTCTCTCCGCGGTCGAGAGCAAGTATCTGATGGGGCTGGAGCCGGGAGGCGGAGGACGAAAAGTCCCGGTAGAGACCGTAGACGGATTCCTCGTCATTAGCCGGGGACGACACCAGTTCGGCGCTTTTTGAATAGAGCTCGCGGATGCGGCGGCGCACCTCGGCGTCGTCGGAAATGCGTTCGGCGATTATGTCGGAAGCCCCGGCCAGGGCGGAGGCGGCATCCGGAACGCCTTTTTCGGCGTCGATATAGTCCCCGGCCAGAACCTCCGGGGAGGGAGCCGACGGATCCTGGCAGAAGATCGCATCGGCAAGCGGCGCAAGTCCCTTTTCCGCGGCGGCAGTGGCGCGTGTGCGGCGCTTTTGCCTGTACGGACGGTAAAGGTCTTCGACTTCGGCAAGGGTTTTGGCCGAAGCGATTGCGGCGGCAAGCCCGTCGGTGAGTTTGCCCTGGTCGGATATGGCGGAGACGACCTCCGCGCGGCGCTTATCGAGTCCGCGCAGATAGGAGAGCCTGTCGGAAAGCTCGCGGAGAACCTGGTCGTCCATTGAGCCGGTGAGCTCTTTGCGGTAACGGGCGATAAATGGAATCGTGTTTCCCTCGTCGATGAGGTCTATGACGTTTGAAACGTGTTCGGCTTTAAGTTTCAGCTCGGATGCGAGCAAGACAGCGTGTTTATCCATGTTTGTTATTTCATCCCGAATAAATAATACGGCGGCAAAATTGCGCCGGGCCGGCAGAATATCAATAAATTATACCATATATCGTAGATATTGTAAAGTCTGCGGAGAACATTCGTTTATTGCCGGCGACGGTCGGGGGCGGCGCTTTTGAAGCGGATTTTCGCCGTGGGTTCGGCAAGCTGCGTTTTGGGGCGCGCAGACGCGCAGCCGGAGGCGGTATGGGTGAAAAAAACCTTGATTTTTAACCGGCGCCGTGCTACAATATTAAAATTGATGAGTATTGCTTAAACGGAGCGTATAATGTTTTTAACTTCTCTGGAGCTTGTCGGCTTCAAATCCTTTCCCGACAGGATAAGGATCGATTTTGAACGGGGACTCACCGGCATCGTCGGACCCAACGGAAGCGGAAAATCGAATATTTCCGAGCAGTCGTCCCGGCTTTTGCGCGGCAACCGCATGGAAGACGTTATTTTCGGCGGAACGGAGAAGCGCAGTCCCCTTGGATTTGCCGAGGTAATACTGACAATCGACAACACGGACCGGGCGCTCCGCTGTGACGCGGACTCGGTTGCGGTTTCGAGGAGATATTACCGCTCCGGAGAAAGCGAGTACTGCATAAACAAAAAATCCGTCAGGCTCAGGGACGTCAGCGAGCTTTTTCTTGACACGGGTCTCGGCCGCGACGGGTATTCCATAATCGGCCAGGGGCGAATCGACGAGATCCTGTCCCAGAAAAGCGAAGACCGCCGCGAAATATTCGAAGAGGCGGCGGGAATTGCAAAATACCGGGTCAGAAAAGAAGAGGCGGAGAGAAAGCTCTCCCATGTTTCGGAAAATCTGACGCGGCTGACCGATATCGTGAACGAGCTGGAGGGACAGCTCGGCCCTCTGAGAAAAAAAGCGGAGAAGGCGAAGGAATATCTCCGCATATACGACGAGCTCCGGGGGCTTGAAGCGGCGCTGTCGACAATTCGGGCGGGAGAGCTCCGCGCGGAGAGCCAGAAGCTTCTGGGAAGCCTCCGTATCGCGGAAACGCTCCTTTCCGAGGCGAGAACGCGGCTTGAAAAGCTTTACGCCGAAAACGAGGCGGCAAATGCGGAGCTTGAACGGCTGGCTTCGGAAAGCGAAAAGGCGCGCAGCGAGCTCAGGGAGGCCGAGGCGGCGCTTTCCGCGGCGGAGAACGCCGTGAATCTTGCCAAAGCCGAGATAAAGAATGCGGCGGACAGGGCCGAAAGACTTTCCGCGGAGCTCGACCTTCGCCGGAAGAGAAACACGGAGCTTTCCGAACGCGTGGAGGAGAAAAAAGCCGGACTCAGTGAGATCATGCTCCGCCGGAACGAAGCGGAGCGGGAGCTTCGCTCCGTTTGCAGCGAAATTGAAGCGGCGGAGAGCGTCCTCGGAAGCGCGGATGAGAAAATCTCCGCGCTGGCTGCCCGCGAAGAGATGATCTCGGAAGAGCGGAACGCCCTGCGCGAGTCAAGAAGCTCCGCGGCGGCGGCCCTTGAAGAGCGGACGAGAAGACTTAACGAGATCCGGGAGTCCGCAGGAAGCATCGGAGAGATGCTCCGCGCCGGCGAGGAAAAATCCGCCGGTATGGACGGTGAAATCAATAAGAAGGAAGACGAGCGCGCGGCGCTTGTCAACGTCAGAAACGGCTATGCGCTCATGAAGCGCCGCCGGGATGAAAAAAACCGGGCGGACAGCGCGGCGCTGACTTCGCTCATGTCTGAGCAGAACGCCGTGAACCAGAGGCTTTCCGTACTCAGGGACCTTGAAAAAGAGTACGAGGGCTTTTCGCGCGCGGTCAAGACGGTCATGCAGATGGCCTCAAACCGTGCGCTCAGGGGAATCGTCGGAACGCTTGCCTCACTTGTGACGGTCCCGCGGGAATATACTCTCGCCGTCGAAACCGCCCTCGGCGGAGCTTTGCAGGACATCGTAACGGAGACGGAAAACGACGCAAGGGACGCCATGGAGATGCTCCGGGAAAGAAACGCCGGACGCGCCACTTTTCTTCCCAAAACCTTTATACGCGGGACAAAGCTTTCGGAGGCGGATTTCAGAAACGAAAACGGATATATCGGCATTGCCTCGGATTTGTGTTCGTACGCGCCGGAGCTGAGCGGTATATTTACAAATCAGCTGGGCCGGACGGTGGTTGCGGACCGTCTCGACTCGGCCATAAGGATCGCGAAAAAATTCGGACACCGGTTCCGGATCGTCACCCTTGACGGTCAGGTCATAAACGCGGGCGGTTCGATGACGGGCGGAAGCCAGGTCAGGAACGCCGGAATTCTGAGCCGGGCAAACGACATCCGCGAGCTTGAAGAAAAACGCAGGGAGCTTGGCGAAAAAGTGAAAGAGGCTTCCGCAAAAGCCGAAGAAAGCTCCAGAGCGGCGGGCGAGCTCGACTATGCCATTTCCCAGGCGGACGCGGAGCTTGCCGAAATCGACGCGGTTCTGAGGGAGCTGCGTGCGGCAAAAGAACAGCACGTGCTCCTTCTCGACAGCATAAGAGCCAGGTCGGAAGAACTCGGAACGGAGGAACTCGGTTCGGTCGGAGCGATAAAAGAGCTCCGGGAAAAGATCGAAGATCTGGAAGCCAGGGACGCCGAAAAGCAGAAAAAAGCCGAAGAGCTTTCCAAAGAGAGGGAAAAGCTTTCCGAGGGCAGAAGCGGCCAGGCCTCCGAACACGGAAGGCTTACGGAAAAGCTGACCGGAGTGAAGATGAAGCTTGCGGGTCTGGATTCGGAACTTGCCGCGGCCAAGAGCGCCATCGAAGAAGCGGAAAACGTGGCCGGGTCTGCGGAGGAGGACGAAAGGCGGAGCGAAGCCGAGCTTTCCGCCGTTCGCAAAGCTGAGGAAGAAGGCAGACAGAGGCTTTCCGAGGGGGAGCGAAAGTGCGGTCTCTGCCGCACCGCCGTTGCGCTTCGGGAGGAGACGGTCAACGGTCTCGTTTCCGAAAGATTTGCCGCAGAAGCCAAACGCAGCGCGGCGGATTCTCTTATTCGCGAGCAGAACGACGCAATAATATCCATGGAGCGGGAGAAAAACGAGCTGACAAGAAAGCGCGACGCCGCAGAGGAAGAACTCAAACAGCTCGGCGACAAGCTCTGGGAAAACTACGAGCTGACGCTCGGCGAGGCTGCGGAAAAGGCGGCCCCCATCGAAAGCCGCGCGGCCGCGCAGAGGCGGACGGCGGAGCTTAAAAGCAAGCGCCGCGCTTTGGGAACGGTGGATCCTTCCGCGGTGGAAGAGTGCGAAAAGGCGGAGGAGAGGTACGCGTACCTTTCTTCTCAGAAAGCGGACGTGGAGAAATCCTCGGAGGAGCTTTGTTCGCTCATATACGACATAACCGCAGAAATGACGGAGATATTTACCTCCGCCGTCAGCGAGATAAACACCCACTTTGCGGAAACCTTCCACGATCTTTTCGGCGGCGGAACCGCGGAGCTTCTGCTGACGGATCCTTCGGACGCGCTGAACTGCGGAATCGAGATACGCGTGTGCCCGCCCGGAAAGAGCCTTAAATTCCTGAGCCTTCTCTCGGGAGGAGAAAAGGCGATGGTCGCCATCGCGCTTTACTTTGCGATTATGAAGGTACAGCCGTCGCCGTTCTGCGTTCTTGACGAGATTGACGCGGCTTTGGACGAGCAGAACGTGGCAAGGTTTGCCTCCTATGTCGAAAGGCTTACCGAGCACACCCAGTTCATCGTCATAACCCACCGCCGCGGCACCATGGACGCGATGAACCGCCTTTACGGCGTCACAATGCAGGAGCAGGGAATTTCGCGGCTCATCCCGGTGAACATGGACGAAATCGAGAAGAAAATTGAGCTCAGAAAAGGAAGCTGACCAATGGGATTTTTTGAAAAAATAAAACAGGGTCTTAAGAAAACGCGGGAAAACCTGGGCGCGGCGCTCAGCAGCATTTTCGCCGGCGGAAAAAAGGTGGACGAGGAAACTCTCGACAGTCTCGAAGAGGCTCTGATCCTTGCGGATCTCGGCGTGAAGCTCACATCGGAAGTGATGGACGAGCTTCGCGAAAGGCTCAGAAAGGAAAAAATTGAGGACGGGGACGCCGCGCTGGAGTGCCGCGGGGTCCGTTGGGAGCAGACCGGCGGGGAAC
>JAEDMJ010000091.1 GCA_016303065.1 Clostridiales bacterium
AACATAGCGGCGGCAATCGGAGAACCGGTTAAAAGAAACGGATATTTGGAATGCGGCGACTACCTTGTGGCATGGGCATTCGGACATCTTTTTTCTCTGTGTGACATCGAGGAGTATTCTCCGAATCCGGATGGCGGCGCCTGGAGCATGAAAAACATCCCCTGTTTTCCCGAAGAGTTCCGCTTCCGTCTGCGCACCGGCGGCGACAAACAGCCGGATGCCGGCGTTGTCCGGCAATTCGGCATTATCCGCTCCCTGTGTCGGCGCGAGGATGTGAGGATGATTATAAACGCCGGAGACTCCGACCGCGAAGGAGAAATCATCGTTCGTCTCTGTATTGAGAACGCGATGAAGGATGCTGAGCCAAAGCCCGTCTGCCGCCTATGGCTCCCCGATCAGACGGCGCAGACAATCCGCGCCGCAGTCACCGATATGAAGGATGACGCAGAGTATGACAACCTTGCAAACGAGGGCTTTGCCCGGACCTATATCGATTGGCTGTACGGTGTCAATCTGACCCGTTACGCGACGCTGAAAACCGGCAGACTGCTGCGTGTCGGACGGGTGATTGTTCCGATTGTCAAGGCGATCTATGACCGGGATCTTTCGATACGGAACTTTGTTCCGGAAAAATACTATGCAATCCGCAGTGCGGCGTCAACAAACGGGGAGATCATCGAGCTTCTTTCAAAAGAAAAATTCCCGAAGGACAAGCTTTCCGACGCGGAGGCGCTCTGTGCGGCGTATAATGCCTTGCCCGCCGTTGTCAGGGCGGTGAAGAAAAAACGCGACACGCTTCAGCCCGGGAAGCTGTTTTCCCTTTCTAAACTGCAGAGCTTTCTGGGGAAAAAATATAAAATGCCGATGGAGAAAAGTCTTGCGGTGCTTCAGAAGCTGTATGAGGACGGCTATGTCACCTATCCCCGCACCAATTCCGAATATCTGGCGACGGCGGAGCAGGGAAAGATGAAAACGATTCTTGCCAATATCGCGGCGATGGGGTACCCTGTTGCCTTCCGGTTTTCCAAAACGATTTTTGACGATAAAAAAATCGAAAGTCACTCCGCTCTGACCCCGACCTACAAAATTCCGGATGCAAAACAGCTCACCGACGAGGAAAAAAAGGTGTACTCCGCGATCTTCCGGCGCTTTGTTGCGGTTTTTTGTGCGGAGGAGTGTAAGGTGGACCGCACGCAGATAACCGTTGCGGTCGGTGACCGCGAGGAGTTTACCCTGAAGGGGATGGTTCTTGCGGAGCGCGGCTGGACGAAGTATGATGATTTTGAAAAAAAGGACAGGGTCCTTCCCGAACTGAAGGAGGGGGATGTTATTGCCACGGACTTCCGCCCGCAGGAAAAGGAGACGAGCGCCCCGAAGCATTATACCATTGAAACCCTGAACAACTATCTGAAAAATCCCTTCCGGGAAGAGAAGGCGGCCGCCGCGGAAAACGAAAGCGACGATGAGGAGTACCGTGCGGTTTTTGAAGGCCTGGAGCTTGGAACAGAGGCGACACGCACCTCTATTATAGACAACGCCAAAAAAAGCGGGTATATCGAACTGAAAAAGGATGTCTATACCATTCTGCCCGGCGGGGAGTTCCTTATTGAGGCTTTGCTGCGTATGGGCATCTCCATGGATAAATATAAAACCGCCGAGCTCGGGCGGGCGCTGAAAAAGGTTTTCCGCGGAGAGATAGCCGTTCGGGACAGCGTAGCGCTGGCGGAGAAGGAAATTGCCGCCGTTTTCGAAAAGAAGGAGCTGCCCCCGGAGGAGGATACCGACGACGGTGTTCTCGGAGACTCTGTGGGGGTCTGCCCGCTTTGCGGCGGGGAGGTCCGGCGGACAAGCTTCGGCTACGGCTGTACAGGGTATCGGGAAAAGGGCTGCAAATTCGGTTTCCGGAATTTGATCTGCGGACGGGTGATTTCGCTTTCCAATGCGCATCTTTTGCTGGAAAAAGGACGGACTTCCCTGATCCGGGGCTTCCGGTCCAAAAAGGGAAAGCCGTTTGACGCGTATCTTGTTTTGCAGAACGGGGAAATCAAATTCGACTTTCCGCCGCGCGGCGCTTGACAAAACGGGGCGGCCATGATAGAATTTCAGC
>JAEDMJ010000057.1 GCA_016303065.1 Clostridiales bacterium
TCGGCAAGCCCGCCGATCACGCTGGCGAGCGCGCCCTCCATGCCTGCTATGGCGATGATGACGCTTGCGCTCATGATCTCGTCCAGGTGGGAAAGCAGTCGGTGAAGCCCCGCCACTCCGACGTCGTAAAGGCGAACGACTTCGTTTCCGTGCACTTCGGCGGTCAGAGCCGCCTCTTCCGCCACCGGAATGTCGCTTGTCCCGCCCGTTGCCACAACGATTTTCCCAATCCCGCTCTTTGGCGGCATCTGCCCGATGATTCCGACCCTTGCGTCCGCACGGTAGTCAAGCCTGTGCCGTGCGCCGACCTGTGCCGCCGCTTCCGGGGAAAGCCTGGTGATCAGAATCGTGTTTTGCCCGTTCCGGAGCATTTTATCGGCGATCCCGCTGATCTGTTCCGCGGTTTTTCCGGCTCCGTATATGACCTCCGGCGCTCCCTGGCGTATGCTGCGGTGAAGGTCGATCTTTGCGTAGCCGATGTCCTCGAACGGCTCTTTTTTTATGGCCAGAAGCGCCTCGTCCACGGACATTTCTCCGCTTTTTACGGATTCAAGAATGGATTTTATTTCCGTTTTCATTCCCTGACCTCCAAATCCAGCACAACGGAGGAGTAGTATTTTTTCAGCTCTTTAAGCACTGTTTCTCTGTTTTCGACAAGGGTCTGAAGCTGGTCCCGGGTGACCTGGATTTTTGCGGCGTTTCCGAGCCGCCGAACCCGGAAATTTTTCAGACCAAGTGAAAAGAGAAAATTCTCGCTCGCCTCCGTTGCCCTAAGTTTTTCTTCGGTGATCGTTTCCCCGGAGGGAATACGTGTCGCAAGGCAGGCGTACGCGGGTTTGTCCCATGTAAAAAGTCCGGCCTCGCGGGAAAGCCGGCGGATCTCCGCCTTCGTCAGTCCGCATTCTCTCAGCGGCGACAGAACCGAAAGCTCGCGGATCGCACGCATTCCCGGACGGTCTTCCGCGTCGTCGGAAGCGTTCGTTCCGTCCAGAAGCGTTGAAAAACCGTCTTCCTCCGCCGCCTTGCGGATCGCTCCGAAGATCATCCGCTTGCAGTGATAACAGCGGTTCGAGGGGTTTTCGAAAATGAGCGGCGACGACATAACGTCGGCGCTCAGCACCCGCATACAAACCCCCAGTTCCCGGGAAAGCCGCAGGGCGTCATCCAGCTCAAAGCGCGGCTGAAAAACAGATTTGACATAATATGCCGTCACGTCGGCGCCGTTCTGCTTTGCCGCGTACAGCAGATAGGCTGAATCCACGCCGCCGGAAAACGCCACGGCGACTTTCGGATGCTCTTTGAAAAAATCGTTAAGCTTCATGTTTTGCTCCGTCAGCGGAAAAAGCGGTTCCGGTTCGGCCGCAAAACCGCTTTTTTTCCATTGAAAATTACTTTTTTTGATAAGCGCCGGATTTACAGCGCGTTTTTTGGCATTACACAGGCGCAGGGGCGCGGCGGGACCGAAAACTTTGACGCGATCAAATGCATTCCGCGGGATTCAAAGCTTTGCTTGCGCCCAAAAAAAGAAGGTATACCGTTTTTCTTCAGAAAAACCGTATACCTTCATGCGTATACATATTCTTTATCTGTTCGATTCTGTCGTTCAAAACCTGATGCTTCTGCACCGCTGTTCAGCTTCATGCGTGAACCCGTTTATTATATCACCGCACTGCGGAAAAAGCAAGCGCCGCGAAGCGGTATTTTGCCTTTGCCGCTCGCCGTGCCGGTGACTTTGAAATACGCACGGCTCAAAGGTTCCGTATTGCCGTGCGGAAAAAGCGCGGCAATACGGGGAGGTATGCAAAAATGTCCCTTTCGCGGGGAAAAACGCCCCGGCTTTATCTCAGTGCGTCCTTCATGGACTTAACATACCCGCCTATGTACCCGGGCGCGTCTTTGCCGTACTTTTCAAGCAGCTTTATAATGGCTGAGCCCACGATTGCGCCGTCGGAGATATCCGCCATTTTCCTTGCCTGCTCCGGTGTGGAAATTCCGAACCCGATGGCGCACGGTATATCCGTGTTTTCTCTTACCGCCCTGACGATGGAGGCAGGGTCCGTTCTGATCTCGCTTCTCGTGCCCGTCACACCGAGACTTGAAACGATATAGAGGAAACCTTCCGCCCGGTTCGTTCTTCTTTTCTCCGTTCCGGCAAAGCTCCGCAAGCTGTTTTAACTCTATGACCGCCTTATTGTATCCAACTTCCACGTCGTCAAGCGGCATATTGACAATGAGGACGATCTTCTGTCTCAGATGGTCAAAGGCAATGACCTTGTCAAAGAGCATCAGGTCAACGTCCTTGAAGTCTTCGGTGTCTTCCGCGCTGCACCGTACCGCAGGCTCGCTGTACCCGAGGTAATCATAGGAGAAGTAACCGACGAGTCCGCCCGTGAACGAAGGGAGGTAATCAAAACGGGGGCTTTTGTAATCGGCAGGAATCTGACAAAGGTAGTCCGACGGGTTGTCCGTCCTTACCCTGAGATTTCCGGCCTTCATTTCGCCGTCAATACAGGTGATCTCCAATTTCGGATCAAAACTGAGAAAAGTGTACCTGCCCCAAGTCTCGTTTGCCTGCGCAGATTCCAGCATATAGCAATGAGTGGATACGTTTTTCAGTATCTTCATCGTTTCGATCGGCGTTGTGAAATCGGAAAAAATTTCACAGCTTACCGGCAGCACGTTGTATTTGCCCGTGGCCGCAATTGCCCTGACGCCGTCAAGTGTCGGCACAATTTTCATTGTTCGTACCTCCGAATAAAAAAATTGCTCCTCCGGCAGAAAGCCGGAGGAGCAAAACAAAAGTCCCTGACAGAAAGCCTTCTTTCTGTCAGGGACGAATAATACAAACACTATCCGCGGTGCCACCTTGATTCACGGTATGTCCCGTGCGCTTGGCAGGATACCAACATATCCCCGGCAAATGACGTCTGCCTGCAACGTCGCAGAATACTTTGTGAAAATCACATTTGACTGCGCCCTCAGCGGTCCATTTGACAACTTGTTTCTTGCCCGATTCTCAGCATCTCGGGCTCTCTGTAAAGGCATTATTGCCGTTATCTCCGCTTCAACGGTTTGAGATATTAACTTAAATTAAAGCGTATTACAGCATGAGCGCTTTGATTTGTCAACAGCCGTTCCCGGGGGGTTACAAATTGTTCACATTTTGCCGCGCTGAACAATTCTCGACAAAAGCGCAACCGTCTCCGTGTTGGCGGTGCGGGGGAACATATCGACGGCGCGCATTTTCGTGAGGGAAAAAGTGTCGGAGAGAACACGCGCGTCTCGGGCAAAGGTCGTGGGTTCGCAGGAGATATAGATAAGATGTTTTGCGGGGCATTGTTTCAGAAACTCCACCACGTCTGCGGACAAACCCTTTCTGGGGGGGTCGACGGTGACGATATCCGGAACAAAGCCGTGCTTTGACAGAAGCGCCGGAGCCAGGGCCGCGTCGCCGCATTCAAAGACGGCGTTTTCGATTCCGTTGAGCGCGGCGTTCTTTTTTGCGTTTTCGATCGCGTCGGGAACGATTTCGATTCCGAAAACCCGGCGGCAGCGTCCCGCAAACGCCAGAGCAATGCTTCCGACTCCGCAGTAGAGGTCCAGCAGTTTTGCGTCCTTCAGAGGCACGGCCTCCTGTGCAAAGTCGATCGCAGCCGAATAGAGTTTTTCACACTGGGCCCGGTTGACCTGGTAAAAGGACAGTGGAGAGATGCAGAGCTTTATCCCGCAGAGCTTGTCGTTGACGGTTCCGGGGCCGTAAAGCACGGCGGAGTTTTTTCCGAGAACTGCGTTTGTGCGGTCAGGGTTGTGGTTGAGCACAAGAGTTGAAAAACCGATGCCGGCCCGCAGAAGCGCGGAGACGAGGCTTTCGGCGGCGGGAAGATGCTTTTTTGCGGAGACAAGGCACACCATGAGCTCGCCGCTTGTCTCCGCCCGGCGGAGATAAACGGCGCGGACGGCTCCGCTGCCGTCGGCTTCGCGGTAGGCGGGAATGCCGTTTTCGTTCATCCAGCCGACGACGGCGGAGACCGCCGTTTCAAACTCCGCGGGCTGTATCGAACAGGGAATGTGCGCTCCGCCGCGAATGCAGGGGACGACGCTGTGGGTGCCGGAACGGTAAAAACCGTATTCCGCGCCGGAAGGGGACGGAACAAGGGGGTAGAGCGCCTTGTTCCGGTACTCCGAGATTTTGTCAGCCCCGAGGATGCAAAGATCCGGCGGGGGAGTTATTCCGCCTATCCGCGCCACGGCGTCGCGCACGGAGGCGAGCTTTGAGTTGAGTTCGGCGCGGTAGTCCAAATGCCGGAACTGGCATCCGCCGCAGGCGGGAAAAGCCGGACAGAGGTTTTCCGTTCTGTCCGGCGAGGGTGTCAGGAGCCTTTTGAGCTTTCCGATTGCCCGGTTGGAAAGCACTTTGATTACGATGATCTCACAGATATCTCCGGCCGCTGTTCCGGGAACGAAAACAGCCATTCCGCCGTGACGCCCGATTCCGTCGCCTTCGTTTGAAAGCGCGGTTATTTCGAGCGTTATTATGTCGTTTTTCTTCATTGTGCAGACGCCGTATATGCAGGGTTGAAAGTCAGGTACCCGTTGAGGTCGCCGTAGGGTATCGTATACGTGAGAATGCCTTTTGCATAGCCTGCGATCTCATAGGGGATGTAGAAAACCGTGAAACCGGAGTCGGAGAGATACCAGCGGTTCTCGAGCCCGTAGAATTCGACGAGACCTTCGTAATCGGGGTAGAAGTCGCCGCTGTCCGCCGCGATCTCCGAAGCGATGCGTTCGCCGATATATTCGGAGGCGTCCGAAACGGAGCTTCCGAAGAAGCTGTCAAGGGTGAAAACGCTTCCGTCGCTGAGCGAACAGGTAACCGCAGAGCGGTAAACGGCGCTTTTGTCTCCGCCGGAAAAGACGCTTATGCTGAAAAGCACGGATACGGCCGTGTCGGAGCTGAGCGTTATCTCTGCTTTTGCGTTGTAGGAGAAGGGAAGCTGGGGGGATTCTCCGGAGAGCTCGCCCTGGGCGAAGGTGCGGAGCTTTTTGACGGCGGCGTCGCGCATTTCTTCGCAGTGGGCGGCGACGTTGGCGTTGACCGCGCTTATAACCGCGCTGCCGGTGCTGTTGGAAAAAACGGGAACTTCGATCTCCCCGTTTACGAGAAGAATGCCGTCCTCCGTCGTTTCGCTGATGCTGAGAACGTCTTTGCGCTCAAGCTCGAGGGGAAGGTCGGGCTCCGGAGGGGGTGTCGTTTCGCCGGTGTCGGAAGTCGGGGCCGAAGAGTCCGAAAGGGTGCCGGAAAGATTTTCGCCGCTGTTGGGGGTGAGCGTGGATACGGCGGTTGTGTCCGAAGACTGCGCCGAAGTGTCGTCCTTGGGCTGGATATCGCCGTTTCCGCGCCCTGAGACGAGAACGATCACGAGCACGATGGCGGCAATCACGGGGACGAGGACCAGAAGCCAGGCTTTGCGGCGTCCGAGCCATGATAAACCGTCGGACATTGCGTTTACGATTTTTTTCAAAAATTCCATGAAATGCAACATTCCTTGTATTATATAGTGTGTAAGGAGCCGGAGCCCCGCGGCTTCATTATAACATAAATGCATATGCAATTCAACCGGATTTTTTCTGCTTGAAATGACAGTGTTTGCGGAGTATAATATTTGTAAAATGTTGACAGAAAGGATTTATAAAATGTCCGAACGGAAAAAGCTGCTGTTCATAGTAAATCCCGTTGCCGGAAAATCCGCGATCAAAATGCATCTTTTAAAGGTTTCGGAGGTTTTTCAGCAGGCGGGGTATGACATAACGCTGAGGGTCACTCTTTCGGGAAACGACGCCGAAGCCTTTGCCGGAGACTGTGCGGGATACGACCGCATCATCTGTTCCGGCGGAGACGGAACTCTGAGCGAGGTCGTCAACGGAGTAGTCGCTTCGGGACAAAAAGTTCCGATCGGATACATTCCCTGCGGAACCACAAACGATTTCGCCGACACTCTGGGGCTTTCGTCGAATATCCGCAAGGCGGCGGAGTTCGCCGCGCTGGGCGAACCGGTTCTGTGCGACGCGGGGCAGTTTAACGGAAAGTGTTTTACGTATACGGCGGCTTTCGGCCTTTTTTCCGAGGTTTCATATATCACACCCCAGAGCATAAAGGGCGTCATCGGCCGCGCGGCCTATCTTCTGAACGGGGCGGAGAGCATTCTCGAGGTGAAACCCCAGCATATGCGCGTGAGCTGCGGCGGGAGAGTTTACGAAGACGAGTTTCTCTTCGGAATGATATCGAATTCAAAATCCATCGGCGGGTTCAAGGGTCTCGGCGGGCTTTCGGTGGAGCTTTCCGACGGACTTTTTGAAGCGGTGTTTGTGAAAATGCCCCGGAACGTCCAGGAGCTTCAGCTCGTTCTGAAAGCTTTTATGCAGCGGGAGCTGAAGGAAGAATACGGTGTATATTCGCTCAAAAGCGACAACGTCACCGTCGAGGCCTTCGGCGACACGCCCTGGACTCTTGACGGGGACTACGGCGGAGCGCCGGCCCGGGCGGAAATCAGGGTGCTTCCGGGAGCCGTGAGTTACGTTGCGAATATCGATGCATGATTCTGTTTTGGACGCCGGAAGACAGATTTGATTATGCAGCTTGAAAATTTGTCACTTTTTACTCAAATAGCCTTGCAATGCCCCTGCACAAATATTCAATTTAGCGGTTGCAATGCAGTCCTGGGAATGCTAAAATATACAGGCAATATTACATAATGTTTAGGAGACAGAAAAAATGAAAAAGTTCACAGCTCTTTTCATGGTCGTTCTTACGCTTTTCTGTGTTTTTTCCTTTGCGGGATGCGGAAGCAGCGATCAGATCATTGTTCAGACAAACGCTTTCTTTGCGCCGTTTGAATACTATGACGGCGACAATATCGTCGGCGTCGACGTTGACATCATGAACCTTGTCGGCGAAAAGCTCGGCAAGGAAGTCGTTTTCAACAACGTTGAGTTCAAGACCATTATCGACAACGTGGCCGACGGCAGCCTTTGCGACTGCGGCGCGGCGGGCATCACCATTACCGAGCAGCGCCTTGAAAAGGTCAACTTCTCAAAGCCCTACTTCACCAGCGTTCAGTACGTCATCTGCGCCGAGGGCGCTCTTGAGGTCGCGGGAACCGACGGCGATGTGGAGTACTACCTCTGGGAGCAGCTTGCCGGCAAGAAGATCGGCGTCCAGCAGGACACGACCGGCGACTTCTATGTTTCTGACGAGATTGCCGCCAGCGAGAGCGATCCCGATTACGGATGGAACGGCGCCCTTTACGGAACCGGAGCCGAGGTTGTCCGCTTCTCCAACGGCCAGCTTGCCGTCGACGCTATGAAGGCCAGCCAGCTCGACGTCGTCGTTCTCGACTATCTCCCGTCCTCCTACATCGTCAGCAAGAATGACGGTATGACCTGCGCCGCGCTTTACTACGACGGCGGCGACGAGGACAACTATCCCACCGAAGAGCAGTATGCCATTGCCGTTACAAAGGGCAACGACGAGCTGCTCAACGCCATCAACGAAGTCCTCGACGAGCTTCTCGTTGAAGACGCCAACGGCGAGAGCCAGGTCACCAAGATGGTCAAGCAGCACTACGGCATCGAGTAATTCCCTGTAAGTTGATTGTTTAAGGACTGAATAAACCGGACGGGGACCGCGTCTTCAATGCGGTCCCCGTTTCGGCAGATAAAGAGAAGATAAGATGACGAGATTTTTTAACAACATAGTCGAGATATTTACCAACCAGAAATATCTTTTCGAGATGCTCAACGGCCTGAAGATGACGCTGATCATTTCTGTCGGCGCGGCAGTTTTGGGTCTTTTGCTCGGCACGATCGTCGCAATAACGACGCTTTCACAGTCCAAAAGCCGCCTTATCCATATTCCGAAGGCGATCTGCAAGGTCTACGTCACGATAATCCGCGGAACACCCATGGCGCTCCAGCTTTTTATCATGGCGTTCGTCGTGTTTGCAATACGCGGTTTTCCCCAGATCGTAACGGCGATCATCGCCTTCGGCATCAACTCCGGCGCGTATGTTGCCGAGAACATCCGCGCGGGCATTCTCTCCGTCGACATCGGCCAGACTGAGGCGGGGCTTTCCCTCGGTCTTCCGCGAAAGACGACCATGATGAAGATCGTTATTCCTCAGGCCATCAAGAATGTTATTCCCGCCATCGGCAACGAGCTTATCGCCCTTATCAAAGAGACCTCCATCGTAAGCATGATCGGAATGAAGGATCTGAACATGGCGGCTCAGGTTATCGGCGGAGGCAACAACCTTGCGACGTATTTTGCGCCCATGTTTGTCGCGGCGCTGTTTTACCTGGCAATAGTCTATACACTTACTTTCGCGATAAAGAAAATAGAAAAGAGGTTGAGAGCAAGTGATAAGCGTTAGCGGAGTATACAAGCGCTTCGGCGACAACATGGTTTTGAAAGGCGTTTCCTGCGAGATCCGCAAAGGCGAGAATGTCGTTGTGATCGGTCCGAGCGGAAGCGGAAAGTCAACTTTGCTGCGCTGCATGAACCTTCTTGAAACGCCGACTTACGGAGAGGTGTGGCTTGAGGGGCAGCTTCTGACGGACGCGGATCCGTACCTCCACTTTGACCTCATCCGCACTTCCGCCACTTACGGAAACGTCAGAAAAATGCTTTCCGAAGAAAATCCGTCTCTTTCCGAAACGGAGCTTGACGAGGCGGCGATCAGAATGATAAAAGCCGAAGATCTTCTCAAAAAGAACGAGGGTGCAAAGTTCAGGGAGAAGCTTCGCTCGATCGAAAATTCGTCCCGGGTTCCCATCGAGCTTGCAAGACGCAAGATGGGCATGGTTTTCCAGCATTTCAATCTTTTCAACAACCTGACCGTTATGCAGAATCTCACGCTTGCTCCGACCCAGCTTAAGATAAAAACAAAAGCCGAGGCCGAAGAAAAAGCGACGGAGCTTCTGAACCGCATCGGGCTTTACGACAAGCGCGACGAGTATCCCAGCCGCCTTTCCGGCGGTCAGAAGCAGCGCATCGCCATAATACGTTCTCTCTGCATGGAGCCGGATGTCATGCTTTTTGACGAGCCGACAAGCGCTCTTGACCCCGAAATGGTCGGGGAAGTCCTTTCGCTCATGAAAAAGCTTGCAGAAGACGGTATGACGATGGTTGTCGTGACCCATGAGATGGGATTTGCCCGGGAGGTCGGTTCGCGGATTCTCTTTATGGACGACGGTCAGATTACGGAGAGCGGAAAGCCGGACGACTTTTTCGGAAATCCGCAGAACCCGCGCCTTCGCGATTTTCTCTCAAAAGTCCTTTGACGATTTCAAACCGCAGAACAAAACGCCGGAAAATCCGGACAGTTATATCGGGTTTACACCGTTTTTGAAACTCAGAGGGGCCGGGCGCCTGTTTTTTTCACAGGCGACCGGCCCCTTTGAATTTTTGCCCCGGCACGGAATTTGACGGAACGCGTACGTTTTTTTTGCGCCGTCCGGACGCTTTTTTCACTGCATAATTAAACGCCCCGCCTGCCAAATGACGGCATATTGCCGTGGGGCAGGCGGGGGTCATTTCGGAAGATGCGTTTTTCCTGTACGGGGCTTTTGCGTGTCTTTTTTGGGGGGGGGCGGTCAGCTTCTGCCGGGGATGAGAACGCGGAGCTCGAAGGAATAGCAGACCGAAGAGTATTTGATATTTCCGGCTGCGGAAACGGGGAGCTGGGCGAAATAGAGGTCTATATCACCGTTTTTCAGAGCCCTGGTAAGCTCGGAATTGCTGTCGTAAACTTTGATCTCGAGCGTAAGATCCCGTTTTGCGGCAAAGCGCTTGGCCAGCTCGATTGAAATTCCGGCAACGCTTCCGTCGGACGCCTCATAGGCATAGGGAGGATAGTCCGCGCAGGTTCCGAGAACGAGAGTTCCGGACTGGCCGGTTTGCGGAGCGGTTATGAA
>JAEDMJ010000058.1 GCA_016303065.1 Clostridiales bacterium
GGGCGGCGTGTGCCTCAATGAAGGGTGCATACCGTCAAAAACGCTTCTCTACTCCGCAAAGCTCTATTCCCACGCGAAAAACAGCGAAAAGTACGGCGTCTTCACCGAAGGCGCCCGCATCGACCATGCGGCCGTCGTCGCAAGAAAAGACAAAACCGTCCGCACGCTTACCTCCGGCATCGCCGCGTCCCTGAAGGCCCACAAGGCAGAGGTTGTCTACGGGGAGGCGAATATCCTCGGACGCATTGAGGGCGGCTTTGAGGTCGCAGTGGGCGAGCAAAAGTACAGCGCCTCAAAGCTTTTGATCTGCACCGGCTCCGAAGCGCTCGTTCCGCCGATTGACGGTCTGCGCGAGTCGGTCGAGTCGGGATTTGCGCTTACTAACCGCGAGATTCTCTCCCTTACGGAGCTTCCGGAGAGCCTCTGCATAATCGGCGGAGGAGTTATCGGGCTTGAAATGGCCTCGTATTTCAATTCCGTCGGCACAAAAGTTACCGTTGTCGAGATGATGGACCGCATTGCCGGACAGACCGACAGAGATATTTCCGGCATTTTGAAAGACGTCTACGCGGCCCGGGGAGTCGATTTCCGCCTCGGGGCGAAGGTCGTTTCGGTGAAGGACTCCGCCGTTGTGTTTGAACAGAACGGAGAAAAGCTCCGCATCGAAGCTTCAAAGGTGCTTGTCTCCATCGGCAGACGCGCCGTTACAAAGGGCTTCGGACTTGAAAACATCGGAGTATTAACGGAGCGAGGGGCAATCGTCACCGACGAACAGCTCAAAACGAACGTCCCCGGCGTTTTTGCCGCGGGCGACGTGAACGGCAGGTCGATGCTTGCCCACACGGCGTACCGAGAAGCGGAGGTTGCGGTCAACACGATGGCCGGAATACGCGACAGAATGGACTATTCGGCCGTTCCCGCAGTCATTTACACCGATCCGGAAGCCGCTTCCGTCGGAGAGACCGAAGAGACTGCCCGGGCAAAGGGGCTTGACATTGTGGTCAAAAAACTGCCCATGAGCTATTCGGGAAGGTATCTTGCCGAGAACGAGGGCGGAAAGGGAATCTGCAAGGTCGTTCTTTCGCGGGAGGGAAACAGGCTTCTGGGCGTTTCGATGCTTGCAAACCCCGCGGGGGAGATCATAACGGCCGCCGCGGCGATGATCGGGCGGGAGTTCCGGGCCGCCGACGTTCAGAGAGTCATTTTCCCGCATCCGACGGTTGCGGAGATTATTCGCGAGAGCGTTTTCTGAAAAAAGGTCAGAAGCGGAAAACCTGTATGAAACTGTGATTTTTTTCGATTGCGGAAAAGGAATACATATAAGGAATGCATATATATTAGAAAGGAATTATTGATATGCCAAAGAGTCTGTTCGTTGATCCTGCAGAGATAAGAAAGCCCGGAGCGATCACGTTCACGGATATCCCCGTAAACGCCTACAACAAGAGCTTTGAAGAGGAAAGAGAGAACTTCTCCGACAGCGACCTCATCGGTATTTACCGCGATATGCAGTATATCCGAGAGTTTGAGACAATGCTGTATTCCGTCCGCACCACCAAAAAGTACAACGGCGTGGACTATGTCTACACCGGCCCGGCCCATCTTTACACCGGTCAGGAAGCCGGCGCGGTGGGCATGGCCTACGGCCTCACCATGGACGACTATATTTTCGGAAGCCACCGCAGCCACGGCGAGGTGCTTGCCAAGGGCTTTGCGGCGATCAAGCAGCTTCCCGAGGACGAGCTCTATTCCATAATGAAGGACTTCGCCGGAGGAAAGATCCTCTCGGTTGTCGAAGCAAACAATCACAGCGGAAGCGTCAAGGATCTGGCTGTGGACTTCCTGCTTTACGGCTTTATGGCAGAGCTTTTCGGACGTGAGAACGGCTTTACCATGGGGCTCGGAAACTCGATGCACGTCTTCTTCACACCCTTCGGAATATATCCCAACAACGCCATCGTCGGCGGTTCCGCCGGAGTCAGCGTCGGCGCGGGACTTTACAAAAGAGTCAACAAAAAGCCCGGCATTGTTGTGTGCAATATCGGTGACGGCTCCCTGGGCTGCGGCCCGGTCTGGGAGGCGCTCAACTTTGCCGCCCAGGATCAGTTCAGAGTCCTCTGGGACGAGGAGCACAGGGGCGGGCTTCCGATCATCTTCAACTTCTTCAACAACCAGTACGGCATGGGCGGTCAGACCCGCGGCGAGACCATGGCATACGATATGCTGGCCCGTGTCGGCGCGGGTATTTCCCCGACCCAGCTCCATGCGGAGCGCATCGACGGCTACAACCCGCTGGCCGTGATCGACGCCTTTGCCCGAAAGAGGGCCATTGCCGAGAGCGGCGAGGGTCCGGTTCTTCTCGACACGCTCACATACAGATACGCCGGTCACTCCGCAACCGACTCTTCAAGCTACCGCACCGCCGAAGAGATCGAGGCATGGCGCGCGCAGGATTCCATCGCGGATTTCCGCGCAAAGCTGGTGGAAAACGACGTCGCCGACGAGGACCAGACCGGAACGATTGAAGAGAGCATCAGAGAGCGCATCACTTCCATTATGAAGCTTGCCATCGACGAGAGCGTTTCTCCCAGAATCGATATGCGGAAAAATCCAGACGCCATCCGTGAAAAGATTTTCTCCAACGGACACATTGAAAAAATGGCCGAAGGAACTCCCGAAACCCTCACTTCCTATGAAGAAAATCCGAGAGTCAAAAAGATCGCCAAAAAGAGCCGCTGCGGTATCGGAGAGGACGGAAAGCCCCTTGGCGAGCTCAAAACGGTCTCCATACGCGACGCGCTCTTTGAGGCAATATTCTCCAAGTTCTGCGAGGATCCCACACTTATCGCCTTCGGCGAGGACGTCCGCGACTGGGGCGGAGCCTTCGGCGTCTACAAGGAGATGACCGAGAGCCTGCCCTATCACCGCTTCTTCAACTCACCGATTTCCGAGGGCACCATTGTTGCCGCCGCCGTCGGATACGGTCTCTGCGGGGGCAGAGCCGTTCCCGAGCTTATGTACTGCGACTTCCTGGGCCGCTGTGGCGATGAGGTTTTCAACCAGCTTGCAAAGTGGCAGGCAATGAGCGCCGGGATACTCAAAATGCCGGTCGTTCTCCGCGTTTCCTGCGGTTCAAAGTACGGAGCACAGCACGCCCAGGACTGGACCAGCCTTACCACCCACATCCCGGGTCTGAAGGTCTGCTTCCCCGTCACGCCTTACGACGCAAAGGGTCTTATGACCGCAGCGCTCAACGGCACCGACCCCGTCGTCTTCTTCGAGAGCCAGAAGCTTTACGACAAGGGCGAGATCTTCCGGAAAGAAGTGCCTGCCGAAAGCTATGAGATTCCTTTCGGAGAGCCGGACATCAAGCGCAGCGGAAAGGACATCACGATTCTGACTGTCGGCGCAGCGCTGTACTCCGCGGTGAAGGCGGCGGATATGCTCAAGGAGAAGTTCGGGCTTGAAGCCGAGATCATCGACGCCAGATCCCTCGTCCCCTTTAACTACGAGCCGGTCGTCGAGTCGGTCAAAAAGACCGGACGGATCGTCCTTGTTTCCGATGCGTGCGAAAGAGGGTCCCACCTCAACGATATGGCCCGCAACATTACGGAGTTTGCCTTCGATTATCTTGATGCGCCTCCCATCGTTGTCGGAGCCCCCAATGAGATTTCCCCGTGCCCCGAGCTTGAAAGCTATTATTACCCGCAGGCCGGATGGATACTTGACGCGATAAATGAAAAGATCCTCCCGCTCCCGGGATACACCAGCGAGTTCAATTTCACGACGCTTGAAAAAATCCGCCGCGAAAAGCTCGGCATCTGACAAAAAACGGAGTTTACAGCGATGCAGACAAAGGCACTGAGAATATACGGAAAAAACGATCTGCGGCTTGAAACCTTTGAGCTGCCGGTTATTAAAGACGACGAGATCCTTGCAAAGATTGTTTCGGACTCACTGTGCATGTCTTCCTACAAGGCCGCGGCCCAGGGAGCCGATCACAAGCGGGTTCCAAACGATATTGCCGAAAACCCGACGATACTGGGACATGAATTCTGCGGAGAGCTTGTCGAAGTGGGTTCAAAATGGCAGGACAGGTACGCCCCGGGTCAGCGTTTCGCGATCCAGCCCGCGCTGAACTACAAAGGCAGTCTTGACGCGCCGGGCTATTCCTACCGCTATATCGGCGGGGACGCGACTTATGTCATAATTCCGAGCGAAGTCATGGAGAGGGACTGCCTTCTGCCGTATTCCGGCGAGGCGTTCTTCAGCGGATCCCTTGCGGAGCCGGTTTCCTGTGTGGTCGGTGCGTTCCACGCCAGCTACCACACCGTTCAGGGAAGCTATGTGCACTCCATGGGCATCGTCGAAGGAGGCCGCACCGCGATACTTGCCGGCTGCGGCCCGATGGGCATGGGTGCAATCGATTACGCCCTGCACAGTGACAGAAGACCTTCTCTTCTCGTCGTCACCGACATTGACGGCGAGAGGCTTGCCCGCGTAGAAAGCATCTTCACCAGGGAGGACGCCGCGGCCAACGGCGTTAAGCTTGAATACGTCAACACAAAAGACCTTCCGGACGCCGCCGGGACGCTTATGGCCTTCACGGACGGCCTGGGATTTGACGACGTGTTCTGTTTTGCTCCGGTGCGCGCTGTTGTCGAAATGGGCGGAGAGCTTCTCGGAAAGGACGGCTGTCTCAACTTCTTTGCCGGCCCGACCGACAAGGCATTTTCGGCGATGTTCAATTTCTACAATGTACACTATGCATCGGCGCACCTTGTGGGAACGAGCGGCGGCAACACCGACGACATGAGAGAGGCTCTCTCCCTTATGGAACAGGGACGCATCAATCCCGCGACAATGGTCACGCACATCGGCGGACTTGACGCGGCGGGAGGGACGACGCTTTCTCTGCCGAAGATCCCCGGGGGAAAGAAACTCATATACACCCATATCTCCCTGCCGCTTACCGCAATTGCAGACTTTGCGGAAAAGGGAAAGACCGATCCGATGTTTGCCGAGCTTGACAGACTGTGCCGCGCACACAACGGCCTCTGGAACGCCGAGGCGGAAAAGTATCTTCTTGAGGTGATGGCATGACGGACCTTGAAACTCTGATCGCCCTTTCGAGAGAATACGGTTCAAATCCCGACCTTGTCCTTGCCGGAGGGGGAAACACCTCTGTCAAGGAAAACGGAAAGATGTTCGTCAAGGCGAGCGGATTCCGTCTCGGGAACATTACCGAAGAGGGCTTTGTGGGAATGGAGCTTGACGCTCTCCGCAGGATCACGGAAAAAAAGTATTCCGACAACGAGAAAGCGTCCGAGGCCGAAGTGCTTGCGGATATGATGGCCGCGCGCCTTCCGGGGATGACCGGAAGGCCCAGCGTTGAAGCTTTGCTCCACGCGCTTTTCAGCCAGAAATACGTCATCCATCTCCACCCCGCGGAGGTAAACGGACTTACCTGCGGCCGGAAGGGGCGGGATGCGCTCGAGTCGCTTTTCCCGGGAAGAGCCGTCTGGATGGACGAGATAAAGCCGGGCTACACTCTCGCCATGGCGGCTTACCGGGCAATGACCGATTATAAAGCAAGGACAGGAAGGGATCTCGACCTTCTTGTGATGCAGAACCACGGAGTTTTCTTCGCGGGGGACTGTGAAAAATGCGTCAGGGCGCTGATCGGCGAATTTCTTGAAAAGATCGGCGGGCTCTGCACCGTGAAAGCCGACCTTGAAGAGACGGAATATGACCGCGACGCCGCAGCGAGAATCGCCTGCCTTGTGACGGCGAAGGCCGCGGAGAACGGTTCAAGCGTCTTCTTCTCGCCCGGGAGCCTTGACGGATTTGTTGAAGGGTCGGAGGACGCTCTCTGCGCGTTCACGCCGGATCACATTGTCTACTGCGGTCATGCCTTTGCCGCTGCCGAAAGGCGGGACGACATCGAAGAGCAGTTTTCCGAGGTGATCCGGGCCGTTGACGGCTTCCGGGAGAAATACGGTGTTTTGCCGAAGATCGTCTGTGTAAAGGGTCTCGGCGCATATGCCTGCGGAAAGACCCACAAGGACGCCGAAACCGCGAAGGCGCTTTTCCTTGACGCAATGAAGGTTTTCTTCGCGGCGCAGAATTTCGGCGGGGCAAGGTTCATGGCTCCGGAAATGATCGATTTTATCCGCGGCTGGGAAGTTGAAAGCTACCGAAAGAATGTTTCCGCCGGAAAAGCGGAGCAGAGAAGACTTGAGGGAAGGGCCGTCGTCATCACCGGCGCGGCCCAGGGCTTTGGCGCCGGACTTGCAGATGCAGTCTGCCGCGAAGGCGGAACCGCCGTCATTGCGGACATAAACCTTGAGGGCGCAAAGGCGTTTGCCGGAGAGTTACGTGAAAAATACGGCGCGGATGCGGCTTTCGCTGTCGGCTGCAATGTTACGGACGAGGCAAGCGTCGAAGCGCTCTGCGAAGAGACTGTTCTGAAGTTCGGAAGACTCGACGTTTTTGTGTCCAACGCGGGAATCGTCCGTTCAGGCTCGCTTGAAGAGATGAAGTACGATGCCTTTGAGCTTGTCACAAAGATAAACTATTCCGCTTTCTTCCTCTGTGCCAAGTACAGCTCGCGCCTTATGAAGCTCCAGACAAGATTCAACCCCGGAACCTGCTGCGACATCATTCAGATAAACTCAAAATCCGGACTTAAGGGCTCAAACAAGAATTTTGCCTATGCCGGGAGCAAGTTCGGAGGCATCGGCCTTGTCCAGAGCTTTGCAATGGAGCTTGCGCCTTACCGTGTGAAAGTGAACGCCATCTGTCCCGGAAATTTCCTTGACGGGCCGCTCTGGACCGATCCGGAAAGAGGTCTTTTTGTTCAGTATCTCCGTGCCGGAAAGGTTCCCGGCGCGAAGACCGTCGGGGACGTCCGCCGCTTTTACGAGTCGAAGGTGCCGATGGGCCGGGGCTGCGAGGTAAAGGACGTGGCGCGGGCGCTCTTTTACGTCATTGAACAGGAATATGAGACCGGCCAGGCACTGCCTGTGACCGGCGGTCAGGAAATGCTCAGTTGATTATGGATAAGATACAGGAATTGACGAAAGCTCTGAACGGCGAGAAGCTGTCGGAAAGACTTGAAGCTCTGACGGAGCTTGTGTCGATGGAAAAGCGCGGAGAGATAGAGGCCGTTCCGGCCGCCGGGGACGTGAACAACCATATCCACACATGGTACTCCTTTTCTCCGTATTCACCGGCGAAGGCCGTGTGGCTTGCAAAGCGGGCCGGACTTGCGACGGCGGGCATCATGGATCACGACAGCATCTCAGGCGCGGCAGAATTCCGGGCCGCGGCGAAAATCGCCGGAATCAGGGCGACTTCGGGCGCGGAGATCCGCGTGACCTTCGGCGGAGAGGATTTTTCCGGCCGAAGGATCAACAACCCTGACCAGAAGGGCGTGGCCTACATGACGCTTCACGCCGTTCCCGAATGCGGAAGAAACGCACTGAGAGAGTATCTCGCGCCGGTTTCGGCCGCAAGGGGGGAGAGGAACCTTGCAATGGTGGAACGGCTCAACGCGGTCACGGAGCGTGCCGGAGTCAGCCTTGACTACAAAAAAGACGTTCTGCCCCTTTCAAAGGCGCATGAGGGCGGAAGCGTCACCGAACGCCACATTCTTTTTGCGCTCAGTCTCGCTCTTATGCAAAAGTACGGAAGGGGAGCCGGACTTATTTCCGTTCTCACGGAAAAGCTCGGGCTTGAGATCGGGGCAAAGAATCTGTCCTGGCTTTCCGACACGGAAAATCCGGGATACGAGTATGACGTTCTCGGAGTTCTGAAATCCGGTCTTGTTTCAAAATTCTATGTAAACGCGGGAAAGACCGAATGTCCCGACGCGGCCTCTGCAGTTGCGCTCGGACGGCGCATCGGCGCCATTCCCGCTTACGCATATCTCGGAGATATTGTGAGCTCGGTCACCGGGGACAAAAAGGCTCAGACCTTTGAAGACGGGTATCTTTCCGAGCTTTTTGCAGAGCTGAAACGGGCGGGCTACGGCGCCGTCACATATATGCCGTCCCGCAACACCGCAGAACAGCTCAGCCGCGTCCGCAGAATGTGCGAGGAGAACAATTTCTTCCAGATCAGCGGCGAGGACATCAATTCTCCGAGACAAAGCTTTGTCTGCACTGCGGCGAGAGCCCCGGAATTTGAGAACCTGAGAGTTGCGGCTTATGCGCTTATCGGTTCCGAAAATGCGGCATTTGCCGATCCGGCTTTTTCATTCTCTTCAGAAAAAGCCGAAAAAGAATACCCGAAGACGGCCGGCCGCGCCGCTGCGTTTGCGGCGATGGCGGTCAACTGAAAGGAAATCTGCTTATGGGAAAGAAACTGCTCACATTTGACTTCGGCGCTTCCAGCGGAAGGGGCATTCTTGCCGACTTTGACGGAAGCAGGCTCGATTTTCGCGAGATCCACCGCTTTGTAAACGACCCCGTCCAGGCATTCGGCCACTATTACTGGGACATCCTCCGTCTTTTCGGAGAGATAAAGACGGGGATTGGAAACCTCTACCGTGAAGGCGTGAAGGACGTCGCTTCCATGGGCGTTGACACCTGGGGCGTGGATTTTGCCCTTTTGGACGAGTATGACAAGCCCCTTTCAAACCCGTTTTATTACCGCGACAGCTTAACTGACGGAGCGATGGAAAGGGTATATTCGGTCATACCGAAGGCAGAGCTTTACGATCGCACCGGAATTCAGTTCATGAAATTCAACACGATCTTCCAGCTTGAAGCGATCAGGCACCGCTATCCAAAGCTTCTCGAACGCGCAAAAACGATGCTTCTCATGCCGGATATGCTGAACTATATGCTGACCGGAGTGAAAACGGCGGAGCTTTCCATGGCCTCCACGACTCAGCTCATGGATGTCCGCACCCGCAGCTGGGACAGGGAGATATTCGACCGCCTCGGCATTCCGACGGATATGCTTGTTCCGATAACGGACCCGGGACGCGTCATCGGAAACACCAGCGCCCAGATTCTCGACGAGACGAGAATGTCGATACCCGTCGTTTCCGTCTGCGGACACGACACGGGGAGCGCGGTCATTGCCGTTCCGATGAAGCCCGGCGAAAGCTGCGCCTATATTTCCTGCGGCACGTGGAGCCTTCTCGGCGTTGAACTGTCCGAGCCGAACACCACGGACAGGGCCTTCGCCGTCGAATACACCAACGAGGCAGGGTTCGGACGGACGATCCGCTTTCTGAAAAACATAATGGGGCTTTGGATCTACCAGGAGATCAAGCGCGAGCTTGAACATGAGTTCGGCAAAATCGACTATGCAACCCTGGACGCCGAGATCGAAGCCGCCAGGCCCCTTGCCGCGTTCATCGATCCGGACGCCGGGGACTTCTTCGAAAAGGGTCACATGATCGAAAAAGTCCGGAATTACTGCCGCGTCACCGGACAGACCGTTCCGGAAAAGCGCGGAGAGATACTGAGATGCGTTCTTGAAAGCCTGGCCATGAAGTACCGCTATGCCACGGAGCAGCTTGAAAAGATCCTTGACAAGCCCATAGACACCATCCGCGTCGTGGGCGGCGGATGCAAGGACAAGCTTCTTATGAAGTTTACGGCGAAGGCCTCGGCGCGTCCTGTTATGGCAGGTCCGGTGGAGGCCACGGCCGTGGGCAACACCTGCGCCCAGCTCATTGCAATCGGTGAAATAGAAAATATCTGGCAGGCAAGACAGCTCGTTTCGGATTCCTGTGACGTTAAGGAGTATTCCCCCGACAACAGGGACGGCTGGGAGGACGCCTACGGACGTTTTCTTGACATTATTGATAAAGGAGAATAATTTACCATGAGCAATATTCAGAAGGCCTATGAGGCCGCAAAGGA
>JAEDMJ010000059.1 GCA_016303065.1 Clostridiales bacterium
GTCGTGCGTCCGTTTTTGAATTTTTTGAGGGCGGCGACGTCCATCGTCTCCCCGTATGTCTCGTTGAGCGCAAGGGACAGATCGATGCGGTACATGATCGGATACCTGTCTCCGACGCGCCGGCGGATCTCTTTTACCATGTCAAGACCGAAGGCCTGCCAGTTTGAATATCTTCCGACCGAACGGCGGTTGAAAGCGGGATTTGTAAGCTGTTCAATGAGATATCCCTCATGCCCGTGAAGGTACACGCCGTCCAGTCCGCAGGCTTTCGCGTCCGCGGCGGCCTGGCCGATGTTCCTGATTATCTTTTTGAGCTTCATATCCGAAAGGGGCAGGCAGGGAATCTGCGGAATATAGAAATTCGGATTCAGTGACGCGGAGTTCGGAAACTTCAGCTGGTTCACAAGGCACTGCGGATTTCCGACTCTGCCGAGTCCGGCTGTAAGCTGGACGAAAATCCGCGTTCCGAATGCGTGAACGCCCTGGGCAAGGTCGCGCCAGCCCGCCTGAACGGTGCGGCTGCGGTCAATGCGCGGAAAATAGCTGAGCTTTCCCAGCTCGGTAATTGAATTGTCGATGCCGTGGCTGACCGGAACAAGACCTGTGGTGAGCAGTCCGGCGCCGCCCTTCGCGCGGGCAAAAAAGTACTGAAGCATCTTTGCGTTGGGCCGTCCGGTTTCCTCGCACATGTCGATATTTCCCATCGGCGCCATAACGATGCGGTTTTTAACCTTAACGGAGTTTATCTGTATCGGCGAAAACATCGAATCATAGGGCCAAAGCTCCGATGTCATACGCCCTGTGCCCCTGGCACAGCCTTCCTCTCCGACAAACCAGTTTCCGTAACTGTCCGTGAGCCTTTTGACAAATTCATCGGTCTTCATATTCATTCAGTCCTTCTCATCCTTTTATCGCTTAATAATATAACATAATCACCGGATATTGTCAATTATTCGCCGTTTTTTTCCGCAGTGAACTGCACAAAAAGCCGGAGAAGACAACTCTTCCCCGGCGAAGCTGTATTTTTTTTGCGAAAAGCTATTCCGCGCAGACCATATTTCTTGCCCGCATCAGGATCTCTTCTCTTGAAACGCGCGGATAAGTCTCTTTCAGGACTTCGGCGCAGATGAGCACGCCCTCCCCGCAGCGCCCCCCGTCTTTCTTTTCGGAAAAGCGGCAGACCTCCTCAAGGGCAAACTCTTCGACGCCGGCACATTCGATGATATATCTCCCTGCGGCGTCAAAAACGCTTTCCCCCTCCCGCGTTTCCAGAAAGCCGATATCCCAGCCTTTCTCCGTTCTGATTATGACTCCGACAGATTTTACATTCAAATCCGCGGCCTTATCTTCAAAGCGTATGTTCTTCATGACAATGTCACTCTCCTGTTCCCGCCTGACGCGTGTTTTTTTCCACGCTCCAAGTTTACCACAGCTTTGCCGCAATGTCACTCTACGGTCGCCTTTTGCGGCTCTATGGCTCGGAAAGGCAAAAATAGAGCGAAAATCCCGTCTCTACCGGCAGTAGACACGGGATTTTCGCCCCCCCCTAAAAAGCACACGCGTCTCCCAAACGCTCAGTTTCGGGAAAATACTCTCCCGTCCATGGGCATTTCGTTTTCAAGACGCGCGTCAAGGACAAGTTTTTGGGTTATCATTGAAAGAAACTCTCCGTTGGTCGGTTTTCCGCGCTCGGCGCTGACGGTGTTTCCGAAATACTTCTCCAGAGTTACCGGATCGCAGCGGTCAAAGGCGATCTCAACGGCGTTCCGGATATTTCTTTCCACCCGCGCGGCGGTTGACGAGTGCATCGAAGCAAGTTTTGGATACAGGCCGTCCATAATGCCGCAAAGGCAGGACGGCCGCCGCGAGGAAATGAGAAGCGCGTCGAAGATGAGGCGGTATCCCTTGAGATTCACCGGCACGCCAATATTTTTCAATATATCGGAAATATGTCCCTCGTAGTCATAGCTTCCGTTCCGGCACACACCCCGCCTGTAACGGGCGCAATCCGAAATGGTCTGCGTAAGCTTGGCAGAGTTGACGGGCGTTATAAGAAAACAGTCCGGGCCCGCGTTCGGTATCTGGGACGAGATGAACCCGCTTATGTAGGGCGATGTAACTATCACCGCCGGCGGATTGGCTTTTTCCTTAACTCTGCGGCAGACCGACAGTCCGTCGTCGCCTGCAAGGATAAATTCCGTCAAAAGCACATCCGCGCCGGTTTTGAGCACTCCGGACACTGCGTCGTTGCCGCATTCAGCCGTTCCTGCAACCCGCATCCCGCATTCGCTAAGCAAACTGCTCATAACAAAAAGCTCGCTTGCGTCGCTTCCCGCTATAAATACGCTTATTTCCTCTTCGTTTTTCATATTCCCTCTCGGTTTTCAAAACCATCTTCGTCGTTCCACAATAACCTCTGAAAATAAAATCAATTAAAATGTACGTGTATTATAACACGATGCTTTCGGAATTGCAATAAGAGCATACATTATTCATTTGTCGTTCTCTGTCGAAAGATGACTTATATCATACACAGAGAACAAATTATTACCTTTCTCCCCAGAGCTTTCTTCCCCCATTTTCACAAGACTCTTCCGGTTCTTCAAGGAAAAAGCGCGGAGCGCGCCGTCACGTTCCGGCCCGCTCCGCACTTTTTTTCACCAAAGGGATTAAAATTTAATTTCGTCAATCTAAAATTATCAGAGCAATAAGCTCAAGCTCCCGGCTTCCCGTGCATCTGACGGAATGCCCCGAGCCTGAAGGCGTAACGCAGACGTCGCCCGCAACGATGGGATATTCCTTCCCGTTGTCGTTAAAAATTCCGTTTCCGCTTTTGACGACGAATATCTCGCTTTCACCGTGGTGCTCGTGATACCCTATCGAGCTGCCCTGCGCCAGGGTAAGCTGGGAAAAAAGGCGGTTTTTGCCCAGCTCTCCCCCCTCAAGAAACGCCCGCATGACGACGGAACCGTCGCCTCCGCGCATATTCTCTCTTGTCTCAACGGGAAGATCACAGCCGTGCTTTATCATTCTTTATCTCTCCTTTTCCGTGCAGGATTCTTTTCTGTTATCAGCATATCACAACGCCATGACAAAATCAAGCGTTCCGAAAAATTCCCGCCGAAATATTCGGATTTTCATGAATAAGCACTTTACAAGCGGCAAAAATTGTGTTATGATATGAAAGTGTGCACTGCCCCTCGACTGAGCCGAAAGACAAAGCCCCGAATCCGGGGTGCTTTCACCCGCTTTCGTCCCGGTCCCGCGGAGAAATGCGCGCAAAAAAAACAATTTTGAAAGGTGAAAAACACATGATCAGCAGCGAAAAGAAAAAGGCTGTCATTGAAGCCTGCCGCACCCACGAGACCGACACCGGTTCTCCCGAGGTTCAGATCGCGATTCTGACCGCCAGAATCAAGGAGCTCAACGAGCACCTCAAGACCCATCCGAAGGACAACCATTCCCGCCGCGGCCTGCTTCAGATGGTTGGCAACCGCCGCTCAATGCTCGATTATCTGCAGCGCAAGGACGTTATGCGTTACCGCGCTCTGATCGAAAAGCTCGACATCCGCAAGTAAGGAAAGACAGAAAACCGGAGGGCAGACTTTTTTTGAACTGCCCTCCGGTATATACTGTTTTTCGCATGGTGAAGGAGACTGCGCCTGTTAGCAGTTGAAGGCGCCTTCCGTCCGTGCAACGGCACGCAAAACGGGAGGGACGGCGGCTTCAAGTGCTATAGGGCGCGCTCCGAAAAAACAATCAAAAAAGAGGAGGAACCCGAAAGCATGATCACAAAAATGCAGTTCAACACTTCCGAATTCGAAACGCTCGTCGGCGGAAGACCGATGAAGATCGAAATCGGAAAAATGGCAGGACTTTCCAACGGCTCTTGCCTTGTCCGCTACGGCGACACCGCGGTTCTCGTAAACGCGACCGCCTCCGCCAAGCCCCGCGACGGGATCGACTTTTTCCCGCTTTCCGTGGACTATGAAGAAAAGCTCTATTCCGTGGGTCACATTCCCGGCTCCTGGGGCCGCCGCGAAGGCCGTCCCGGCGAGAAGGCCATTCTGACCTCCCGCGTCATCGACAGACCCATCCGTCCCCTCTTCCCCAAGGACATGAGAAACGACGTCTGCATTTCCTGCACCGTTCTGTCCGTGGAACAGGACAACTCTCCGGAGATCTGCGCAATGATCGGCACTTCCGTCGCGCTTTCCATCTCCGACATCCCCTGGAACGGCCCCACCGCCGCTCTTAACGTGGGCTTTGTCAACGGAAAATACGTCATCAACCCCACCGAGGCCCAGCGCGCCGAGTCCACTCTGACTCTCACCGTCGCCGGAACCAAGGAAAAGGTCGTAATGATCGAAGCCGGCGCAAAAGAGATCCCCAACGACATCATGTACAACGCCATCATGCTTGCCCACGAAGAGATCAAGCCCATCTGCGACTTCATCTCCGGAATCCAGGCCAAGCTCGGCAAACCCAAGTTCGACTATCCCCACATCAATGTTCCGGAAGAGATGTTTGACGACATCAAGAACGGCTTCATTGAAGATATGCGCGCCGCCATGGACACCGACGACAAGACCGTCCGCGACGCCAACCTCGCCGTCCTGAAGGACAAGGTTCTGGCCGCTCTGGGCGAGAAGTACCCGGACAGCGAAGCCGCCTTCGACGAATGCCTCTACAAGCTCGAGAAATTTGTCGTCCGCCGCTGGCTGCTGGACGACAGGAAGCGCGTTGACGGACGCCGCATGGACCAGATCCGTCCCCTTGCCGCCGAAGTCGGAATCCTTCCCAGAGTTCACGGTTCGGGTATGTTTACCCGCGGCCAGACTCAGGTTCTGACCACCTGCACCCTGGGCACCGTTGCCGATTACCAGCCCCTTGACGGCATCTCGCCCGAGACCACAAAGCGCTATATGCACCACTACAACTTCCCCAGCTGGAGCGTCGGCGAAGCCCGTGCCTCCCGCAGCCCCGGCAGACGCGAGATCGGCCACGGCGCTCTTGCCGAACGCGCTCTCGAACCGGTGATCCCCTCCGAAGCGGAGTTCCCCTACTGCATCAGACTGGTCTCCGAAGTTCTGTCCTCCAACGGCTCCACTTCCCAGGGTTCCGTCTGCGGCTCCACTCTGGCCCTGATGGACGCGGGCGTTCCGATCAAAGCCCCCGTCGCCGGCATTTCCTGCGGTCTCATTACCGAGGACGACCGCTGGATGGTGTTCACGGACATCCAGGGCGTCGAAGACTTCTTCGGCGATATGGACTTTAAGGTCGCCGGCACAAAGACCGGCATCACCGCAATCCAGATGGACCTCAAGATCGACGGTCTTACCCCCGCCATCATCCGCGAAGCCCTCAACCAGACCTACGAGGCAAGACTCGAGATCCTCGACGAGATCATGCTGCCCTGCATCTCCGAGCCGCGCAAGGAACTTTCCGCCTACGCTCCGAAGATGCTCCAGATGCAGATCGACGTGGACAAGATCCGCGAGGTCATCGGCAAGGGCGGTTCCGTCATCCAGAAGATCGTCGCCGACACCGGCGCAAAGATCGACATCGAAGAGGACGGCCGAATCTTCATCTCCAGCACCGACATGAAGGCCTGCCGCGCCGCCGAGTCCACAATCAAGAGCATCGTCTTCGATCCCGAACCGGGACAGATGTTCTACGGCCGCGTCACCCGCATTATGACTTTCGGCGCTTTCGTCGAGATCGCCCCGGGCAAGGAAGGTCTTGTTCACATCTCCAAGCTCGACAAGAAACGCGTCAACAAGGTCGAAGACGTCTGCAACGTCGGCGACATGATGTGGGTCAAGTTCGAAGAACTGGACGAAAAGGGCCGCATCAACCTCTCCCACAAGGACGCCGTTCCCCCGGTCGAGGACTGAAGCTCCCCCCCCCAAAAAAAACGTCAAGCCGTCTGTTTTCCCGAAAGGAAAACAGACGGCTTGTTTGTTGTACGCGGCAGCCGGGCCGTTCACAGCTTTTCCGCAATGCAGCGGGCAACGTGTACTCCGCTTGCGGAGGCGTGGGACAGCGAGTGTGTAATGCCGCTCCCGTCGCCGATCACATAAAGCCCTTTGCGGCACGACTCAAGGTTTTCGTCGACGGCAACTTCCATGTTGTAGAACTTGACTTCGACTCCGTAAAGCAGCGTGTCGTCGTTTGCGGTTCCCGGAGCCACCTTGTCCAGGGCGTATATCATCTCCATAATCCCGTCGAGAATGCGCTTCGGAAGCACAAGACTCAGGTCTCCCGGCGTGGCTTTCAGGGTCGGCGTTATAAACGCCTCCGCGATTCTCTCCGGCGTCGAGCGCCGTCCGCGTATGAGATCGCCGAAACGCTGGACGATAACGCCTCCGCCCAGCATATTGCTGAGCCGTGCGATGGATTCGCCGTATCCGTTGGAGTCCTTGAAAGGCTCGGAGAAATGCTTTGCAACCAGCAGCGCAAAGTTCGTGTTCTCCGTCTTTCGGGACGGATCTTCATAGCTGTGCCCGTTCACCGTGATTATGCCGTTTGTGTTTTCGTTCACCACAACGCCTCTGGGATTCATGCAGAAGGTTCTGACCTTGTCCCCGTACTTTTCGGTGCAGTAGACGATCTTGCTCTCATAAAGCTCGTCGGTCAGCTCGGAAAACACCTCCGCCGGCAGCTCAACGCGCACGCCAATGTCCACACGGTTGGATTTCGTCGGAATTCCCATTTCTCCGCAGACGCGCTCCATCCATTTGCTCCCGCTGCGCCCAACCGATACGATGCACTTTTCACAGGTGTAAGCGCGGCCCCCGCACCTGACCTCATAACCGTTTTCAAGCGGCGCAATCGATTCCACCGGAGAGTCGAAGAAGAATTCCGCCCTGTTCCGCAGATACCCGTAGAGGTTCTCCAAAACAACATAGTTTATATCCGTTCCCAGATGGCGAACCGACGCATCCAGCAGATGCAGGTTGTGGCGAATACAGGTTTTTTTGAATTGCGTTCCGGCGGTGGAATAGAGCTTCGTCCCCTCCCCGCCGAAGCGCATATTGATCCCGTCCACGTACCGCATAAGCTCAAGAGCCCGCGCTTTGCCGATGTATTCGTAAAGAGTGCCGCCGAAGTCGTTCGTGATATTGTATTTTCCGTCGGAAAAGGCCCCGGCGCCTCCGAAACCGCTCATTATCGAACAGCAGCTGCATTTGACGCAGGTTTTTACCTTATCCCCGTCGATGGGGCAGCGGCGTTTTCCGAGCTCGTGACCGGCCTCAAAAACGGCGATCTTCAGCTCCGGTTTTTGCCGCGCAAGCTCGTATGCGGAAAAAATCCCTCCGGGCCCGGCTCCGATGATTATCACGTCATAGGTCATATTTGTCCCCTTCCCTTTGAAAAAGCGTTTTTTAAGCGCCATGTCCCAACTGTCAAACAAGCAGGTCTGTTTACTGCATTATACCACAGACAAAGAGTTTTCGCAACCGGACTCATCCGGCAGGAAATATCTCCCCCCGGGTGCCCCCGGCAAATTTAGCTCCATCCCAAAAAAGAAACAGGACTGTACAAACTCCTGAACAGTCCTGTTTATTCCTGCAGTTTAAAAAAACTCAGATGGCGCGGGTGACTTTATTGGAGCGGAGGCACCTTGTGCAAACGTAGATGTGACAGGGCGATCCGTTGACCACGGCCTTGACCCTTTTCACGTTGGGCTTAACAGCCCTGTTTGAACGACGGTGCGAATGGGAAATGTTGATGCCGAAATTCACGCCCTTGCCGCAGATATCGCATTTTGCCATAGTGGCACACCTCCTTTGTTGTCTTGGAACTGCCTTCGCAGACAGCCTAAAAATGATATCACAAAACTGAAAGAAATGCAATAGGTAAAACGGAAAAATCCGAATATTTTTTTATTCGCCGCCGAAAATATCGTCCATTCCGTAAATGCCGGGGGTTTTTACGCCCGCCATGAACCTTGCGGCGCGCAGAGCTCCGGAGGCAAAAACCTCTCTGCTCTGTGCGGAATGGGAAATGGAGATGGTCTCGTTCCAGCCCGCAAAGAGGACTTCGTGCTCTCCGATAATGGTTCCTCCGCGCACGGAGTGCATTCCGATCTCCGACTTTCCGCGCTCTCTGCGGACGGCGTGCCTGTCGTAAACCTCCGTTTTCGGAGAAACCGCTCCGGCCTTCACCGCTTCGGCAAGGTGCAGCGCCGTTCCGCTTGGAGCGTCAAGCTTTTTGTTGTGGTGCTTTTCGATTATCTCCACGTCGAAATCGTCCCCCAAAGCCGACGCCGCGGACTTTACGAGCTTTGTCAGGATCGCAATTCCGATGCTCATATTCGCCGACCGAAAGATCGGAACCTTCTTGGAAGCCTCTTCCAAGGCCGCGGCGTCTTCCGGCAGATACCCTGTCGAAGCCAGCACCGCCGGGGTCCCCGTGGCGAGACTGTATTCAAGGATGGACAAAAGGGCCGAACGGTGAGAGAAGTCAACGATCACGTCGGCTTTCACGGTGCAGCCGGAAATGTCCGGAAAAACCGGGTATGAAAGCCCGCCGCAGTCGGCGGGATCAATTCCCGCGGCAATAGCCGTGTCGTCCATGCGCGAAACAAGATCGGTTATGGCTCTGCCCATGCGGCCGCAGCAGCCGCAGAGGATTATCTTAAGCATTGGCGTACGTCTCCTGTTTATCTGTTGATGAGATGGTAGTGCTCAAGCGTGCGGGCAAGCTTTTCGGCGTTCGCTTCGCCCATTTCGCAAAGCGGAAGCCTCAGATCGGGAGAACACAGCCCCATCATTCCCAAAGCGGTCTTGACCGGAATGGGATTGACCTCCAAAAAGAGATCGTTGGCGAGCCTGAGGTATTCGATCTGGATCTCAGAGGCGGTCTTGAAATCCCCGTCCAGGGCGGCGCGCGCCATCTTCGCGACAACGCCGGGAACGACGTTTGAAAGAACGGAAATGACGCCCTTCGCTCCCAAAGACATCATCGGAACGACCTGATCGTCGTTGCCGCTCCAGATATTGAGCTCGTCTCCGCACATGGCGCGGATCTTCGCGACGAGGGAGAAATCCCCCGAGGCCTCTTTGGTGCCGTTGATATTCGGGTGTTTGGCAAGCCTGGCGTAAGTATCCGGAGCGATTGTCATGCCCGTTCTGGAAGGCACGTTATAGAGGATTATCGGGATACTGACATTGTCGGCGAGATACTCAAAATGCCTGACAAGGCCCGCCTGGCTGGCTTTGTTGTAATAGGGCGTGACGCAGAGCAGCGCGTCCGCTCCGACGCTTTCGGCGTGGCGGCAAAGGGAAAGGGAATAGCGGGTGTCGTTGCCGCCTGTTCCGGCGATCACAGGCACGCGTCCCGCAACCTTTTTGACACAGTATTCAATGCACTCCTTGTGCTCGCCGTCGGCAAGGGTAGATTTTTCGCCCGTTGTGCCGCAGATGGTTATGGCGTCGGTGCCGTTTGATATCTGAAACTCGATAAGCCGCCCGAGAGCGTCGAAGTCGACGGAGCCGTCCGGCGCAAACGGTGTCGCAATAGCGACGCAGGCCCCTGTAAATACCGGTTTTTTCATGGCCGTATATGTGCCCCCTTTCAGGATTTTTTGATGTAGCCTTTCGCGCAGAGAAGCTCTGCCATGAGCACGCCGCCGCCGGCTGCGCCGCGCAGCGTGTTGTGGGAGAGGCACACGAACTTGATCGTGTACTGAGAGTCCTCGCGGAGCCGGCCTATACTGATAGCCATACCGTTCTCGATCATGCGGTCAAGATTGGTCTGGGGACGGTTTTCCTCTTCAAAGTAGTGGATGAACTGTTTGGGCGCGCTGGGAAGCCCGAGCTTCT
>JAEDMJ010000060.1 GCA_016303065.1 Clostridiales bacterium
ATAAAAATTTTCCCATTACTAAAAATGGGCTGTATAAATAATACAATATTTCAATAATATTATCAATTGGCAATAATAGATAAAATTCCTTTAACAATATTGTACACCTTTCACACTAAACTTCGGGACGATTTCTCTCTATTTACCCCCGTTTTCCCATAAAAACATTTGATTTTTTCACCGGATGTTTCTTCAGCTCCTTTTTACTTTTTAACAAATTAACATTTTCGTAAAATTTCCTCTCAAAAAAAAAAAAAAAAAAAACAACAAAAGTTTTATAAAATGCCGGCCATTCATGAGCTTTTTCCCCGCGGAACCGGTTCTCCGCTCCGGCTTTTTCCCTTTACAGGCGTCCGGTGCACGCCTCAGTTTTCATTTTTTCGGAATATTTATTCATCAAAAAGAATACTGATTCAGACTTTTTTCCAAACCCCAAAAAAAGAGAAAATTTGTTCCCGAAAAAGCGGAAAAACGCCGCAATTTTTTGCTGTTTTTGCAGAAAAATCCCCCCTTGCGTGTTCGGTAAAAATGTGTTATCATAGTATCTGTCAACTCCGAAAGAAAGGACCGGGAAGGAAAGTTTGAAAAACGAACACACCGCAAAGGAAGCCGTAAAAAGAGAGTATATACGCACTTTTTGTCTTGAAAACGCAGTTTTTTGCCTCACAATGACAACGCCGGTTTACATAGAGAACTTTACAAAAAACGACAGAAGCAGCTTCTCCCTCCATGTCCACAGAAGAAAAGAAATGCTGTATATTGAAAGCGGCACGGCGACTCTTCATCTGCCGGACCGCGAGATTGAGCTTTCGTCCGGAGACATATATGTTCTTCCGGAGATGACCTTCCATTGGCTCGAACTCACTTCGGACAAGTCAAAAATGCTGTGCTTCAATTTTATCATTGAAAAGCTGGAAAACCTCCCCTATACCGACGACCTCTATTCATCCTTCACCAGCGCCTTTGAGCGCATCGGGATTTTCAGGGCAAAGCTCAGCGGAGATATGCGCAGGCTCATGACGAAGATTGCAAACGCCGAAACCGAAATCATGCTTTTCCCGCCCTTTGCCGAATTCATGCTGCTCTTTCTCGAGCTCACGGGGCAGGAAACGCTCCCCCCTCCCGAGAAAAACGACGCAAACCTTGACGAACACGTGCGGGATATATATTTCAGCAACGGCGTCGACAGATTTTTCAACCACTGTTACCCGAACGACACCTCTCTTGCCGAGCTTGCCGAAGCGCTCCACATGAGCGTCCGTCAGACCGAGCGCCGCATAAACAGCCTTTACGGAATGCCCATGCGAAAGCGGATCATCTTCATGCGCCTTGTCAACGCGGAATTCGCTCTGGCGCGGACGGACATCCCCACAAGAGTGATCGCCGAAACAATCGGGTTCAACAACTACAACGCTTTTCTGGACGCATTCCGCCAGCAGTACGGCTGTACCCCAACGGAATTCCGGAAAAAATTCCGTCCGGAATCACAAAAAGACGATACCATATGACTTATGCGGCGTTTTCACAAGCGAAAACGCCGCATTTTTGAATAAACTTTTGGGTCCACTTCAGTTCCCGCGGTTCCCGCGCGCAGAAGCCGTATGAAGCAAAAATTCCCGGCACGCCCCAAAAAACAAGGGCGGGCCGGGAATTTTTTGCTCTATTCGTTTTGCTCTTCGTTTTCGGACTCGTCCGGAGCTCCGTCTTCCGAAGTCCCGTCTTCGGACGGGGATTCGTCTTCGGAAGCTTCCGGAGACGGCTGTTTTTGGCGGTTCTTCTTTTTATTTTTGCCGGACTTTTTTTCGTCTTTTTCAAGAAAATCCTCAAGCTCGGCAAGCTCTTCCTCGTCGACCGTCTCTCCGGCGGCCTTTCTTGCCCGAAGCTCGCTGCGCCTTTTCAGCGCGTCCACACGCTTCTGCTCCTTCAGGGCGGGGGCCACAAGGCACCTGTGCATGACCGGATATGTGATGAACACTCCGAGGAAGAGCACCACGCCCCAGAAAATCGTCATCATGCACACAAGGAAGAACGGCATCGTCGCCGGGTAGTACAGCGGGAAGAGTATGAACAGCGCCGAGACCAGACCGATGCACAAAAGGGCCAGGAGGTTGCGCCCGAAACCGATTATGACGAACATCCATGCGTTTTTCAGAAGTCCGCGAAGCTTGAGATTAAAGGTCACGATCATCTGGTAAATGTAGATCCGCATAATGAACCAGATCAGTCCGATGAAATAGGACATGAACTTCAGGTATACAAACACAGCGTTGGTCATGCCCAAAGTGTCCGAACCAAAAGCGTATATCACGATTCCAAACAGCACCGTCGCGTCGATTATGCCGATCACAAGCCCCTGCCATTTGTTGCGCCATGCGCGAACGAACATATCCGTTCCCCAGACGTGCTCTTCCCGCGCGTGGTTACGCATACAGTAGGTTATGCCGCACGTCAGCGGGCCGTTCAATATCACTGCCAGAAATATCAGCGGATAGCTCACGTACCAGGGCACGGAAAGCGACACCGTTCCGATAAGGTATATCCACGAGCTCGGGATCGCCTCATTTATGCCTTCAATCTCGGAAATCGACCCGATATAGTTCATAAGCAGTTCCGGATTCACCGTTGCGACCGTCAAAAACACGGCGCAGGCAAATATGGCGGCAATGACCGCGTAGACCGTACTGTAAAGAAGCATTTTCGTGAAATTCCGGAAATACAGCTGCCAAAACCGGATATACCCCGGTTTCGGAGCTTCGTCTTTTGGAATATCAGGCCTGTCCTTTTCTTTTCGGTTGAATAAGCCCATTTTAAGCCTCCAGCTTAAAGCATCAGCAAAGTATTGCCGCGGCAAGCCACGGCGAAACATATATCACGCATAAAGCGGCGCCCGCGGCAAGGAGAAGACAAACCGCCGTCCGTTTGAGAAAAGACGCATCCGGCACATAGAACTGCTCCCCTTCCGGGCAGCGCAGTCCTGCCAGCGTCTTCGCATACGCGTCCATGCAGAGAATCAAAAGCCCCGCCAAAAGCAGGGCGTTCTTCGGCGCAAATATCGCAAGCGCCGCGGCAAAACCCGTTCCGCGGCCCAGCGCGGCGTACACCGCGCTTACGGCATAGGCCGAGGCAAGACCCCGCACAAAGAATATCAGGGGGTACACCGCCCGGCAATACACCGTCATACCCGCAGCAATCGCCGCAGTCACAGGCGCCAGGCACCCCGCCCAGGCCCGAACCGTATTGACGGACGCCTTTTCAGCGTATTGGGCAACGGCCATACCCAGCACAGCTCTGCTCTCTCCGCCTGCGGCTCCCGCCGCGGCTGCCCCGGCGGCCGCGCCGACGGCAAAGCTCCCGCAGAGAAGCGCAGCCGTCATGCGTTTGATGCGTTCATAGTTCATCCGCTCACCCCATGGTGAATGTCTATTCACCGCGGAGCCGTCATATGCGGAATCAAAAAAACTTCAGCGGTCCCCGCTCAGCTCCAGCGAGCGCTTCCAGGCCGCGTCCACGCCGCTTTTCAAAACACCGTCAAGCCCCATCCGGTCAAACTCCCCCAGCGCCGCAAGAGTCGTGCCTCCCGGCGAAGAAACATCCCGAATAAGCTCGTCCGGCGTTTTTCCCGTGCTGCGAATCATCTCGGCGGCTCCGGTCATCGTCTGGACCGAAAGCTTCAGAGCCGTGTCATAGTCGAGCCCGTGCTCCGACGCCGCGCGGGCCAAAACGTCGGCAATGCGGTAAAAATATGCGGGGCCCGATCCGGAAAGTGCCGTCACCGCGTCAAGCGCGTCTTCTTCCGCCTCGACAACCTCTCCCCTGGAGGCAAAAAGCTCCCGGACCTCTTTTCTGACCTCGTCGGACGCGTCCCCGAAGGCAACGGCAACCGCACCGCTGCCCACAAGGAGGGGCGTGTTCGGCATAACGCGGACAACACAGGCCGCGCCGCCCAAAGCAGCCCTTATGCGCTTTGTCCTGACTCCTGCGACGATGGATACGACCGTTTTTCCGTCGGCGCATCCGGCGATCTCTTCGAGAACCGCGTCAAGATGCTGAGGCTTCACCGCAAGAAATATGTATTCCGCGCCGCAGACTTTTCTGTTGTCCGAAAAAGTGTGAACTCCGGCTTCCCCATGGCGGGCAAGAACAGCGTCGCTCCTGTCGCTCACAGCGATGCTGTCCGGAGCATGTCCGGCCGCAAGCAGAGCTCCGATCATTGCCGAAGCCATTCTGCCGCCGCCGATAAATCCGTATTTCAGCATTTTATTGTACTTCCATTGCAGTTTTCAAAAAAAACAGGCGCCGCTTCCGCCCCCATGATTTGCTCAGCGGTTTTTCCGAAAGCGCACTCCGACCGTCGCCCCCGTCGCCCCTCCGACCAGACTTGTCAGAGCGGGGATAAGAGAGCCGCCTTCCCCCGGGACTCCGGACGCCGCAATACACACTGCGACCGCCGTCAGCGCCGCAGAACAGATCCCGTTTGGAAGAGGATTTTTTCTGCTTCCGGCCGCGGCGGCAAGCCCTGCGGCAAAACCGCCCAGGATCATCACGCAAACCGGCGCCGCAAAAGCAACGGAAGAATATTTTCCGACTGCAAGCGCCGCAAAGGCAAAAGCCGCCAGAGCCGCCGCGGCCGTCAGTATTCCCGCGGCGGCACCGACGGCAATTGCTTTGATGCGCCAGATCTGCGATCTGCTGCTTTTATTCTGTTCCATTCACCAACACCCCCGAGAAATAAGTATTCTCCGGGGGCGGGTATTATGTCACTGTTCGAGTTCGCTTTCGGGCGAAGTCACGCTTGAAATTGCAGACTTCAGGAAAACCATTTTGCTTTCGCTGGTGATGATGGTGATGCGGTCTTCTTTGACGTTGGTGACCTTTCCAACAACGCCTCCGATAGTTACGACTTCGTCGCCGACCTTGATGGAATCGCGCATATCCTTCGCTTCTTTATCGCGCTTTTTCTGAGGTCTGATGATAAGGAAATAGAAGACCGCGACCATGGCGACGATAAGGATTATCGTCATTCCGTACTTCTGGAAAAAATTGGGATCGGCTGCTTCCACGGCAGCTTCGCCGTCGGCAAACACCGCAAACATAGAGTGCGCTTTGAGCATTCGTATTACCTCCGCATTGAACGGGATTATCCCGTTTCTTTTCATATGCTATTTATTATACACAAAAGCCGCGTCTTTTTCAATACTTTCCCCAACTGTCCGGACTCAATAAATCTGAATTTTTTATGAATCCGCAAAAACGGCTCCGCTTTTTTCAGGCCATTCTGTCGGAGAGCTTCTCCCCGCCGAGGATGTGGAAGTGCAGATGATGAACGCTCTGACAGGCGTTTTCTCCGCAGTTTGACACGACGCGGTAGCCTCCGGAAATTCCTTCGGCGGCGGCGATTTTCGGTATCGTCTCAAATATGTGAGCGGCGACCGCGGAATTCTCCGCGTTTATGCCGTCGACGGACTCGATATGAACCTTCGGCACGACAAGAATGTGTACCGGCGCCTGGGGAGCAATATCCCGGAAGGCATAGCAGAGTTCGTCGGACCAGACGGCCGACGAAGGAATTTCTCCCGCGATTATTTTGCAGAAAAGGCAGTCCATTTTTGAAGTTTCCTCACTTTTTCAAAATTTTCGCATCAGCCGCGAAGCTTTTTCCGGTAATATCCGATCAGCGAGCCGGCAAGGATGATCTCCTTTTCCTCCTCGGTGAGACCGTCAAAAGTGAGCGTGAGCTCGCGCTTCACTCCGTCGCCCAAAAGCACCGCAGAGATCTCTTTTGCGCCGGAAGCGACGAGAGCGCGGATGCCTTTGATGTAGAGGCAGCGTCCCACCGCGAAAAGCTCCGCGTCGCCGGGGTTCGTGATGCGGAGGGGAAGCATTCCCCAGTTGATAAGGTTGGAACGGTAGCGCTTCGTTGCGTACTCCGCCGCAACGTTCGCTCCGCCGCCGAGAACCCTCTGGCAGGAGGCCGCCTGTTCGCGGGCGGAACCGTCCCCGGGCTTCAGAGCGAACACGGCGCTGGCAAGGCCGCAGTCCGGATCCTCGATGCCGAACTCCGACAAAACCCCGGCCGCCGATTCCCCGGCAACGGCTTTCGCCCTTCCGACATATCCCGGGTCCTTTCTGGAAAGCGCAAACTCCGCAAGCCTCAGCGGGTTGGAGCGGAAGGAAGAAGTCTCTCCCGACGGAATGAGCTCGTCGGTGGTCGTGACCGGGTCAAAGATCGCGCTGGCAAACTTCAGAACGATGTTCTCGGGCAGCTCCGGAAGCACGGGCCAGTCGGTGATATTCGGGCCGAAGACAAGCTCCGCGCCCTCCTCCGGTTTTCCGGCTCTGTCGCACACGCGCGAGGCGTAGGCGGAGCTGTCGAAGAAATAGGGCTTCGGGGTTCCGCCGTATTCCGCCGCGGTGAGAACTCCGCCGTTTGCCGCCGTTGCGGCAATGGAGCGGGCGTCCATCAGAGCGACCGACGCGGACTGTCCTTCCGACGGTTTCGAGCCTTCGCGGCTGGGGAAATTGCGCGTGCTGTGGCGGATGGACAGACCGCCGTTGCGCGGAACGTCCCCCGCTCCGAAGCAGGGGCCGCAGAAAGCGGTCTTCATGACCGCTCCCGAAGAAAGCAGCGAGACGGCGGCGCCGTTTTTCATAAGCTCGGAGTAAACCGGCATACTGGCCGGATAGACATTGAGGGCAAAGCCGTTGGCTCCGGCAGAGGAACCGGCACCGATGATGTCCGCCGCGGCGCAGATATTGTCGTAGAGTCCGCCGGCGCATCCGGCGATGATACCCTGGTCGACGTACACCTTGCCGTCCCTGACCTTGTCGGTCAGGCGGCAGCGGATGCCGAGGCGTTCCCCGCCGAGCTCGGTTTCCCTGAGGATGTCCCCGGCGTTTGAAAGAAATTCTCTGATGGTATAGGCATTGCTGGGGTGGAACGGCAGCGCGATCATCGGCTCGATCTCGGAAAGGTCGATCTCCACAGCCGAGCAGTATCCCGCTCCCTCTCCGGCGGCAAGAGGTCTGTACTCGTTTTCGCGTCCGTGCACCGAAAGCCATTCTCTGACAGTCTCGTCAGTCTCCCAGACGGACGAGAGACAGGTGGTCTCCGTCGTCATAACGTCAATGCCGAGACGGAAATCCATCGGCAGAGAGGCGATTCCCGGGCCGCTGAACTCGAGGATCTTGTTCTTGACGAACCCGTTTCCAAACACCGCGCCCACAAGGGCAATCGCCACGTCCTGGGGGCCGACGCCGGGACGCGGGCTTCCCGTCAGGCGGACGGAGACGATGCCCGGCTCGTCGATGTCGTAGGTCATTCCGACCAGCTGTTTTGCAAGCTCGGGACCTCCCTCTCCGACGCCGAGCGTTCCGAGAGCGCCGTAGCGCGTGTGGGAGTCGCTGCCGAGAAGCATTTTGCCGCATCCGGCCATGCGTTCGCGCATGTACTGGTGGATAACAGCGGCGTGGGGCGGAACGAAAATACCGCCGTACTTTTTCGCCGCAGAGAGCCCGAAGGCGTGATCGTCGGCGTTTATCGTGCCGCCGACAGCGCAGAGGCTGTTGTGGCAGCAGGTCAGAACATAGGGCATCGGGAATTTTTCCATGCCGCTGGCGCGCGCCGTCTGAATTATGCCCACAAAAGTAATGTCGTGGGAAGCAAGCGCGTCAAAGCGGATGCGGAGCTTTCCCTTCTCGCCGGAGCTGTTATGGGACGCAAGTATCCCTGCGGCAATCGTTTTATTTCTGTCTCCCTCGCCCGGCACAAGTCCGCCGGAAACAAGTTTGACCGGGCAGTCGGTAAGCTTTATTCCTTTCATCTGGGTTCCTTTCGCAAATCTTATTTCACAAGTCCGGAAGCGATCTCCGCCGCGCTCTCAAGCGCCTTTTCCAGCGCCGCCGAATCCCTGGCTCCGGCGGTCGCGCTGTCGGGACGGCCGCCGCCGTTTCCTCCGGCAAGCTTTGCAACAGCCTTGACAAGATCCCCCGCCTTAAGTCCCGCGGCGATGGCCTTCTTCGTCGAAAACGCTGCGATGACCGGTTTTTCTCCCGTCACGGCGAACAGGGCAGTCAACGCATCCCCGCGGCCGCGGATCTCGTCGCCCAGCTTTCTGACAAGCTCCACCGGCACGCCGGAGACATGGCAGACCGCAAGCTTCACGCCGCCGACGTCCGCGGCGGAAGCGGCCGCGGATTCAAAATCGGACTTGAGAGAAACGACGGACAGGCGCTCGATCTCGCGCTTTGCCGCTTTGAGCTCTTCGGAGAGCTGAGCCGCCTTGCGGACCAGCTCCGCGCGGGAAGCCTTGAGCTCCGCGCAGACGGAATCGATCGTTTCCCGCTCTCCGTTCAGAAGCTCCGCAACGCCGAGACCGACGACGGCCTCGATCCTGCGGACGCCCGCAGCAACGGAGCTTTCGGATACGATGCGGAAAAGACCTGCCTTTGCCGTATTGTCAAGGTGCGTTCCGCCGCAAAGTTCGGTGGAGAAATCGCCCATTTTGACCACGCGGACAATGTCGCCGTATTTTTCTCCGAACAGCGCCATTGCTCCGGTGGCTTTTGCCTCGTCGATCGCCATTTCCGAAACCGAAACGCCCAAACCGGCGAGGATCTTTTCGTTTACGATGTTTTCGACCTCAGCCAGCTCGTCGGAAGTGACTGCGGAGAAGTGGGTGAAGTCAAAGCGCAGACGGTCCGGCTCAACATAGGAACCGGCCTGGTTGACATGGCTTCCGAGAACCTGTCTCAGCGCGCCCTGGAGAAGGTGGGTTGCGGAGTGGGCCCGCGAAACGGCAGCCCTGCGGCAAACGTCGATGGCGGCGGTGACTTTGTCCGTCACGCCGAAAGTCCCGGAGACGACCCGCCCGCTGTGGAGCCACTTTTTATCCGCGGTCTTTTTCACGGAAGTCACTTCGAACACTCCGCCGTTTCCTCCGGTGATAACGCCCATATCGCTGACCTGTCCGCCGCTTTCCGCGTAGAAAGGAGTGCGGTCGAGAACCAGTGTCGCCTCGTCGCCCGCGGAGATGCTTCCGCGGCTTTCGCCGTCGGCAATAATGAACACGACTTCCCCGTCGCACTTCTTTTCGGTATATCCGAGAAAGTCAGTCTCTTTTTCGATTCCGGCGGTGCCCTGTCCGGCCCATCCGAAGTCTCCCGCCGCGGCGGTGGCGGCGCGGGAGCGCTCTTTCTGTTCGGTCATGAGCGCGTCAAAGCCCTCGCGGTCGAGCCCGATGCCCGCCTCGTCCAGCAGTTCGATCGTCAGATCCACCGGGAAGCCGTATGTGTCGTAGAGGCGGAAGGCGTCCTCTCCGGAGAAGACGGCCTTTCCGCCGGCTTTCGTGCGTTCCAGCATTTCCGCAAAAATGCCAAGCCCCGCGTCAATCGTAGCGGCAAAGCGCTCTTCCTCCGTGCGGATGACGCGGACGATGTAATCCTCCTTCTCCCTGAGCTCGGGGTAAGCCGAAGCGCTCTCGGAGATGACGGTGGAGGCGACCTTGTAGAGGAAGGGCTCGGTTATGCCCAGAAGCCTTCCGTGCCGCGCGGCGCGGCGGAGCAGGCGGCGCAGAACGTATCCGCGGCCCTCGTTTGACGGGAGAACGCCGTCGCTGACAAGCATTGTGGTGGAGCGGATGTGGTCGGTGACGACGCGGAGAGAAACATCGGTCTTCTCGTCGCAGTGATACTCTTTTCCGGCGATGGCGGTCACGTGCTTCATGGTGTTGCGAATCGTATCCACCTCGAAGATATTGCTGACGCCCTGCATGATGCAGGCCAGCCTTTCAAGACCCATTCCCGTGTCGATGTTCTTCTGGG
>JAEDMJ010000061.1 GCA_016303065.1 Clostridiales bacterium
GAGAAGATACTTGCCGAGCACGCTCCTGCTTCTCTCAAAGGACAGTGCGGAGATATTGCGAAGATCCATCACCGTCTTGACGTAGCAGCTTTCTTGTTGGAGGAGCTTATCAAAGAAAACAAACTTATAGTTCCGAACGAAAAAACGCCTCTCTGTATTTGGGGTGTGAAAGCCTAAAAATATATTGCCGAGAGTGACCATATGGTTGCTCTCGGTGGCTTTTTAGTCTAAATTACAAAAATAAATGTAAACCAACGGTTGATGAAAACTTTCATATGTCTAATTGACAATCGACCGAAAATATGCTATACTATTAGCGTAATCAAATTACAAATTCAGCCAAAGGAGGCGATTATTATGATAAACACTTATATTTATCGGATGTCATATGTATCGCCTGCGGTATGCTGAACGCAAGGTTTATATAGTTTTTGATGCACATCCGATCTCGGGTGTGTTTTTTGTTTGCCTAAAATATCTCTCTTTGGCGAACATATAGCTTTATGCACCCGTAGGGGTGCTTTTTGTTTTCCGTGGAAAGCCCTCGAATATGAGTCAAGCGGAAAATTCAGCAAACACGAAAGGAGAATTTTTTATGATGACTGCTATTACAACACTTTTGAAAAATGAAAGAGGGGATGCCCATGAAGAGATTGAAAAACAAAATATTATCTATGGAGCCTAACACGACCTCATACAAGGCTATGTATGAAGGCAGTATGACCATCGTTGATCCCGCGCATCCAACGATGGAGCCTTATGTCGATTACAGTTCAACTTATTACAACGAAAGCATTGGATTCGATATATCTACCACGCACAAGTTGGCGCAGGATAAGCCAACGGTGGTGATCAGTATTCCTTGTACTACGCTTGAAATCGATATTCCCGACAAATCAACCGAGAGCGTAGAAGCAGACTTTTGCCTTCGCGCTTTCAAAAAATACATTGATGAGCTAAATGCTGAACTCTATAACCGTAGCCGACCCGATAACGAAAACGGAAAGTATTATCTGTGTGCGCCGGGCGGAGAGATCATAAAAAGAAACACAGCGTATTTTGCGCTGTGTCCGCAGAAGGATTACACCAACGGTTCGGGTTCAACCGTGTATCTTTTGAACGATGGAGCATCCCGACCGCCGCTGATGTGCCTGTGTATCAGAATTCAAGTTCAGTTTCCTATAAAGAAGCTACGCAAAACCTTACAAATGATGTGCCGTGATCTTCCCGATGCGGTTGACCGTTTCGTCTTAGACTTCGATATCGAGGGGCTGAAGAAAGCAACAGAACTTGCAAAAAAGCAATCTTCCATTCGAGCATGGTTAAAGGATAGCAACTATTGTGCATTTGTAGCCAACGGCAGCATCTTGCCGCGCGCAAAAGGTACAGATCTGCCGATGTCCGATGCGATTCCGTTCAGATCCACGCCCGATGATGAGATTGAGATTTGTGGTGTCCGCGGTATGGGAATCAAAAAGGGCGTTACCGTAATCACAGGCGGTGGCTATTCGGGCAAATCCACCTTACTTGATGCCATTTCCGCAGGAATCTACGACCACGCTATTGGTGATGGACGTGAGCTGTGCATTACCGATGAAAGCGCCGTAACCATATCCGCAGAAGACGGCAGAAGTGTCAAACACGTCAATATTTCGCCCTTTATCAAGTGGTTGCCGGGTGGAGACACAAGTGATTTCTCCACAGATCATGCATCGGGCTCGACCTCGCAAGCAGCGAACATTATGGAGGCTGTTGATTGTGGTTCCAATCTATTGCTCATTGACGAGGATAGAAGTGCCACCAACTTTATGATCCGCGACCGCATGATGAAGGAGCTTATCGAAAAAGAGCCTATCACACCATTTACCGATAGAGTAAACGAGCTTCACAAGACTCACGGTGTTTCTACCATACTCGTTATCGGCGGTAGCGGTGAATATCTTTCCGTTGCCGATAAGATATATATGATGGAGGATTATCTGATTCACGATGTAACCGAAAAATCGAAGAATATCTGTAATTACTACAATGTAACTTCCATATTGCCCTCGTCTGCAAATTGGCAACAATGCAGAACGCTTTATTCTGACCGCTTTTCCTCTTATCCCGAAGGAAGTGGCACGGAAAAGCTTGAAGTTTCGGATATGGGATTTGTCATTATCGGTGACGAAAAGATCGATGTGCGCGGACTTCACGATATTGTTTCTCCCCGTCAGCTTGATACACTTGGCTTTATGCTGCGTTATTTGGAGGTGTCAAACAACGACATAAAGATCGATATCGAAAGGAAGATCAATGATCTGTATGCACGGATTGATGAGGAAGGAATTGATTTTCTCTATTCTTCATTCTTCACAACCTGTGAAAGATTCCTTGATCTGCCTCGCGAGCAGGAGCTGATGGCACTTATCAACCGTATGCGAAAGATCAATATGGTGAAAGGCGGTGGTGTGATATGAGTATGCCGACTTATCATATAACGATTGCGGACAAAATCAAGGCATACCGCAACGAAAACAATCTGTCACTAAAGGAATTCGGCAAGTTGATTGGCGTTTCTGCTCAAGCGGTATGCAAGTGGGAGCAGAATATTTGCTATCCCGATATTATCTTTCTGCCGCATCTTGCTCAGATTTTGAGTTGTTCGACCGATGATTTTTTTGAATTCGCAAAGATTGTGTGAGTAAATAGTGATGTTTGTTTGCTTAATAACAAAGTGTCGAGAGTAATCATTTGGTCGCTCTTGGCGGCTTTGTTATAGACTAATTCACAAATTTATGATATAATTATTCCAAATCACACAACCTTTTCATTCTGATTTGTGTCTATAAGACAAGCGCTTAAAAAACGGGAAATCACAAAAAATAAGAAAGGAGAGTGCATATGTAACACCTCCTGCAAAACGATTTCTTCTGCGCTTGCCTTGATGTTGTTCATCTCGGCAACCCAACGAAGCATATCACGAGCTTTCAAATCATCGTCAATACCTCTTTCGTAAGTGAGCCGGGTTATGATAGTTTCAAGCATTTCGTTTGCTTCAATGTCGATTTCGCAAAGTCGCTGATTAAGTGTGCCTTCCATAAGAAGCGAGGTATGATAGCCTTTGCGATGCTTTTTGAGGTATTCGAGGTGCAATCTTCCGTATTTGCCGATCTCCTTTTGTTCGGGAAGTTCAAGCAAGGGATAATATTGCTCTCCTCTAAGTTCGTAGGTGATTCCGTCTTGTTCAATGTACTTTTTCATATATTGCACCATCCTTTCATTTGATGCTTTTAGTGTACTATAAAGACGGAAAATCTACAAATGTGCAAAAAAAGAAAGATACGAGAAACACCGAAATGTTCTCGTATCTTTCTTCGCCTTCGCAATGCTCGTTATTCCTAATTTTCAGAAACTGTCCTTAGGAACCCGAAGAGCTTCTCTTCGGGGCTTTTCCTGACTTTTGCGGGCGGAGAAATCTGTTTTGCCGGACAAGTGTTTTCTTTGTTGATATACCTGCAAAAATATGGTATACTTAATCGTCTGAAAATTCGGATATGCGCAGGAAAAGCCGGGGGTTGGGGCTTGGGCTTTCCGCTGCGCTGAACGATATCATTTTTTCGCAAAGGAGCAGAGTTATATGGAAAAAGTTTACGTGGGAAAGACCAAGGACGTTTACAGGCTTGAAAACGGAAACGTCCTGCTGAAGTTCAAGGACGACTGCACGGGCAGGGACGGAGTCTTTGACCCCGGCGAGAACAGCGTCGGCCTTACTATCGAGGGCATCGGCAAGGCAAATCTTCAGACTTCGGTCTACTATTTCGAGCTTCTGAAGGCCGCGGGCATAAAGACCCACTACGTCAGCGCCGACATCGGGAACGCCGCCATGGAAGTTCTTCCCGCCACCGTTTTCGGTCACGGACTTGAGGTCATATGCCGCCTTGTCGCCACCGGAAGCTTCATCCGCCGCTACGGCGAATACATGGCGGACGGCACCGTCCTTGAGGGCGGATACGTTGAGTGCACCTTTAAGAACGACGAGAAGGGTGATCCCCTTGTCACCTGCGAGGGGCTTGCCGCGCTGGGCATCATGACTCCGGAGATGTTTGCAAGCATGAAGGAGCAGACGCTCAGGATCACCGGGATAGTTGCCGACGATCTTAAAAGCATCGGCCTTGATCTCTGGGACATCAAGTTTGAATTCGGCTACAACAACGGCGAAGTTATTCTCATCGACGAGATCGCTTCGGGCAATATGCGCGTCTATAAGGACGGCAGGATCGTTGAACCGGTCGAGCTGACAAAGCTTATCCTGAACCGCTGAAGAAAAATTTTTCCCTCCGGCGCGCCGGAGGGAAAACCGAAAAACGATACCTCCGGAACAATCCCTGTTCCGGAGGTATTTGTGTCCGGGGCGCTTTCCTCCAGGAAGGCCCCGGCAGTTTTTTGTTTTCGGGGCGCGGAGGGAAAGGCGTGGGGAAAGCTTTACCCGACGAAGACCATTCCGGCGGTCGGAACGCGGACCTCGAAAAGCTCTCCGGCTGCGGTGCCGTTTGAAATTTCCTCGCCCATGCAGTTCAGCACCCGGTAGGTCTTTCCGCTGCAGCTGCGGAGGATGAGGCTTTCCGTGCCGGTGCAGTTCACGGCGACGGCGCGTTCGGTTGAGACCGGAACGACGTTTTCCGTATAGGCAGTGAACACCGCGCAGCCGTCTTTTACGGAACAGACAAGGCTGTAACATATCTCCGGGTGGGACGCGGTGAGTTTTCCGTCCAGCAGGACGTCCCTGTATTCGCGCCAGAAACCGAGGTAAAATGAAAGCATCTTTTTGTGGTCGGCGGGGAGAGTCTCGATGAGCACCGAGATCTGGGGAACGCTGTAAAGCGTGCTTGCGATCTCAACGGCCGCGGTTTCCACCGGATCGGCGGGGTTCCACATGAGCATATCGGAGTGGACGGCGGTTTTTCCGGAGGTGAAGCGCAAATCGACGATTCCGCGGCGGTTCTGAATCGGATCGGCGGGGCAGTCGCCCACGCGGAGCATATTGCCGTATTTGCGGATGGAAGGTCCGACGTAGCTCTGGCGGAATTCAATGAGAATGTCGGGGCGTATGGCGGTGAGCGAGGCTTTTATGCCGGACATAAGCGTGTCCACGGCTTCTTCGAGGGACGTGATGTCGCGGCGGGGGTCGGGTTCAAGGGATTTACCGGAGAGGTTGAAGGAGTCGATGAAGTCGAGCTTCAGACCGTCGAGCCCGAAGCTCTCGACCGCGTCGGAATAAACTCCCGTGAGATATTCTCTGACTTCGGGGTACCGGGGGTCGAGGGCGAAGAACGTGCGGTTGTCCCCGGTGCCGTCAAGGAGCATATCCCGGAATTCGCTGTACTTTTCGGAATGGACTCCCACGAACGGGACGCTGTACCAGAGCATGACTTTCATTCCGATGGCGTGCAGACTGTCCACAAGGGAGCGCATGCTGCTTATCTTTTTTTCGGCGACCTTCCAGTCTCCGCAGAAGGCGTATCCGCGGCTGTTGTCGTCGGTCTGCCACCCGTCGTCGATTATGACCGTCTCCATGCCAAGCGCTTTGGAAAGACGGCACTGGGACAGAATCTTCGGAACGTCGAGGCGCTGGTGGAAGCTGTACCAGAGGGAGTCCATGGGCAGACGCGCCGCTTCGGGGACGGGAGCGGCGGCGTAGCCGCAGTCTTTTTCCCACCAGGTCACAGTGTCGTATATGCAGTCGTAATAGTCGGCGCTGCGAAGGTCGATGCGGATGAGCGCGCTGTATTCGCTCAGCGGAGCGGTGGGGCGGGTGAAGAATTCTACGCCGCATTTCAGATTTGCGTCCTCTTCACAGGCTCCGGTGGTTATGTCAATGGGCGTTGTGGCGTCGGACACGGCGATGCAGATCCGGTTTTTTCCGGAGAGGGAGACGATCTGGTGAACCGGCATCCATGAAGCGATGCGCGACGCGGTCCTTCTGCACCACCAGTCCGGCCCGAGGCAACGGTTCGTGCCCATACTCGGGCTCCACACGGAATAGCAGTCGACGATGGGAAAGTCGAATTCGAGGCGGAATCCGGACGGGACTGCGGGACGGCTGCAGGAGGCGGAAACTGAGACGAAGATGATTCCGCCTTCCTCTTTCTGAGAAAGCTTTATCGGAAAATCCGGATTTCCTCCGGAAACTCTGATGTCCATAAAAATCCTCCTTTTGCATACTTTTATATTAAAGAATTGTATCACGGAATACTGACACAAGTCAAGCCGGTATTTTACAAAAAGCTTGCAAAAATCAGAAAACCGTGGTATCATGTTAAAGATATTTGTTCCGGGAGGATAAAGCTGCATGAATGTTCCGCAGAGCGTCAGAGATCACATTGCCAAAGTTTCGTCAAGAGTGGAAAAGCACTCGCCGAAGCTTGCCGAACTTTACCGAAACTGTTATCCGAACACCATTGAAACCACGATGGTTCCCCACGACGACGGAACCGTGTTTATGGTGACCGGGGATATTCCGGCGATGTGGCTTCGCGATTCAACGCCGCAGGTGAGCCACTATATCCCGCTTGCCGCAGATGACGAAGAGATGAGGGCGATTCTGCGCGGGGTCATCTCAATGCAGTTCAAGTATATTTTGATCGACCCGTATGCAAACGGCTTCAACGAGTTTCCCAACGGCCACGGACATACCGACGACCGCCCGAAAAACGATCCCTGGGTTTGGGAGAGAAAGTACGAGATCGACTCTCTGTGCTATCCGCTGAGGCTTCTCGACCTTTATATAAATGCAACGGGTGACAAGTCCCTTCTTGACGGAACCTTCAGAAGCGTTGCAGAGACCGTAATCGGGCTTTGGAAACGGGAACAGCGCCATATGGAAGAGTCGCCGTACCGATTCTTCCGCGATAACTGTCCGCACAGCGATACAATCCACAACAACGGCCTGGGTGCACCGGTGAGCTATACCGGCATGACCTGGTCGGGATTCCGCCCCAGCGACGACGGATGCACATACGGATATCTGATCGCGTCGAACTTCTTCGCGGTAAAGGCCCTTGAGATACTTGCCAGGTATCTTCCCGAAGGGGACGGGCTCATTGGCGAGGCGGAAAAACTGGCCGGCGAGATATACGACGGAATCATGAAGTACGGCGTCGTGGAGCACGGAAAGTACGGAAAGATCTTTGCGTGCGAAGTGGACGGCATGGGAAACAGCATATGTATGGACGATGCCAATGTTCCGAGTTTGCTGTCGCTGCCGTATCTCGGATGTGTCGCCGCGGACGATCCGGTGTATCGGAACACCCGGCGCTTTATTCTGAGCAAAGATAACCCGTATTACATAGAAGGAAAATTTGCGCGCGGCGTCGGAAGCCCGCACACGCCGGGCGGCTATATCTGGCACCTTGCACTTTCGATGCAGGGACTGACCGCGACCGATCCCGACGAGGTCCGGGAGCTTCTTAAAATGCTTGAGACGACCGATGCAGGAACCGGATATATGCATGAGGGATTCCTTGCGGACGATCCCGGCGTTTACACCCGGCCCTGGTTTGCGTGGTCAAACTCACTGTTCACGGAATTTGTTGAAAGCGCCATTGACAGAGGCATTATCTGAAAATAATAAAAACATCGCCGCGAAGCCTTTTTTGCCAGGGGTTCGCGGCGATGTTTTCTATGGTTTTATGTGACGGGCCGGAACGCTTCGCGCCTGTCACTGCTTTTTTTCAAATTCCAAAAGAGCGATTTTCATCGGCGGAATGTGTACGGAGCCGGAGTCGGAGAATGCGGACCGGACAAGCCCTTTTGTGCCGTCGAGTATGCGGACGGCGTTCAGCTTCCAGCCCTTTGAAAGTTCAAGTTCGGTCACGAGGGGGGAGTCGGATTTGTTGGGGACAAGGAGGAGACCTTTTCCGCCGTCCGCCGCGGCGAGCATGGGACGGTTTTCGCTGTTGGAGCAGAAAACTTCGTTTCCGAGCCGGTAAAGCTCGTTGAAAGACGAGAGCGCGTGATATGCGGGAAAGATATCGTGCTTCAGCGGGTCAAAGAGTCCCTGATAGTCCCCGTGAACCTGACCGTCGTAATACATCAGCATATCGAGGGGAGTTTCGTGCAGCGCACAGATCATATCGGAGATATAACAGGCGTCCGCCTCGGTGCCTCTGCGGCCGGTGCCCGGGTTCCATTCGTTGAGTATGCTCTCCGTGGAGGAAAAACCGTGACGGTCAAGCTCGCTTCGCACATAGCGCGCGGACCGGCAGTTTTTTTCCGCGATGTCGTAGCTGTGCCAGGAAAAGAAATCCAGAGGCGCGCGGTGCCCGGGGGAGGAGATGTGTTTCAGAAAGGCATGGAAGAACTCGATGAAATAACCGGTGCGCGAGGAGGAGTTTGCCGTTTCCACAAAACCGTCCTCATACAGCGCGTAAAACCCGCAGGAAGCGTAGCCGCCGATTTTTATTTCCGGAAATTTCTCTTTCAGATAGACGGCCGCCGTTTCGTACAGCGCAAAGTACTGCTCTTTTGTGCCCTTCCACATGGGATTGTCGGATATATCCGGCTCGTTGTCGGGTTCGTTCCAGATCTCCCAGTATCTTATGTTGAAGCGGAATCCGTTTGCCCACCCGCAGTTGTAGTGCCTGATTATTCCCTCGCAGATACGGGCCCACTTCAGGTTGTCTTTCGGCGGGAAAATGTGATATGCTTTGATCCGGTGGGAGTTTTCGATTGTTGCGCCGAGGCGGAAAAAGGGCTCGGCGCCATTGGAGACGAGCTCTTTGATGAGCCAGTCGGTGAAGGCAAAGTCGTAGGCGGCGGGGTCGTCCGGGTCGGCGCCAAAGTCGCGGAAAATGTTTTCAATGTCCACAAAGCAAAAGCCGCCGTATCTTCCGCCCGTGTCGTGGAGCCGCGAGAAAGGAATTCCGGCGGTTTTGAGAAAAGAGAACATCCTGTCGTCCGTTCCCAGAAGGGGCGCGTTGTTTATGCAGTGAAAGGGTTTGATGCGGCCTGTTATTTTGTCGAAGTCGATGCGGGTATGAAGCATTTTCTTTCCCCCACGAATTGAATTTTATTGCATTATAGCATATACAAAGCGAAGATTCAACCGCGCCGGGAAATTTGGAGCGCGGGGGGCTCTTTTGCACAAAACAAATTTAGAAGAGAATCCGGTCCGGCGAAAAAGTACGGCGCAGGAATATTCGTTTTCTTAATACGCGCTGCGTATGTCGTCTGAAAAGCGATATCTCATGTCATCGGGGCCGCTCATACCCGTTCCGGCGGGAAATGGTATCATTGAAAAAAACTCTTTTGTCTGAGTGCCAGAATATGATGCTGCCGCATCAAGTGAAATGAAATAAATCCCCTAACGCGCGAGCTGCGTATTTCACATTGCGAAGCAATATTTCACGCCCTAAGTGTATTCCACAAATCCCGGAAGAGATTTATTTTGACAGAAAAGATGCCACCGCAAAATTATGATGTGGACTTGAACCCGCAAAAAGTTGGTAGCGCCGCAGAGGCGTTGTGAGCGCGTTTACAAGCGAACAGCCGGGCAGGCGTGACTTTTTGCGGAAAGGAGGAGCAGCGGCGTGAGTGCGCTCTGATTTTTACAAAAAATCGGAGCAAGCGATACAAAGCTTGCTCCGACGTGCCAAAGAGCAGAATAACGGTGCGTAGGTGGGGGCAAGAAAAGCGAAAAGGTGCGTAGCCAAGCTTGTTCCCGCGAAAAATGTAATTGTAATCTATTTGGCTG
>JAEDMJ010000062.1 GCA_016303065.1 Clostridiales bacterium
AATTCCCGCCGCCCTGAAAACGAGTTCGGGCCACAGTCTTCCTGCCGCCGCCCCAAAGACGCGGACCAAAAGCGCCGAAGTGACCGCCTGAAGAACAAGTATGAGCAGCAGCTTAAAAAAGCTGCCGCTCATTACCGTTTTTGCAAGTCTTTTGATCTTTTTTCTTGTGTTAAGCATTTTCACCCGATAAAAACATTCAAAGCCCCGAATTTCGGCCCTCTGGCTTTAAGTTTCGGAGGGCGGTTCGGGAGGCGCGTCCGTCGCGGAGGGATCCTCCTCCGAAGACGTGTCGGCCGTCGTATCCGTGGCGTCGGGCGCGGGCGTTTCGGAAGATGAGGCTTCCGTTGCGCTTGTGCTCTCCTCCGTGTCTGCCGTCGTCTCCTCCGGACCGTCAGAGGATTCCGTCCAGTTGGGTCCGACCTTTGCGAGTCCGTTAAGCGGATCGTATGTGTCCGTGTGGATAAGCTCTTCGCCCAGGTATTCACCGTTTATGGTGACGGACTTGTATGTCTTTATGATATATCCCGCTTTGCCCTTGGATTCAAGCTTGTACTCCTCGCTTCCGAGAGTGTTGTCCCGTTCGATCTTGATCTCCGGCTCAAGCTTTTCGACCTGTTCATGGCGCAGGCTTACGGAGATATTGTCCACCTTTGTTCCGTGGATCTCGATCGTCAGCATTCCGTTCACGGCGGAGGTCGTGATCAGAATCGGGTTGTCATAGTTGTTCGCAAACCTGAAATCCAGCCAACCGTAGCTGACCGTCGCGTCCCTTCCCAGATCGACATAGCTGACCGTATAGGAGTGGTTCCAGCGCTCAACAATGTCGAAATCGGCAAAGAGCGCGGCACAGTACAGCGTGGAGCTCACCTGGCAAATGCCGCCGCCCAGACCGTCGGTCATGCCGTCCTTTGTATATATGGTCGCTTCCATATATCCGGCTTCTTCGGTGCGTTCGCCGACGACGCCGTTGAAAGAGAACTGGGTCTCCGGCATAACGACGGTTCCGTTGATCGCCGCCGCGGCAAGCTTCAGGTTGTTGGTGCGGTTCGTCTCGTTGCTGTTGTACCAGCTGGTATAGCTGGACAGAAGGTCGGGGAACATCTTCTCCTGAATATTGGCGGCGGTGATTTCGGGGAGGATCTCATCCGCTTCAAAAACAAGAACGTTTTCATTAGAGTTCCGATAGTCTCTGCGCATCTTTTCAATGTCGAGAGAATAGCCCACGGTCTCTCCCACAAGATCCGTGGTCTTCGTTTCGGCGTTATAGACATACTCCGCGTCTTTGGGTTCAACGTAAACTCTGTCACGAATCTCCTGCCAGTTCGGCTCGCCGCTCTCGTTTATGCTGACAACGGCCTCAAGCGGTCCGAACGACCTCGACGCAAGACGGCTTTTCACAGCCGAGCAGGTCTTTTCCACATCGACGTTGATTACTTCGCTCGACTTGTAAACTGTGACCGTCTTGCCGTCGACCGAATAACCCTGGACATTGGTTTTGTTGATTACGTCGTTGAGCGAATAAACAGACTGGAGTATGTAATCTTCCGCCGGCGTCCGTTCCTGGGGCGAATTGCCCCTGGCAACATATGTGTCGACAAAAGCCGGATCCAAATCGTTCGCCGAAAGATATTCCTTCAGCTTTTCCACATCGTAGGAAGCTTTTGCGTCCGCCGCAGAGATCTCAACGCTGAAATCGTCGTAGTAAAGCGTTATGAAATCCGAACTCTGCATCTGGTAAAGGTACGCCTCAACAAGAGCGACAATACCCTCGTCGGTGTCGGTGGAAAAACCGTCCGGAACGCCGGATATGGCTCCTCCGCTGCCCAAAACGTCGTCTTTGCCGCCGGGCTCGTCGTCGGTCAGCTGGCCGATAAGCCAGATTCCGAATATCGCCAGCAATATAAGACAGACCGCCAGCACAGCAACGACCACGATCTTTGCAATTGCTTCCTTTTTTCTTCTTTTACTCATCTGTTTCTTCCTCAATCTTTTCAGAAATGCCTTCTGAAATTATTTCTGCCAAAACGGCAGAATCCGCCTACGGTGTCGGCGGTTCTGCATTGGATTCGGTTGGGGCTGAGCTGTCCGCCGCAGGGGACGAAGTCGTCTCCTCGGGGGGCTGCGTCGTCGTTTCCGGCGTCACGGAAGTCGGAGACGTGTGCGTGGGTTCCGTCGCAGGCGCCGACGTTGTTTCCGGAGGCTTCGGTTTTGTACTCGTCTCCGGCGGCGCCGACGGGGTCGTCGGCTTCGTCGTTTTCTCCGTGGTTTCGATCAGCGGACCGCGGTAGGTCAGACCGTTGTAGGGATCGTAATCATCGGTGTAGGTGCGCTTGCTGAAATAGGAACCGTTCTTGTACGTGACAACCGTCGTCTTTATCTCATATCCCGGCTTGCCCTTACGGCTGAGTTTTTCCTCTCCGGGCTTGAGCGAATTGTCCTGCTTGTAGATCATTTCCTGTTTGTGCTCTTCCACAGTCTCATGGCTTATCTGAACGGAATAGCTGTCGTCGGAAAGCTTGCCCATTATTCTGACCGTCAAAGACCCGCCGTCAATCTCCATGAGTATCTTGATCGGGCTGTCATAGTTATTTCTGAATGAATAGTCAAGCGCGCCCCAGTAAACAGTCGCGTCTTCGCCCAGCGGAACATACGTTATGGTGAACTGGTGGTTATAGCGGTAGACCTGAGTGAACGCGCCGCGCAGCGACGCGCAGTAAACCGTGGAACTCACCTGGCAGATACCGCCGCCCAGTCCCGGCTCCATGGTTCCGCCCACATAGACGGTGGCCTCTTTGTACCCCCGCTCTTTGGTGCGCTCTCCGACAGTCGAGTTAAAGGAGAAGCGTTCTCCCGGAAGAATGACCGCTCCGTCAATCGACTTGCTGGCAAGCCGAATGTTTTCGGAACGCGAATACTCGTTGGTGTTGAAATACGTCGTATAGGAGCTTATCTCGTCACAGAAAAGAATGCTGTCGATGGTTTCCGTCGTGATCTCGGGTTTTGTGTCGTGGGCCTCAAAAGTCAGGACCTCACCCGGAGCCGCCGCACCGTAGGCATTCTTTATTTCATCGAGATCCACGGTGTACCCGTCGGTCTCGGGGACAAGCACGGCGTTTTTCTCAAGGGAAACATATTCGTAGTACGCGTCCTTCGCCTCAACGGTCACGCCGGCAACGACCTTCGCCCAGTCAAGGGAGGGGTTCTTTTCGTCATACTTCGCTTCAAGCCGTCCGTAGCGGAACTCTTCAAAGGCCTTTACGACTTCGGATTTCGTTGCAAAGGGCTTAATGACCCGCTGCTTTTCTCCGACAGTGATTGTGAGTGTGCGCTCATTCACGGAATAGGAAGACCCAGTCATCGACTTGACCTGCGTGTAAAAATCGGTCAGCTTATCCAGAATAAGCTGTTCGTCGATCTCATATTCCGGCGCGTTTTTGCAAAGCGCGTCGTATCTGTCCAAAAGCTCGGGCCCGTACCCGATATCCTCAAGAGTCTTTTCAAGAAGTTCCCTGCTGTACGGGGCGTTCACCTCCGCCGCAGTCAGCGTAAACGAAGCGTCTCCGCAGAATACCTCCACGGCGCATTCATCTCTAAGCGCAAGAATGTGATCTTCAACGTACGAAACGACCTCGCTGTCGGCAAGGGGTCTCGCCGTTTCCGGAGTCGACTCCGTGGTGGTCGCGGGCGCCCCCGAAGACGAGGTTCCCGTCGTCTCCTGCGGAAGCGTCTCTCCGCAGGCCGACGCAAATACTGCAACGCCTGAAATCACCGCAGCCGTGAATAGGTATCTAAGAGTTTTCTTCATATTATCCCCCTGTCCCAGATACAAAAAATCCATCCAATCTCTTTGACGGCACATAAATTATACCAATTTTTTCGTCGGTCATCAAATACACAGCGATTACAAAACGGTTAAAAAACGATTACAAAATCACCGGGACCCGGGCGGTTCGCGGTTTTCCGAGGTTTCGCCGTTCCGGCCTTCCGCAGAGCTTTCGGGCGCGGTGGTTCCCGTCTGCGGCGCGGGTCTGGAAGCCGTAGTCGTTGCGGGAGGCGGCTGGGTCGGAGGCGCAGTCGTCGCTTTCGTCGTGCGCTCGACCCTTGCCGTTGTTTCAAGGGGAGGCCCCTCGGTCACAACGGTGTCTATGGGGTCGTAGATGCTTGTGGCGATCCACTCTTCGGCATAGCGCTCTCCGTCCTGGATGACCGTCATGTAAGTTTCGACGCGGTACCCGTTTCGTCCGTGGGATTTGTAATTCTTGGTTCCGGGGGCAAGTGTTTCGTCGACGGTCGTAAGCGTCTCGTAGCCGTAGGTCTCCACTACCTGATAACGGTAATAAACCTTTCGGGTTTCATAGTTTTTGGTTCCGAGTATCTTTATGTTGAGCACTCCGTTTTCGGCGGACGCTTCGATCTTTATCGGATACTTGGTGTTGTTCACAAAGATATAGTCCAGATTTCCCCAGCTCACCGTCGCGTCAAACCCCAGATCCACGTAGAACACGGTGAACTGATGGCAGGTGCGCGAATACTGCTTGAGTCCGGCTTCGAGCGTCGCGTTATAGAGCGTGGAGCTCACCTGACAAATGCCGCCGCCAAGCCCCGGCTCCACACCGTCGTTGACGTATATAAGGGCGTCCTGATACCCGCGCTCCTCCGTTCTCTCGCCGACGGTATTGTTGAACGAGAATTTGAACCCCGGAAGTATGATGCAGCCGTCGATCGAAGCGGTCGCAAGCTTGATATTGTTGGAGCGCGAAGCTTCGGCCTCAAGGAAAGTCGTCGTCTTCTCGCCGAGCACGTCCTGAAAGAGCCCGTCGTCGATATTGCTCGTCGTGATCTCCGGACGGACAACCACGCCGAAAAAGGTCTTCTTTGTCCAGTTCTCTCTCCGGTAACACTCTTTGATCTCTTCCATGTCGATGTCCCTTCCGGTCTTGCTGGGGACAATGACAGTATTTCCCGCGTCGTCGACGGAATACTCCGCATTCGTCGGGGCTATGCAGAAATCGGAGTAAAGCTGGTCCCAGTTCGGAGCGACGCCTTTCGTCTCCTCCGTTTCAAGGACAACGCCGCTGTAATCGCAGTTTTCCAAAGCGGTCTTAACGATCCCGCTCGCGGCCTCGGCGTCAAAGGACAGATGCGGCACTCCGCGGTAGACCACCACGGAATCGCCCTTGATCTCATACCGTCCGTCCCCGCCCGGATCGAGCATGACCTCAAGCTCCGAAAGCATTGAGCTTATATAGTCCGTGTCGATTTCCGCCGGGACGACGTTCATCGCCGACTGCACCGTGCGGTATACCGCGACAATGTCGGGATCCCCGCCTTTGGCTTCGATATAATCCCTCAGTCCGTCGTAGTCCACCGGAGCGTCCGCATCCGACGCGCAGATCTCCACAGAGCAGTTTCCGGCGGAAACCTTCAGCATCTTCTGTCTCTGATATTCGTCTATGTATCCGTCGACCAGCCCGACTATGTCCTCATAGGCCGAAGTCTCACCCCCGGCAGTCGGACCGTCCGGATCACTGTTTTCCCTGTCTCCGAAGACGGAAACGGCAAGAACGGCCGTCGCGCCGACGACGGCCACAAGAAAGACGGCCCCGACGGCTATCGCGGCGTTTTTCTTTTCCAGAATTTTCCGAACCACAAGCTTCACCTTATCCGTACTCACCGTCAGCCGGCCTCCTTTCAAGACAACCCCACTCACTTTTCCGCATATAATTATACTACCCCGATACTGCTAAATCAACAGTTTTGCACTGGCACAATTGTTAAATATATCTAAACAAAAGGCGCCCGACTTCTACAATCGGGCGCCTTTTATGTATCCAATTTGTAACCAAAAGTTTTAAAGCCTGATCTTGATGACGAGCTTCATGGAAGAACACTCGTTCACACCGTCGTTCCGGCAGGGCATATGGGCGTCCTGGGGAAAGAAGATGGCAAAATCATCCGCTTCAAACTTCAGCATGGAACCCTTGCCGGTGTACCATGCGATGTCTCCGCCGGGCTTGAAGTCCTCGCGCATTCTGAGCTTTGCGATATCCGCAACGCCCATGTATTCGCAGCCGCTCACCACAAGCTGAATGTCGGCGTATTCCCTGTGCGCCTCATAGAAATCGTCGTCGGGAGCCTTGCATTCAACTTTTCCGAGAGTGAAGCCGATATTTTCGTCGATCTGATACCTCTGTCCCGGAACGATGGCGCTGCGGTCGGTGTTTTTAAGGTATTCGAGCGCCTTTTTGAAGTCTCCGCCGAGTCCGTAATAGCGCTCTGCATTTCTGATGCTGTCGTATATCATTTTTAATCAGTCTCCTGTAAAATCTCTCCGGTACGGAAATGCTTATTTCATGATCTCCGAACAGACCTTCGCCCTCAGCTCCGGCGTAACCTCTGTTCCGGCAAGCTCCATTGCCCAGAGCACCGCGCCGCACACCGGCGGGACCGTGAGCGGAAGCGTGTTAATCTTCTTTCCGGTCAGCTCCTCCGTTTTTTCCTTCAGGGAACCGATCAGAAGCGGGCTTCTCGCCTTCAGCGAGGCGGAACCGATGAGCACCACGTCCACTTCGTCGTCGAAGTCAAGGTTTCGGATGCATCCGGCAATGCTCATGGCGAACTGCTCGCCGCAGGAGCGGATGATCCCGATCGCGACCTCGTCGCCCTCGTTGGCCGCCTCATAGAGCACGAGATTGTGTATGTCCTTGTTGGAGATCTTCTCCGTGAAGACCTTGTCGTACACAGCCTCCGTAAACAGGCCGGGATCGTCGATCCCCAGAAGCCCGAAGAACTTGTCCGACATGGATGTTTTCTTTGCGCAGCGGTAGAAGGAGCTGTAAACCGCACAGATGACCTTTCCGGTCATTCCCGACGCGCCGTTAAGGTCTCCGAAATGGATCCCCGTTCCGCCGACCTGAAGCCAGCGCCCGGTTCTGTCGATTCCGCCCACGGAGTTTCCCGTTCCGTTGACAAAGCTTATGCCGTACCCCTTCGGACACGCGGCCTTGACGCCGAGAAAAGAGTCGTTGATTATACGGTATTCCGAGAAGCCCAGCTCGTCCATATAATCGTCCATTCTTTTCTTCTGATATGGAACGTCGATGCCGGAAAGGCCGCAAACCGTGCCCGCAAGCTCCGGCGCGCCGATCCCCGCCGCAGCGAGAACTTCGTTTGTGAGACCAGCAAAAACGGGTTTCATTTCTTCAAATCCGCCTTCGTAGGACTCGTGGTTCGTTGCGCCCCCGCTTACGAACGCGATTTTGTTTCCGCAGCAGTCGAATATGTAAGCGTCGGTCTTCGTTCCGCCGCCGTCAACACCGAGAACAAGTTTTCTTTCCATTGCTCGCTCCCCTCCGCTCAGGCAAAGAACTGCGGAAGATACGCTTTGTGCGCATTCAGCATTTCGTCAAAGCAGGCTTCCGCCGCGTCTCCGTCGCCGATGAGGGGATGGATCATAAGCGCACGCAGGGCTTCCTCGCGGTCCCCGGTGAGAGCGGCGCGCGCGGCGTGCTTTTCGTAGGCCTTCACGGTGCGCATAAGTTCCTTGATATGGTCGTTTTCAAACCCGCGGACCGGGATCGGAATGAACTTTTTCCCCTGTACCAGCACCTTTGTCTCGACGACGTCGTCATCGGCCATCCAGGGCAGCGCGCCGTTGTTTCTGACGTTTATGACGTGGAACTCGGGAAGCTTGTTTTCGATCGCGTTGAGAAGGGAGACCGCCGCCTCGCTGTAAAGGGCTCCGCCGCGCTTAGAAAGCTGTTCAGGCTTCACATAGAGCGAAGCGTCGGAGTAAAGCTCGAGAAGCTGCTCTTCGATCTCCATGCACTCCTCGCCGCGGGTCTTGTTCTTTGCTTTTTCGGTGAGCTCTTCAAGCTTGTGTCTGCGGGTGTAGTAATACTGAAGATATCCGCAGGGGAAGCCTCCGCAGAGGCGGTAGAACTTCTTCGGAATGTCCTCCGTCTCGTAGGTTTCGAGAAGCTCCGGCATAAGCTCTTTGCCGTCTTTCCTGACAGAGGTTATCCATGCAAGGTGATTAAGCCCGAAATAAGTGACGTCAGCGTCCTGACCGACATGTTTTTTCATGTCGGTTATCATGTTTATGGGAAGATTGCAAAGTCCCGTCATTGTGATGCTGGAATTGTTCTGAACAGCTTCTGCGACAAGACCGGAGGGGTTGGAAAAGTTTATGAGCACAGCGTCGGGGCAGAGAACTTCCATGCGCTTTGCAACATTGAGTATCTGGGGAATGGTGCGGAGGGCCTTGAAGAAGCCGCCGATGCCCGTCGTCTCCTGGCCGATCAGTCCGTATTTAAGGGGAATACGCTCGTCGAGAACGCGCGCCGGAAGTCTTCCGACGCGAATCTGCGCGATGACATAGTCCGCCCCGTCAAGCGCTCTGTCAAGGTCCGTCGTAAGCTCGACTTCGGCGCCGATATTTCCCGCGGAAAGCATGCGTTTTATAAGTCCGCCGACAATATTGAGCTTTCGCTCGTCGATGTCCATAAGGGACACGCGCTTTACGTTCAGCATATCGCGCCGGTTGATTATGCCTTCAAAAATTTCCGGAGAATAGGTCGAGCCCGCTCCGATGACCGCAAGTTTGAGTTCTCTCATACTCTTCAACACCTCTTTTTGCCAACTTCTGTTTATTTTTATCCGCAGCGCCGGAGCATGCCGGCGCTGCGGGTTTATGCCGTTTCGATTATTCCGTATCCTCCGCCGTCGCGCTTATAGCAGACGCAGACCGCATTTCCCAGGTCGGAGTTTTTGAAAACATAAAATTTGTGGTTCAGCAGTTCCATCTGAAGCATTGCGTCTTCTTCGCTCATGGGTTTGAGCTCAAACTGCTTTCTTCTGACAAGTTCCGCGCTCTCCGCCGAATCGTCACCGACAACTCTCTCAAAGGCGCCCGTGCGGAGACGCTTTTCAAGTCTCGTCTTGTTTTTCCGGATCTGACGCATGATCGCGTCGACGGCGCCGTCCGTGGCGGACATTGCATCCTGGGCTCTTTCCTCCGCCCTGAAATACAACCGGTTGCTGCGGACGGTGATTTCCGCCGCGACCCTGCCGCGCGTTTCGGTGAACTTTACGTCGGCCGCCGCATCGTCCTCGAAAAACTTATCAAGCTTTGCAAGCTTTTTCGTGACCGCGGCAAGTTCCGTTCCCCCGATGTCGATCCTGTGCTTGTCATAGTTGATTGTCATAAGTCAGTCTTCCT
>JAEDMJ010000063.1 GCA_016303065.1 Clostridiales bacterium
TATCTCCGCACTGTCCTTTGAGAGAAGCAGGAGCGTGCTCGGCAAGTATCTTCTCAGCTTTATCGGATATATCAATCATGCAGTTTGCCACTTCTTCGGAAATTTCGGAAGTCAACGCGCAGATCTTCTCAAAAATATCAAGCTCAAACACAAGGAAATTGGCAGATAATTTATCGTCATTGAGGTGAACGAAATTGTTTTCTATCAACCACGGAAGCGTTATATTTTCATGGTTTGCTTCTTTGCACAGAATTGCATCGCATACGGCTTCGGCTTTGTCTTTAAAATCCAAAGTGCTAAAAGCGCTTAAAACAAGGGGCAAAAAACAAGAATACGGCATATCTCTTACGAAATATACCGTATTCTTGTAAAACTGTCCTTTAGCACCCGAGGCTAAGCTCTTCGGGGCTTTGGTTTCCGATTTTACTTTATCTCCTCAAAGGGATCCACGTTTCCGGTCACGACCGGCTTGATTCTGAATCCGAAGGACAGCTCCTTCTCGTCAAGATAATAGTCCGGCTCTTTGGCGGCGATGCGGTCGTTGGGCGCAAGCGCATGGAAGCGGTAGTCAAGGCTTACGACCGTCTCGTCCAGGGGGACAAGCTCCCATGAATGGGCCGTTTCGTCAAGCTGGCGGTTCGTAAAGTGCAGCGCCTTGAAGCAGAGCTCGCTGCCCTCGCCCCGCGGGGCAAAGAGCAGACCGCGCCCGTTCTCGTCCGCAACCGTGGCCCAGACGGTACCGTAGTGCGAGGAGCACTCCTGGGGCATGACGTAAGGCTCGTACATATCGCTGACCTTTGCGGAAAAGCGTCCGACCCGCGAGGACCGGCGCCTGTCAACATACGCCTCAAAGGGGCCGTGGCCGTAATATTCGGCGTACTCGTTTCCGGCAGGCATTTTGAACTCAAGCCCGATTTTGGGAAGGAACTTGACAACGTCCCTGACCGTACCGGTGAAATAGAAATCCGCCGCTCCGTCGGACGTGAATTCCCAGCTTGCCGTTCCGCGGATCAGCGTCGGCGCAGAGGGCGCTCCGAAGCCTATCTCCGCCGATATGCGCAGCGCGCCCGTCTCGGTAAAGTCGGTGGAGACGGAGAAAGTCTTCTGATATGCCGAGTTGAAACGCAGATGCGTCTTCCAGAAGGGCTGGCGGTTGTTATACGTCCGCGGATGCCAGATGCAAAGGCCAATCGGCGAAGCGAGCATCTCTTTTCCGCCGCTTACGATCGAGAAAATGCGGCCGTAGCGCTTGTCGTAGGAGTACACCGTGTTTCCGGAAATGACGCGGACGAACTTCTCGTCCTCGAGCATGACCGGCTCTCCGGCTCCGGAAGAAATCTTTTCCGCGGCCGGGGCGGCGATTTTATACTGCTCAAATCCGGCTTCAAAGCCGCGGGGAACAAGGTCGGTTTCGGTTTTTGTGACAAAGCTCAGCGTCAGATAGGCGTTTCCGAATGCGGCGCTCTCGTCAAAAAGGCTGTACTCCGCAGTTTCACCGGGAGCAACGGAGAGTGGCTCTTTTCCCTGGGCAACCGTGCGTCCGTCGCACTCCAGTTTCCAGAGCATCTCCATGTCGCCGAGAGAAACGAACCTGCGTCTGCTGGTAACTTTGACTTTTCCGTTTTCATATGAAGCGCTCCAGGGCTGGTAGACGCGCTTCATATCGTAATATCCCGGACGGGGCTTTCGGTCCGGATGGACAAGTCCGTCAACACAGCTCACGCCGTTGTCCGGGACCGGATCGTAATATCCGCCGTAAGTGTATCTGCCTCCGCCGATATCGACAGCGTGGTCCGTAAGCTCCCAGATATGCGCGCCGAAGAAGCCGTCGTATTTTTCGACAAGGTCCCAGTTCTCGTACACATGACCCGTGGACATGGAATCCACATATTCGCAGAGATAGAACGGCTTGTCGGAAAGCTTTTCGTCAAAGTATTTTTCGATATAGTCCGGAGAGGCGTACATACGGCTCTCCACATCGGAAATATCGTCAAAAGGCTCGTTCCTCGGCTTGTGCGCAAACTCCCTCTGAGCGTTTTCGTAGTGGATTATGGCGTCAGGCATACGGTTTTTGATGTACCGGCGCATGGAGCGATGGTTGCGCCCGATGCTGGACTCATTGCCCAGCGACCACATCACGACGCATCCGCGGTTCTTGTCCCGCTCAAAAAGCCGTGCGGCGCGGTCCACATACGCTTCTTCCCAGTCGGGATTGTCCGACATCGCGCTTGCCCAGCGCTCAAAGCTCCACGCCCCGGCGTAAGCGTCTCCCCGGTATTCAAATCCCGCTCCGTGAGTTTCCAGGTCGGCTTCGTCGACGAGCATAAACCCGTATTTGTCGCAGAACTCCGTAAAGCGCGGATCGTTCGGATAGTGGGAAGTGCGGATCGCATTGACATTGGCCTGTTTCAGAAGCTTGAGGTCGCGGATCATGTGCTCCACCGGAGTGGCGTATCCGAGAGTCGGGTGGCTGTCGTGGCGGTTGATGCCGCGAAGCTTGACCTTCGCGCCGTTCATGTATACGACTCCGGACTTTATCTCGATACGCTTGAGCGCGGTCATGTTCACGATGCACTCTCCGCAGGCGCTCAGCCTGAGTGAATAGAGCCGGGGCTGCTCGTCGTTCCAGAGCACCGGTGAATCGAGCTTCACATTTATGCAGTTTCCGCTCTCGGAGCCGGAAGCGACGGTTTTTCCGCAGGGCGAGACAAGCTCCCACTCCACGGGAAATTCTCCGCGGCGGTCAAGGTCAATGCAGAGCTCCGCCGAAGAGAGATCTTCCGCTATGTTCTGTCTTATATAGAAGTCGCGGAGATTGTTTTCCGGACGCGCAAGGATGTAGACCTCGCGGAAAATTCCGGAAAGCCTGAAGAAGTCCTGGTCCTCAAGATATGTTCCGTCGCACCACTTCAAGACGAGGACCGTCAGAAGATTGTCCCCGCCGCGGACATATTCCGTCACGTCGAACTCGCTTGTACTGTGGCTCACCTGGCTGTATCCGGCAAAGGTTCCGTTGACCCAGACATAGAAAGCCGACGACACGCCCTCAAAGTTCAGGTAGAAGCGCTCGCCTTCGGGAAGGATGAAATGGCGGCTGTAAAGCCCGCAGGGGTTCTCGTCCGCAACGAAGGGGGGATCAAAATGGAACGGGTACTCCTGGTCGATATACTGGGGACGGTCGTAATCCCTGTCCGTACAGTTCTGCCAGCATTTCGGAACCGTAAGCCTGTCGCACGGAACTCCGTCAAGGCCGCCGGCACAAATTTCTTCGGAAACATCCTCAAAAGAGGAGAAAAATTTGAAATCCCACTCCCCGCAGAGGTTCAGGAATCTGTCGGATGAATCCCTCAGTCCTTTTTCGGCAAAGGCCACGCTCTGGTAAGGCACAAAATATGCCCTCGGCGCTTCCGTTCCGACATGGAGATGTTCAAGCGACTTGTGGTAGGGTGCAAAGTCCATTTTTTAACCGTCCTTCAACAAATAAATATCCGAAAATTGAAAAACCGAAATGATACGATTACACTGAAAGTATACCATGCCCCGGGAATTATGTCAATCTCGCCTTTGTGATAATCCGGGGCAAAAAACATCTTTTTGAGTTGTTGACAGCCGCCTTTTCCGGTGATATAATAAATAAAGAACGATGGTGTTCTTCCGTGGGGGCGTACTGCGCCCTTTCGAAGGAGCATCTTTTTTCGTTTTTGAAAGAAGCGCTTATTTGGCGATCGGAGGTCGAATATATTATGATTTACAGTCAAAGCGATGTACTCGATTATGTCCGCGAGGAGGACGTCAAATTTGTCCGCCTCGCATTTTGCGATGTTTTCGGCACGCAAAAGAACGTGTCCGTCATGACCTCCGAGCTCGAACGCGCCTTCGACAACGGCATATCGGTCGATGCGTCCGCAATCCCCGGTTTCGGCGGAAACGTCTCTTCCGACCTTTTTCTCCGGCCGGACGCCTCCACGCTCCAGCTCCTGCCATGGCGTCCGTCCCACGGGCGCGTTATTCGGATGTACTGCGACGTGCTCAAGCCCGACGGCTCCGCCTTTGAAAACGACACCCGCGCGATACTGCGCCGCGTGTCCGAATCCGCCCGCAGGGAGCGGGTCGGCTGCCGCTTCGGGACGGAATACGAGTTTTACCTCTTCCTCACCGACGAACACGGCGACCCGACCATCATCCCCCACGACCGCGCCGGATACATGGACATCGATCCCCTCGACCGGGGCGTAAACGTCCGCCGGGAAATCTGCCTCACCCTTTCGCAGATGGACATCTTCCCCGAAAGCTCCCACCACGAGGAGGGCCCGGGCCAGCACGAGATCGACTTCCGCTTTGACACCGCGCTCCGCGCCGCAGACAACGCCGTCACATTCCGTTCGGTTGTAAAAAGCGTCGCATCCGGAAGCGGACTCTACGCCTCTTTCGACCCCAAGCCCCTGCACGGAGAGCCCGGAAGCGGACTCCACGTCAACATATCCCTTTTCGACCCCTCCACCGGAACCGACGCAAACAATTCCGTCCAGGAAGCCTTTATCGCCGGAATTCTGGATCACATACGCGAAATTACACTCTTTTTGAACCCCATCGACAGCTCCTACCGCCGTCTCGGCCGCAGCAAGGCCCCGCGCCACATCGCATGGAGCCGCGGAAACCGTTCCCAGCTCATCCGTATTCCGGAGGCGGCCGGGCAGTACAGGCGGTTTGAGCTTCGCTCTCCCGATCCGGCGGCAAACCCCTATCTCGCATTTGCGCTTCTCACAGCCGCAGGAGTTGACGGCGTCCGCCGCGGACTCACTCTCTGCCCCCCGTCCGACATCGACGCCCTCGACCGCAGCTCTGACACGGCAAGTCTCACGCTCCTGCCCCAAACACTGGCAGAGGCCGCCGGAGCGGCTCTCTCTTCCGAATTTGTAAACGGGCTGCTTCCCGGAAGGCTTATAGAAAGCTACGCAAAAGCCATGCGCTGACCAAAAAACGCTGACAAACAGAAATTTTCGCAAAAAGGAGAGGTTCGGAATGGTCTTCAGCAGCACGGTATACGCAGCGCTTGTGCTTTCCGGAACCGACAAAGGCGCCTCGATTATAAGCGATATGCTTCCCATTGGGCAGTTTTCTCCCGTCACCGTGGCTTCAAGCGGCGGCGAAGGGCGCAGACTTCTCCTTTCGACGGACTACGATATCGTCATAATAAACACCCCCCTCCGGGATGAATTCGGAGCAGAGCTTGCTCTTGATCTGACCCAGAACACCTCCGCCGGAGTGCTTCTTTTGGTGAAGGGCGAGCAGTACGACCGCACAGTCGACCAGGTGGAGCGCGCCGGAGTTCTCACGCTTCCCAAGCCTTTCAGCCAGCAGGTGCTCTCGGCGTCCATACGGCTCATGACCGCAACGCGCGAGCGGCTCCGGCTTTTAGAGATGAAAAACACCGGACTCCGCGAAAAGATCGACGAGATCCGCGTCGTCAACCACGCAAAATGGCTTCTTATAGACCGTTTGGGCATGAACGAGGCCGACGCGCACAGATATATCGAAAAGCAGGCGATGGACACCCGCATTTCAAAGCGCGCCGCAGCCGAAGCCATAATCCGCACTCACGAAGGCTGAGCCCACCGGAAAACAATACACATAAAAAATACAAGCGAGGAAAGTCACACCATGGATTATTCAAAGATAATCATTCTCGACTTCGGCGGTCAGTACAAGGAACTTATCGCACGCCGCGTCCGCGAATGCGGAGTCTATTCCGAAATTCTTCCCCACACCGTAAGCGCGGAAGAACTGCGCGCGGAGGCTCCCGCCGGGCTCATCTTCACCGGCGGCCCCGACAGCGTGAACCGGGACGGCGCCCCGTCCTGTGACCCGGAAATTCTGCGGCTCGGCGTTCCGATCCTCGGCATCTGCTACGGAATGCAGCTTCTCTGCCACATGACCGGCGGCACGGTCGCCCCCGCTCCCAAGAGCGAGTACGGAAAACTCCGCTCCGACGTGGACGTTTCCTCCCCCCTCTTTTACGGTCTCGAGCCGCGGCAGGCGGTGCTGATGAGCCACACCGACAGAGTCGCCGCTCTTCCCGACGGCTTCCGCGCCACTGCCCGCACGGCAAACTGCCCCGTCGCCGCGTTTGAGTTCAGGGACGCCGGGCTTTACGGGGTTCAGTTCCACCCGGAGGTGGAGATCTCCGAACACGGAACCGATATACTCAAAAACTTTCTCTTCCGCGTCTGCAATGCGTCAGCCGGGTATTCGGTCGACGACTACCTCCGCCGCAAAATCGAAGAGGTCAGAAACCGGGTTGGGAACCGCAGGGTTCTCCTCGGGCTTTCGGGCGGCGTCGATTCCTCCGTCTGCGCCGCGCTTTTGTCGCGGGCAATCCCGGGACAGCTTGTCTGTATTTACATTGACCACGGCTTCATGCGGAAGGGTGAAACCGACGAGATCCGCGCCGCGTTTGCCGGACGGGATCTTGACCTTGTGTGCGTCGACGCCTCCGAAAGATTTATTTCAAAGCTCAGCGGAGTAACCGACCCGGAAACGAAGCGAAAGCTCATCGGAGCCGAGTTTGCCCGCGCCTTTGAAGACGAAGCCGCCTGCTGCGGACGCCCCGAATTTCTCGCCCAGGGAACGATCTATCCCGACGTGGTGGAATCCGGAAAGAACAAATCCGCGGTCATAAAGAGCCACCACAACGTGGGCGGGCTTCCCGAAGACCTGGGCTTTTCCGGAGTCGTGGAACCGCTCAGCGGACTCTTTAAGGACGAGGTCAGAAAACTCGGACGCATTCTCGGACTTCCCGAAAACCTCGTAAGCCGTCAGCCCTTCCCCGGCCCCGGCCTTGCAATACGCATAATCGGCGAGGTGACCCGTGAAAAGCTTGACCTCCTTCGCGAAGCCGACGCAATACTCCGGGAAGAGCTTGACAAGCTCTCAAACCGCCCGGACCAGTACTTCGCCGTTTTGACCGACTCACGCAGCGTCGGCGTCATGGGCGACTTCCGGACTTACGAATATGTTCTGGCCCTTCGCGCAGTGCGTACAAACGATTTTATGACCTGCGAATACGCCCGCATTCCCCACAAAACCCTCTCCAGGATCTCATCGCGCATAACAAACGAAGTCCGGGGCATAAACCGCGTCGTCTACGATATCACGGCCAAACCTCCGGCAACGATAGAATGGGAATGATCACAGAAAGTCTAAAAACCCAGTAATATCAGGGATTTTCGGGTTTTGCCCACCCCTTTTGGTAACGATTTGATAATATCTCTTGAAGTCACTATTATTCTATACCCCAAGTGGCTTGTAGGTTATCAGAATAATTTTAAAATGGCTGTTACCAAGAAATAAATCTGTATTATACGATTAAAAAGCCCATAACTGTGGATTTGTACCGCAGTTATGGGCTTTTTGTCGTCTTTTTTCTTAGTCGAGTTTCAGGCGATCTTTGAAGGTGTCTAACATTACGTCGTTCAGTTCCCCCGAATGAATCTTTACCCAGCCGCCCGTCGTGTCGAACCTGGATAGCGAAAGTCAATGAAAAATTATCACGAGAGAATGAAAATCTGCGTGCGGAAAACAGGGATTACAAACTTCTCCGCAAAGTATTTGGTCATAAACAGATTGACAATTTGCTTGATAGTGCAAAGTTGGAAAAACAGTCTAAACAGCGTGAAAAACGCTTTAGAAATTATAAAGATGAAAGGTAGGAAAACACAATGAAACAGCATTTTACAGACGAAAAAACGGGAATCCGCTACACCTTGCAGGGAGATTATTATCTGCCCGACCTTGCATTACCCGCTGAAGAACAACAGCCAATCGGCATATGGGGACAACGACATTTGCGACACATCAAGCAAAATCGAAGGGTGCTATACACAAATTTGCTGACAAGCGGCAAGTTAAACAGTTACCTTGCTGATATTAACCGACAGGCGGAAGAAATGTTTTTCCGGCTGGTAAAACAGATGGCAGAGCGTGAGGGTGTGACCGAACAACTCAAAGCGGACAATCAAATGGAGTGGGTTGCTCGGATGAACAACATCCGTAGCAGAGCAACAGAAATTGTGAATCACGATATAATTTACAACTAACTGAAGATCGGCGGCGAAGAACGAAATCCTCGCCGCCACTTCTTATGCTAATACTAGTTTAGTTTATGATCGTCCTTTAATGAGCTGTATTTTCCTTTGACATATTGTGCGATACTTACTGTTCTTTAAAATTGCCCTTGCTTTTTCTGCAGCTTCCCGTTGCATTGCTAATGTAGGATATATTTACTGTCGCTCTTTTCATCTCCGCGATCTTTCCAATATTCCGAGAAGACTTTAGCCGCTTTTCTTCTTTCTGTATCTGTCATAACTTCCTCCAGTTATACCATCACTGTTTTTTGCTTGCTTTCAAATATATTCGAGGAAACGATTTATCTCGAATGCTCAAATCTTTACGGATCTCCTCTACAAGCTTTGTCAAATATTCGTCGTGCTCATCACATTTTTTGCCGACGGCTTTTTCTTCATATTCCAACATAGCTGTAATAACTCTTTCACTTGCTACTATAAACATCTTATCTCGATGTAATGTATACTCTTTCAAAGCCTTTGCACTTGAGTTGTCCTCTGCAAGGTTATGGACTGATTCTATATACCGAACATAATGCTCTTCTTTTAACTTCCGAGTTTGTAATTTGACATTATTTACATTGATAAAAACAGCACCAAATATGGATACCGATATAGAAAACAATCCTGCTATTATTGCTACAACAATTTCCATATTTATTCTCCTACTACACCCACTCATTGTTCGGAGCAGTCCAATTACCTGTGAACGCATTGCCTTCTACCGCTGCCATAAACGGTTTTGTTAAAAACGCCCTTATTGTTTTCAGCACGGTGCTGTAATCATCTGTTTTAGTATCAATTTTACGGACAAAGGCTTTCCATTTCTTTTGCATAGCTCCGTCTCTGTCAAAGCCCATTACCTGCTCAAACTGTTCAACAGTAAAGCTAT
>JAEDMJ010000064.1 GCA_016303065.1 Clostridiales bacterium
GCTGTCCGTCCTCGGCGCCGGGGTCGTTTCTGAGCCGGTCAAGCCGCTCTTCGACCGTCATCTTCTCACAGCCGTCATCCTCAAAAGAAAGCCACGAGCGCGCGGCAAGAGCCTCAAAATCAGCGATATGCTCCGCTTTAAGCGCGTCCCATCCCGCCGCCGACTTTTCGAGCGCGCGGTCAAGCGCCGCCATCATTCCCGCCTCGCTCCCCTCGCGGTACACCGTGGCCACGGAGGCGTAGCAGACAAGCTCGGTCGCCCCTTCCGCGCGGCAGCGCGGCGCGCACGCGCCGTCGGCGGCGGCGGCGGAAAATTTTCCGTCGGTCACAAATCTGAATTTGAGCGCAAACAGCTTCTCTCCGAAAGCCGTCCGTCCCACGACGGTAAAGCCTTCTCCGCCACACTCGCAGCTGAGTATGTTTTCACGCTTAAAGCTGATCTCCGCGTCAAAGGGTCTTTCTCCTGAAAAGCGGAAAGCGACAAGCCCGGCCGGGTACGACGCAAAAAACTCCCTGGAAAAGCGCTTCCCGCCGTCGGTATAGTTCACTTCGGCAATGCCGCGGGCAAGGTCGATCTTTCTCTCATAGTTTTCGGCGCTGACGCTGTCCGTTTTAACAAAGAGCTCTCCCGCCGCCTCATAGGACTTTATCCTCGTGAAGAACTCATCTCCCAGAAGCTCTCCCATAAGCTCGCTCGCTTCATAGGGCTTGTCTTCCAAAAACATCGACCTGACGCGGTCGATAACGTCTCTGAGCCCCGGAGCCGCAGCGTCAACTTCTCCGCCGGCCCAAATCGTGTCCTCGTTAAAAGAAATTCTTTCCTCCGGCACTCCGCCGTAGATCATGGCGCCCAAACGTCCGTTTCCGACAGGCGACGCATTATCCCACCTGTCCGCGGCGTTGCTCATGCGAAGAATATACTTTTCCATATGCAAACTCCTCCCGAATCCCTTTTACACGCTATATTTTACATTATACCACCGCTTTTTGTCAAGAAGCTCAAAAGACGGCTGAAAAGCAAAAAATAAATGTAATAATAGCCATTGATATTTGTCCCCCCGCGTGTTATACTTTATTATAGATTTTTATATAGCAGGTGAAGAAAATGACCATAACAAAAGACACCCTTATCGGCGACGCCCTCGATTACGATATCGAGCTTTCCCAGTTCCTCTTTGCAATCGGCATGCACTGCCTCGGCTGCCCCGCTTCCAGAGGCGAAAGCCTTGAGCAGGCCTGTGCAGTTCACGGCACCGACTGCGACGAGCTTGTAAAAGCCATGAATGAGTATCTCGCCAACAAGAACTGACAGGTGATGGATCACCGCCTCCTGTCTGCGAGGTTGAACGCCGTGGCGGAGCTTGTGCCGGCCTGTGACAAACTGGCCGACATAGGTACCGACCACGGCTTTTTACCTCTTTATCTTCTCTCTTCCGGGAAAATACGCCGCGCGGTCTGCACCGACGTGAACGCGTCCCCCCTTGAATCCGCAAAGCGAAACCTGGCGGCTGCGGGCCTGTCCGGGCTTGCGGAGTTTCGGCTCGGGGACGGGATGAAAGTGATTGAGCCCGGAGAGATCTCCTGTGCGGTCATTGCCGGCATGGGCGGCGAAACGATTGCCGCGCTTTTGGGCGCGGACACTTCCGGAACGGAGCTGTTCGTCCTCCAGCCGATGTCAAAATCCGAAAAGCTTCGGCAATGGCTTCACGCAAACGGGTGGGGAATCCCCTCCTGGCGGCTGGTTCGCGACGCCGGCAGGCTCTACGAGGTGCTTCTTGTCTCCAAAAAAGTCCCCCCCGAAGCCGAACCCTTTGTCAGCTTTGGCGCTCCCTGTCCGGAAGTTTCCCGGCTGTACTCCGAATATATCGGCGAAAAACTTGCCGGATTCGAAAAATCACTTCGCGGCCTCCTGTCCGCCGCATCCCCCGACGCGGAGCGTATCTCCATCGTACAAAGAGAGATCGAAACGCTCCGCCTTATCCGGTCAAACTATCCACAACGGTGAACATATGCCAATCGACGGAATTTTTCTTTCACACATAACCTCAGAGCTTGCCGCAGAGCTTCCCGGCGCAAGGCTCGACAAGATAAACCAGCCGGACTCAAGCGAGCTGCGGCTTCAGTTCCGCACGCAAAACGGCGGCAGAAAAACGCTTCTGCTAAGCGCCCGCCCCGGAAGCGCGCGCATTCACTTTACCGAGACAAAGCGCGACAACCCCGACGTTCCTCCGATGCTGTGTATGCTGGCAAGAAAACTCCTTGCCGGAGCGCGCGTGCTCTCCGTTACCCAGCCCGGAGCCGAGCGCATGACCGACATCGCCCTGTCGTGCTACGACGATTTCGGAGACCCCTGCGTAAGGCACATTATCTTTGAGCTTGCCGGGCGCATTCCCAACGTCGTCCTCACCGACGGCGAGCTTCGCATAACCGACTGCCTGCGAAGAGTCAACATCGAAGACCGGGCTTCAAACCGTCCCATGCTTCCCGGACTTCTCTACCGTCCGCCGGAGCCGCCCGCGGGGAAATACGATATCTCCGCGGCGCCGCCTGAGCTCATTGCCGGGCGCGGACGCGGCCTTGAAAAAAGCGCTTCGGATTTTCTCCTTGACAGCTTTTTCGGACTCTCTCCGCTTGCCGCAAGAGAGCTCGCGCTGGAATTCGGAGACGCGCCCCTTTCCTCTTTTTCCGAAGAACAGCTTCGCGCCGCTTCCGAAAGCATTTTCAGCCGTCTGCACGCTTCGCCCGTTCCGACAGCTCTGACCGACGGAAAGGGAAAGATCACGGCGTTTTCCTTCACGGAGATCGCTCAATACGTCGATCTCTGCCAGGCTCACAGCTTTGAAAGCTGCTCTGCGCTTTTGGATTTCTGCTATTCCGCGCCGTCTGCCGACGCCGCGCTTTCCTCTGCCGTATCCGAGCTTTCCAAACCCGTGAAAACCGCAATGGCGCGCCTTGAAAGAAAGCTTGCCCTCCAGAGAACCGAGCTTTCAGCGACGCTTGAACGCGAGCGTTTCCGCGAAAAGGGCGACATTCTGAATGCCTTTCTTTCGGAAATTCCCCGCGGAGCTTCCTCTGTCACTCTGCCCGACCTTTATTCCGCCGAAGGCGGAGACGTTGAGATCGCCCTCGATCCCAAACTCAGTCCCCAGCACAACGCCCAGAAATACTACGCCGAGTACCGAAGGCTGAAATCCGCAAAAAGCCATCTTGAAGGGCTTATCAGGTCCGGGGAACAGGAACTTGAATACCTGTCCGGAGTTCTTTACCAGATCTCCGCCGCAGACGCCAAAACCCTCCCCGTTCTGAAAAGCGAGCTTGCCGAGGACGGCATTCTTAAAAACGCCAGAAACACCGACAAAAAAAAGAGCAAAGCTCTTTCGCCAAAAGAATTCCGCATTTCAAACGGCATGACCGTGCTTTGCGGACGCACCGCACGGCAGAACGAAGAGCTGACCTTCCGCGTCGCATCGAAGAACGACTGGTGGTTCCACGTAAAAAATGCTCCGGGAAGCCACTGTATTCTGCTCTGCGGCGGAAAAGAACCCTCGGACCGCGCATATGAGGAGGCCGCCGCAATCGCCGCCGCCAATTCATCCGTCGCCGGAGCGGGACACATCGCCGTCGACTACACAATGGTGCGGTACTTAAAAAAGCTTCCCGGCGGAAAACCCGGCATGGTTATATACGACAAATACTATACGCTTTACACCGATTAAAAGAGCGGCCGCAAAAGCGGCATTACTGATTCAGACACGTCGCCGAAAAAGCCCACTCTGAAAAGAGCATCGGTTCCATCCCAGCGCAGCGTAAAAGCCCCGGACAGTAAGTCCGGGGCTTTGTTCATTGAGACGTTTGAAATTAATTACACGAATAAAACGCGCCTGAAAACCTGATTATCTTTATATGTTATTGTGAAAATAGTAAAGCGTCATCGTTTCCATATCAAAAAAGTAAACATCATAATTTCCAAGCTCCGGATAATCAGGGTCATCATAAATATACAAGTAATCGTTATCGGAAACAATTGAAAAATCAAAATTGTACCCTGATACAACCTCATTTTCGGGGTTCGAGATTTTAATGCATTCAATCCAGTTTTCGAAATCTTCAATATGATTTTTGAAATTTTCTGCGCTGTCCGATGAAATTTTACTAAAATATCCATTGCTGCTGAAATCTACATTTTCAAAAGTATATTCAGCATAGTCGGTAAAATCCTGAAAACCGCCGCTTGTGTAGTACTCTGCCGATTTATAACTGCCCAAAGATTCAACCACCTCGTCTACCGGTGCAGAACATGAAGCTAATAGTGAAAGTGTTAACAACAAAATAATTGCAAGTGCTTTTTTCATGCAATCGCCTCCCTGGGTTCATTATATCATACAGTTGTACTGATTGCAACTGCGTTTGGCATATGCCCAGCGATGTTATGGCGTTATCCGTAACATCGTTTCTCCGTAGTAAAACATCGTTGATTGAAAGCATCAGATCGTTTATGGCTAACGCCATAATATCATTTTGTTGGTCGTTTGAACTTGATGACACAAACGAAAGGGCTCTGAAAACCGAGACATTTCTTATTACAAATCGTTATATTGGCAAATATTTGTCAAAACACAGAACCGCCGACTGTCTTATTCTTTCTTGTTTTGGTTTACAACAAGAATATCCGTGCCCGATTCATTTTGGATAAATTCAGCTTCAGCAAGACAAACTTTCCGTGGCTTAAAGTTGTCAGTATTTCCGCTGTGACAGTGGAAAATACATATAAACTTGTTTTCATTTTCTGTCGGAGCAAAGCTGTGGTGACCTGTTCCCACAATATCACCTGTTTTATATAAAATTGGGTTTTTAAAATACTTTTCAAACGGTCCCGTTGGAGAATCTGATACAGCATAACCCACAGAGTAATCCTCACATCTTGTATGATTTGCAGAATATGTAAGATAATACAGCCCTTTATGTTTGATAACGAACGGACCCTCGGCAACATTACAATCTATTGTTTCCCAAGGTTCTTCTGCTTTTAATAAGGTTTCGCCATGCTCCCATTCTATCCTTTTTAAATCGTTTGACATTTTTGCAACACGTATTTGATTTCCGTTTTCAAGGGCTGCAAAATACAGATAAATACTTCCATCATCGTCAAACAGCAGATGTCCGTCAATAGCAGGCTTTTCACGAAGCCAATTATCGGTCAGCCTCTTAAATGGTCCCATCGAGCTGTCCGAAACCGCAATAGCAGGATGCTCGTCAGCAGAATAAACCATATAGAATTTTCCGTTATAGTACGATACTTCCGGAGCCCAAAAACCGTGTTCTCCCAGCACATCACCTTTTTTCAGGCAATAGCCTGCGTTTTCCCAATGAACTAAATCCTTGGATATATGTACCTCTATGCCGTCCTCGCCGTTTTTGCAGGTTTCGTAAAACGGATATTCTTCTGTGAATGCCGGCATATCATTTTCTGTTGTGCAATAGACATAATAAATGCCGTCGTGCTTCAGCAAAAAAGGGTCACCGCCCTCAAAAAGTTTATTTCCGTATTTGCACATATTTTTCATTCTCTCTTATTTTACAATAAAATTCATCAATATTTGTTGAAAGCATCATGACCGGTACGGAGGTTTCCATGCATATCTACAAAATACATAACACCCGGAGCGCTGACAGGCGCTATTTCCGGTCCGTGCAAATCGGCAACATAGGATTCTGTCAGCGCGTGGGCAAGCCAGCCGAAACCACGTTTTTTACATTCACCAAGTGTGTATTCCATCACCTCTACACGCTTTGCATCGTCTGTACTTCCCCAACAGGTCTCGGTTACAAGCATGGGCTTACCTGTTTTTTCACGGTATGCCACAAAATCGTCCAATAATTTCTCAAATCTCTTTCTGTCATCGCCGCTATTAACATCATCCCAAAAATAAGGGTGTATAAAATGAACATCGCTTATATCATTAAGTGTAACGGTATCTTCAATTCCGCGAAAAGCCGGAGGACTGACAGAAACAGGATGTTTAGTATCAATTGCTTTCATAGCCTGATAAGTATTAGTCAGCCAATCTAATTCTATTTTTTTCAGTTCCTGTATTATGTTTTTATTGACGCCGTTGAAGCTGTAGTTAAATGGCTCGTTACAAATATCCCACGCAAGAATACTGTCGCTGTTTGCGAAGAGCTTGGTTACATCCTCAGCAAAATTCAATAAATCAATTCCCTCACAACAGGTCTGTTTAATGAGATGATCAAAATATATTCCTCCCCAGTCAAGGCATTGATCGTGCCAACGGTTGAACAGCACCGGAACAATCATCAAACCGATGTCTTCTGCCACGGCAAGATACCTTTTGATTTTGTCAATGCAGCCTGCTTTATCATACTTCCAGTAGTTCCAGCTGAGCCAAATCCGCACGGTATTGAAACAGGGAAAGTATTTTTTACCAAATGACAGCTCCTTACGAACAACTGCCTCGTCAAAGTTTTTCCACAGCTCCATAGCATTACCCCCGTAGCTTGGCTGATAGTTAAATCCGCGCACTTTAGAATAATCCATATAATGTATACCTCATCTTTTTCATTTGTCACCGCTTTCACTTAGACTGATTTCATAATAATATATTGCGAACTTAATTGCAATGTGATATAATGCTTAAAAACTATCAAATACCGCTTTTGGGGCGCAGGATATGATTATTAATTCTATTGGATACAACTTTTGTCATGATAAGAATTTCCGTATAGAAAGGCCGCAGGGACTGGACGAATACTTGTTGTTGACAATCCGATCAAAGGCTTATTTCGGACCGAAAAGCAAGAAATCCGAAATTGAGGCGAACTCACTTGTTGTTTTTCGCAAAAAAACACCGCAATACTTCGGCGCGAGCGATGATATATACATCAATGACTGGATAAGCTTTGATATGAGTCCGGAAGAGGAAAAGGTATTCGGGGAAACAATTGTTTTTGATAAAATCATTCAATCCGAAGATATTGGGGTATGTTCGGAAATAATACGATTGATGCAGAACGAATTTTATTCATCGGCAATATATAAAGAAGAACTCATACACTTATACTTTCAAATCATTAGAAAAAAGTTAGATAAAATGTTTGGCAGTTTTGAATTAAAAACAAAATACTATAACGAACTGTTGTCAATAAGAACCGATATACACAATAATCCTTGGAAAAAGCACTCAGTTAAGGCACTTGCGGCAAAAATCAGTATCAGCGAGTCTTACTTTCAGCATTTATATAAAGAATATTTTGGCGTATCACCTATTGCTGACGAAATTAACAGCCGTGTGGAATATTCAAAACATTTATTAAGTTCATCCAATTATTCCGTAAGAGAAATTTCCGAAATGCTTAATTACAGTTGTGACACACAATATATGAAGCAATTCAAGACAGTTACCCGTATGACTCCACGTGAATACAGAAAATCTTTTTTCAGTAAAATCAAATAATTCATTTTCTAAATCTCTATCTTGTTCATAACTCACAATACCTATGGATAACACAGGTAACTTTTTTCTCCCCTACATTGGACACTGCCTTTGCTATATTGTAGTATGCAGGCGGTAGAGGTAAACGATCTTGGGCGGAGCCCAAATGTTTACGGCGTTAGCCGCAACATCGTTTCTCCACAGGAGAACATCATTGATGCATAGCATCACATCGTTTATGCTTCAGCAAAATATCGTTTTGTGTCCGCCAGGGCGGACACAAACACCAAAAAAAACGCTCCCGCAAAGAAAGCGCTTCCTTCGCGGGAGTTTGAACTGAATGACGAAAATGAAGGGTATGAAAACCGGGGAATTATTTATTTCAAATCGTCATATCCGCAAATATTTGCAAAGACAGAGAACCCTCCCCCGGCCTCTCTTATTCATAACGGGCAGCAACATAACCTTTGTTGTATATTTGTTCAAAAGCCGCCTTTTTGTTGGCGATAATGTAATCCAAAATGTGTCTGTTATCCAACTTGATGTCTAAGCACTCCAACATTTTAAGAGAAGTTGGGTTAACAGCCAAAGTAACAATATGTTCCTCGTCCCAGGCAAATTGTATATATACGCCTACTCTTTTACAGTAATTATCCGTTACAACATTTTTGCTCAGGTGATTGTAATAAAACAATTCGTCATTTACGTACATACCGTGCTCATCAAATCTCAGAGAAAAATCTTCTGTGGAAAAATCGTATACTTTAAGCGGTTCTACGGTTGAAGTATCAAAATCGTAACGTTCAAGTTCAACGCCAATTGCTTTTTTACGAACAAACGGAACACTTGCTAAAAAGATAACCGAAATTAATACAAAAACACCTAAACACAGTAATCCGTGCACTAAGTATTTTTCATCGTCGATTTCCATTAAAACAGCAAATGCTGCAAAAAGCAAAAAACAAATAACGGCATAAATAGGGGTTAATATGTAGGACACCGTAAAATTCAAAGGCAGCATTTGAGTTTTTTCGTATGCAACAATTTCTCTTAACCCTACTTTATCTTTTTCTCTGGCCATAACTTCACCGCCTTGAGTGCATTATACCATATCATCGGTGGGGATACAAGCTTCACTATTGAATATTCATTTGAAAAGACTACATAATAATTGGCAGGCTTTTTCACCCGTTCCGAAAAACGCACAAATTACATAAAAAGCGCGCCGATCCGGAGAAAGAGTCTGTCTTCCCAAGCGCCCCTGTTTTCCGGACAGCGCGCCCTCTTCGCAGAAAGCGCCCGATTTGCCCAAAAAAGCAGCATTCCGGATCGCCCTCACCCGTTTTGTAAAAGCGCACCTGTTCTCCCCGGAAAGTTCCGATTTCCCCCAAAGCGCACGGCGGTACGTTGAAAATACAGGTTCTATAATAAATGTTGGGGTCAGGCAGTGAACCTGACCCCAAAGGCTT
>JAEDMJ010000022.1 GCA_016303065.1 Clostridiales bacterium
TTTTCCGCAGCTTCTGATGCCGGATTCAATGGAATATCCTGTGACGATCTCCAATTGGCTACTCTTGATTCGGCGGGAAATTATTGAAGAAAACCAGCTTTCGTTCCCGGAAGGAATGCGGTTTTCCGAGGATCTTCTGTTCGGCTCCGAGGTCGGCTACTATGCGCAGAGCATGACCTATCTCAAAGGCTATACTCCCTACCATTACCGGCAGAATCCAGATTCGGTAACACATACGGCGTTCAAGGACAAATGGCCGCTGCTTCTGGAGCTTTACCGGCAAATCGGGAAAAGGTTTCAGGAAAAATCGGATTTTGACTTCACCCCCCAGATTCAGCGCTGTATGCTGTTCTTCGTCTATATGGCAATGAACCAGCGTCTGGCGGCGAAAATGCCGCTGAAGCAGTTTTTCCGGGAGGTCAAGGCGGTACTGGATCACCCGGAAGTGCGGGCAGCGTTGGCACCCATTCAAATTGGTCAGCTGAACATCTCCCGGAAATTAAAAGTTATCTCTATGATCTATCAAAAGAACTATCTGCGGCCAGCCTTGCTTTTACTGCGAAGGTAGAAACAGCACAAATGAAAAAACTTTTATTTATCAACGGTCATGTGAATACTGGCGGGGTTGAAAAGTCCCTTTTAGATATTCTGAAGCACCTGGATTATGAAAAATTTGAAGTTGATTTGCTGCTTCTTGAGGAGTTTGGAGACTATGCTGCTGAAATACCTGAGCAAGTCCACGTTCAGCTTCGATGCCTGAAAAATACCTTTGGCTCTGTCCTAAGCAGCTTACTCCGCTGCATACGTCTGCGGGACTGGTTCTGCTTTCGAATGCGGCTGATCTTTCTGTTGATGAAACTCTTCGGTCAGAGGAAAATCCGCTTTGCCCGGAATCTGCTCACCGGCAACCATCATTATGATTGTGTGGTCGGCTTTCGGCCCGGAATCTGCACACAAATTGCCGCTTTTGCGGTTAATGCGGACAAGCGTGTCACATGGTGGCACCACGGCGAGATCAATGTTGAACAAAACAGCTACTTGGAAGCAGCCAATGCCTGTGATTATGTCGCGGTTGTTTCCGAAGCATGCCGCAGCATGTTGGCGGATGCCTTTCCAACTCTGGAGCAAAAACTGACCATGGTGCCAAATATGCTGGATGTTAACTCCGTTTGCAAAAAGTCAGAAGCTTTCCGGCCTTATGCGCAGGCAGATATGCTTCACATCGTTACGCTTTGCCGTCTTTCACCGGAAAAGCACATTGAGAATGCCATTTTCACAGCGAAAAAGCTGAAAGGGGCTGGGATCGACTTTCTATGGCATTTGGTGGGAAGCGGCAGCATTGAACATAACCTGCGTCAAACAGCGGAAAGCGCCGCGGTTTCAGATGTCTTCCGTTTTGAGGGAAATCAACCGAATCCTTATCCCTATCTGAAAAACGCAGATTTATTTGTGCATCCCTCTTATGTGGAATCGCAGGGACTCGTCGTTCTGGAAGCCATGGCGCTTGGAGTCCCCTGTGTCGTGACAAAGTCTCTTGGCCCATGCGAATTTATTGAGGACGGGGTCAACGGTATTCTGACGGAGCAAAACCCGGACTCTCTGGCTGATAAAGTCATAGAGATACTGACAGATCAGAAGCTGTACGAACAAATTAAAATGAACACCCACTGCCCGGAACAGTTTGCGCCAGAGCGCGTAGTGCGGAAGATTGAGGGTCTATTGGAGCGATAAAATGAAAGAAACTTCTGTGATATATCGAATCTTAGTGAAGCTGGGAATCAAAAAGCCAATTGAATACAACAGCATTGAGTATTTACGCTCTCGAGGTGTTCAAATCGGCGAGAATGTGCATATTCTTAATTCGCAGATCGATTTTGGACATGGCTTTCTGGTATCTATTGGAGACAATGTTACCTTAACCGGGGTTATTGTATTAGCACATGATGCCAGTACGCAGATTCCCTTGGGCGTCAGCAAAGTCGGTCGAGTAGTCATAGGTGACAACGTTTTTGTGGGTCAAGGAGCAATTATTCTTCCCAACACTCATATTGGAAATCGTGTCGTGATCGGTGCGGGTGCAGTTGTGTCGAAGGATATTCCCGACAATTCTATTGCGATAGGTAATCCCATCCAGATAGTGGGGACATACGACGATTATGTTGCCCGACATAAAAAGCAGATGGAAGATCGTCCGGTTTATCATACTCTTTGGTCCGAAAAAACATGGGAGGAAAAGGAACAGATGCGAAGAGAACTTCTTGATGGCATAGGCTACGATTTATAAGGTGCAGAAATCATGCGTATTTTATTATATGGTAATGGCGGCAGCGGCAATCATGGCTGTGAAGCTATTGTGCGTGGCACTGTGGAATTACTTGGTACAGGCAGCAATTTCTTTTGTGTTCGTTCAACAAATGTCGCTGAAGATACCCTGTATGGCCTAAACCAATTGGCAGAAGTATCTCCTGCCCGGACTGTAAGAAAGAAAAATTTTTCTTTTATATGTGCATATGCAAAACTTAAACTAACTGGTAATTATACAGACATGGATGGGCTCGACTATTTACCGGGCATTTCGGCTGCTGCTTCAAAAACAGATGTTGCCTTATCGGTCGGTGGAGATAACTATTGCTATAACGGAACAGAGATTTACAGCTGGCTAAATCGGGCTTATCACAAAGCTGGAATAAAAACTGTTCTTTGGGGCTGCTCGGTTGAGCCGGAAGTTGCTGCAAAAAAAGCCATAGCTGAAGATCTTTCAAATTATAACTTAATCGTAACCCGAGAGAGTATTACTTACGAAGCAGTAAGACAAGTGCAAAAAAATACTGTTCAATCTCCGGATCCGGCCTTTTTTATGAAGCCTTTGAAGTGCGAAGTAGATGCGCGTTTGGAAGCCGGTAATGTTATTGGAATTAATGCCAGTCCGCATATTCTGAAATGTGAATCCACTTCCGGCATGGCCTATGAGAATTACAAACAACTAATACGATATATTCTTTCTGAAACAAACGCTACGATCGCTTTGATTCCTCATGTGGTGTGGAGTTCCAACGATGATCGGACAGTCCTTCGGCAATTGTACGATGATTTTGACCGTGATCCCAGATTGGTGCTGATAGAAGACCATACCGCACCCGAGCTGAAGTACATCATTTCCCGGTGCTGCTTCTTTGTGGGGGCCCGAACTCACGCGATTATTGCGGCCTATTCATCCTGTGTCCCCACATTGGTTATGGGATACTCTGTTAAGGCGAGAGGAATTGCCCGGGACCTGTTTGGTACAGAAGACGGTTATGTTCTCCCGGTACAAGATTTAAGAGAACCGGGTGAGTTGACAAATGGTTTCCGGAAGCTGTGGGAAGAAAAAGAAACGGTGCAAAAATCTCTGGAGAACATCCTTCCAAATTATCTGTCTGCTGCACAGCAGGCGGTCAATGCAATCAACAAACTGGAGTAAAATGTGAAGCATAATCAGCTTAAAACCGGAGCCGTAATTTCCTACCTCAACCTTTTGATTGGCAATATCATCCCCTTCATTTATACTCCCATTATGCTTCGTCTGCTGGGACAGGCTGAATATGGCCTGTACGGTATCGCCCAGTCCATCATGGGCTATATCGGTCTGCTCAATTTTGGCATTGGTGGGGCCATTGTCCGTTATCTCGCCAAATATCGAGCGGAAGGGAATAAAAAACAGGAAGAGCGAGTTGCCGGACTGTTTATTAAAATATACTCGGTAATATGCTGCCTCATTCTGGTCGCAGGATTCCTTTTCGCCGCGAATATCCAGATATACAGCCGATCACTAACCAACAGTGAATTGGAAACCCTGCGCAAGTTGGTCACTCTCATGACCTTAAACACGGCTGTCTTTCTTCCTTTCAGTGTTTTCAGCTCAATTGTTTTGGCTCATGAGCGTTATATCTTTAACAAGCTGGTCGGACTCCTCTCCGGTATTGTCGCTCCGCTTCTGAATCTGGCTCTTCTTTACTGCGGCTTCGGTTCCGTTGGATTGGTCGTTTCATCCACAGTTTTAAACTTTGCGACGTATAGTATCTATACGGTATATGCCGTGAAGAAACTGCAGATAAGACCGAGATTTGGCAAAACGGAGCCCGGCATTTTGTGGGAAATTTTAGGCTTCTCCTCCTTCGTATTCCTCGCCAGCATAGTGGACGTTCTCTACTGGTCAACAGACAAGCTCATCATTGGCTGGGCAATTGGCTCGGTGGCAACGGCAGTTTACAACATTGGCGCATCATTCAACACTTATGTTACCAGCCTGTCCACGGCAATCAGCGGATTATTGGTGCCGCGGCTTACAGAAATGGCAGTAAAAGACGCGTCTGAAGAGCAGTTTACTGCAATTTTTATCAAAGTAGGGCGCCTGCAGTTTATTTTCGTTTCATTCATTGTGTCCGCCTTCGTAGCTTTTGGGCGTCAGTTTATTGCTCTGTGGGCAGGAGCGGGATATGAGAAGTCGTATTATGTTGCACTTCTTACGATGATCCCGGTGACAATACCCTTGATCCAGAATACGGGACTGAATATTTTATACGCACTGAATAAACACAAATTCCGATCTATTGTTTATGCCTGTATTGCCGTGTTAAATGTTGGCTTGACCGTCTGGTGGGTAGATGACTACGGAATTATCGGTGCTGCGATGGCAACTTGTATTGCCTATGTTTTGGGAAACATCCTGATCATCAATTGGTATTATTACAAATATATAGGCTTGGATATACCGCTTTTCTGGCGGAATATTTTAAAAATGAGTCCTGTAATGCTGATAATGGGAACTACTTGGTGGCTTATTCTTGACCAGATTCATATCAACAGCTGGCTTGTCTTCTTTGCCCTGGCGACAGTGTACACAATTATGTATCTGCCTTTAGCATATCGATTCATGATGAACCAGTATGAACGGGACATGGTCATGGTTCCCGTTCAAAAAATATTAAGAAAACTCCATTTGATGAGATAATGGTGATTGATATGCCCCAATTATGTGAAATTCAATCCTGTACAGGATGCTCTGCCTGTGCCAATGCATGTCTCCAAGGCTATATTCATATGAATTCAAATTCAGAAGGTTTTTTGTACCCGGAGATACAGGAATCGGCCTGTATTCACTGCGGATTGTGTGAAAAAAGCTGCCCTGTCCTGCACGCTGTCGGGCAGTGGGGGCCTGAACCGGCAAAAACCAAAGCTTTTTGCGTTCAGCATCAAGACGAAGCTGTCCGCTTTGCCAGTACTTCGGGAGGTGTTTTTACCGCGCTTTGCGATTGGGTATTCCGGCATGACGGCATCGTATTTGGCGCATCGTTCGATACTTCGTTCCAGGTAGTACATATCCGGGCGGATGATATGGACGCAGTCAGCAAGCTTCGCACAGCAAAATATGCACAAAGTAGAATTGGAGACTGCTTTCGTGAGATCAGAGCTCTGCTGAATCAGGAGCGCTATGTCCTGTTTTCAGGTACACCTTGCCAAATTGCCGGTCTCACAGCTTATTTGGGCAGAGAATATGAAAAGCTGCTTCTAGTGGATGTGATCTGCCATGGCGTTCCGTCTCCGACAGTTTGGCAAGAATATATCCGACACCGTAGCCAGGCAGACGCTCAGGGAGCAAAGCCCGTAGCTGTCAATCTCCGTAGCAAAATAACCGGCTGGCCAAATTACTCTGTCCATTTCGTTTATGAAAACGGAGTAGACTACAGCGTCCCAAACTCTGCAGATCCTTTCATGAGAGCTTTTGTGAACAATTTATGCCTACGGCCCTCTTGCTATGACTGCCAGTTTAAAGGAATTACTAGGGCCAGCGATTTTACCTTGGGTGACTATTGGGGCGTATGGGGTCAGGTTCCTGCGTTCAACGATGGGAAAGGTACATCTCTGGTAATGGTTAATAATGAGAAAGCAATGTATGTATGGAACGAAGTTTGTCAGCTGTTCCGATTTCAGCAAGTTGACGCGGCAGCTTCCCTAGCAGACAACCCATCGGCTTTATACTCTCCAGAGGAACCTTCCTGTCGTGAATACTTTATGGGCAATTATTCCAATCAGGATTTTGGAAATCTGGTGAATTCACTTTGCCCTGTTATCACTCCGTGCAAGAGACCTGCTTGGAAGCGTTTTTTGAATTTGCTGTATAGGAAAATACATAAAACGAAATGAATGCTCATTTATTGGGGGAACACATCATCTGTCGTTATAAACGGTTTACGTTCCAACAAATAATTTTGCCAGCTATCCCATGACAATAGCAATTCACCCATAGGGTGTTACAAATTTCTCCTATGTCGGCTTTAATTGTTTACTTAATTGGAAATATCCATCTAAACCTGTTTCCGCTGTTGATTGTCCAAATAATTTCGGGAGTTCTAATATATTTTGGGCTTGCATTTTTTACCCACAACTCTAACTTGAAATATTGCTTGGACACATTTAGAGCTGTTGTGAAAAAGTAATACTGTCAGCGGTATCTTTTTTTCAAAAGCATTCACCGGCTTTCCCTCCCGTCAAGCGGTTGACAAAGCAACTCAAACATGGTATATTCTCTTTGTAATTTCTGCCGGCGCACTTTCCGGCCAAGTCTGGTGAAAGGAAAAATACATATGTTCAGCAATATTCCGAATGTTGTCCCCGGCATAATTGCCGTTTCCCGAGATTGTTTTCCCGTCGACCTCTCTGCCCGCCGCCGCAAGGCCATAGTCAGCGCTTTCGGCGAGGGACTTTACGAGTGTCCCGTCACTGTTGAAAACGAAAAGGATATGCTTGCCGCTGTCAGCGACGTTAAAGCTGCGGGCTGCAATGCGCTTGTGGTCTTTCTCGGAAACTTCGGCCCCGAGACTCCCGAAACTCTGATCGCCAGGAATTTTGACGGCCCCTGCATGTTCGTTGCCGCCGCCGAAGGCGACGGAGACCTTATGAACGGCCGCGGCGATGCTTTCTGCGGAATGCTCAACTGCTCTTACAACCTCGGCATGCGCCGTCTCAGGGCCTACATCCCCGAGTACCCCGTCGGTACCGCCGAAGAAATTGCAAAGATGATCTCCGAATTCATCCCCGTCGCCCGTGCGATAATCGGCGTTTCCTCTCTCAAGATTATCACCTTCGGCCCCAGACCCCAGGACTTTTTTGCCTGCAACGCTCCGATCAGGGGGCTTTACGAGCTGGGCGTCGAGGTTGAAGAAAACTCCGAGCTTGACCTGCTTGTCAGCTACCGCGCCCACGAGAACGACGGGCGCATTCCCGCCGTCTGCGCCGACATGGCAAACGAGCTGGGTATTTCCGGCAACAACTACCCCGACCTTCTCCCGAGAATGGCGCAGTTTGAGCTGACGCTCCTCGATTGGGCCGAAGAGCACAAGGGCTCCCGCAGATACATCGCATTTGCCGACAAATGCTGGCCCGCATTTCCCCGGCAATTCGGCTTTGAGCCCTGTTATGTGAACTCGCGCCTTGCCTCCCGCGGCATACCCGTTGCCTGCGAGGTCGACATCTACGGCGCGCTCAGCGAATATATCGGCGCCTGCGTCTCAAACGACGCAGTCACCCTTCTGGACATCAACAATTCCGTTCCGAAGTCCCTCTTCGACGAAAAAATCGCCGGAAAGTTCAGCTGCACTCTCACCGACACCTTCATGGGCTTCCACTGCGGAAACACTCCATCCTGCAAAATGTGCTCCGACCGCGCAGTCAAGTACCAGCTCATTCAGCACCGCCTGCTTGAGCCCCGGGATTCAGAACCGGATTTCACCCGCGGCACCCTGGAAGGCGACATTGCCGCCGGCGATATCACCTTTTTCCGCCTCCAGTGCGACAGCGAAGGCGCGCTCCGCTCCTACATCGCCGAGGGCGAGGTCCTTCCGGTTCCGACCGGATCATTCGGCGGCATAGGCATATTCGCAATACCGGAAATGGGACGCTTTTACCGCCATGTGCTGATCGAGAAGCGCTATCCCCACCACGGAGCCGTCGCCTTCTCCCACTGCGGAAAATCGCTGTTCAACGTCTTCCGCTATTTCGGGATCGAAGACATCTCGTACAACCGTCCGCGTTTTATCCCCTATCCCACCGAAAACCCCTTCGCCTGATAAACGCCGTAAAATCGGTTCCGCCGTATTTTTTCAAACTTTCATTTTCAACAAACAGTCTCAAAAAGAGCTCGCTGAATTTCTCCTTGATTCAGTGAGCTCTTTTTCAAATTCATACAGGAAAGCGTACCCGGGCGGCTATGCTCTCCCCGGATACGCTTTGAAAAATCTCAATCCACCGTCGGAAGTTCGGTCATTCTCAGCTTTGCACAGGCATACGGCCAAAGCTCCGCCGGTTCTGATTCACCGTATCCGACGCGGGCGGCGGGCAGCTTTGCACACACCGTCTCAAAACCGTCCTCAAGCTCCCACGGAACTTTTCTGACCTCCGTCCTGACCGTCACCGGCGGACGGTCAGAGGAAAACGGGATCTCCCCGGGGGAATTTCGCTCAACGATGAGCTCATCGCCGCAATAGCCGTAATTCCAGTCTGATTTTCCCACAAGCTCGTAGTCGCAGTAGGGAAATTTTCTCTCAACGCCGTCCCGTTCGTATTCATGCATTCTCTTTTCGAACATGATCGGCAGCGCAAAAACCAGAGAACCGCATTTCACGCTTGCAAGGTCATGGGGACGGCGGACGAACTCCGCTTCCGTTTCAAAAGCAATTCTCAGCTCGGCTTTCTCACCGCCGGAAAACTCAAAACTCAGCTCGCCCGAGCCCGTTTCCGTATACGCCTTGCCGCTGACCGTCAGCGACCGCGCAAAGCCGGGTATCCTCACGCGCAGCTCAAAGGGCTTTTTGGCAGTCACCCGGTAAACCGATTCGTTCCGGAAGGGATAGTCTGTCTCCAAAACGATGCTGCAATTCGCGTCGTCGAGCGACGACGGTATCTGTACGGCGCAGATCACCGTGCTTTGGCTGTGCATAAAAGCCGAAAGGGCGAATTTCGGCCACGCCTGGTTGAAGTTTGCCGTACAGCAGCCGTAGTTCGGTTCAAGACCGAAAAGATGCGCTTCGCTTCCGTTGGTGCGGAACTGCGACCTTCCCGGGAAGCGCTCACAGGCGATCTGATTGCTCATCTGAACATACTGATGCGTCCACATATCGTCGCTTATGGTTGCCGGAAGCGCATTGAACGCCAGCGTTTCAAGCCGTTCCGCCCATTTGCTCTCTCCGGTGTATGCGTAGAGAAGCTCGTATGAGTACATCTGCTCCGCAACGGCGCAAAGCTCCGTCCCCTGAATCGGGCTCAGGCCGGAGAGGCACTCGTCCCCGGTAAAAAGCCCAACCGGCGTGCCGTTGTATTTTTCAAGTATCCCGTGCAGACGCTCTGCCCTGTCGGAATACTCTTCTCCGAGTATATCGCAGGAAACCGCCTCGCTTTTCAGCATCATTCCAATGTTCACGATGTGCGTCTCATAGGTCCACTTGTTCAGCGGGCGCTTCCAGAGCCCGCTGATTTCGGCGTAATCCGTGCCCTGTGCTTTGAGTATCTCCGCAAGCTCTTTGAGCCAGGGCTCGTCATATCTTTGCGCAGTAAAATTGATCGCTATGAAGCCTTCAAACCACCTGGCCTTTCCCCAATTGAAAAGCCTGATCTTTCCGGACGAAAGAAGCTCATAGTAATTTCTGAGCATTCGGTATATGGCCTCCGGTATCCGCTCATCCCCCGAGCACTCATAGTAGACCGTAAGCGCTTTTGAAATCAGAAGCACCGCCCAGGTGTCGTATTCCGGGATTTCCTCATCCGTACAGGGACATATCCAGCCGTCCTCCCGCTGCAGCCCAAGGATCGCGTCTATGTAGCGCTTCGCCCGCGAAATCATGTCCTCATCCCCGAGCAGATATGCAAGGGGCACAAAACCGTCCAGCCAATACGGCACGCGCTCCCACCCCTCCGCGCTGCCGCCTATCCACGCGCTGTCGCGTATGTCGCGCCATATTTTGTCAAGATTTCCGCTGAGGCCCCTGGCCTGTATTTCAAGCTGTCTTTTAAGCCAGCCTTCCGGTTTCAGTTCCGCCGGAGTGTAAAACCGCCATTTTTCCATGCTCTTCGCCGCCTCTTCACTGTTTTTCTTTGTATAATTCTACCTCTTTTCTTCGCCGCAAAACAGTTCCGATATCCGACAAAACATTGCAAATATTATTCTCATGTGGTATAATCCCCCCGAAAGGAGATGTTGCGCGGATGCCCGGTATCGACCTGAATTCACCCGTAATCTACAAATTTGCTTCTTTCCGCTTTTTCGACGCAAACGAACGCCACGTTACAAGGATCTGCGAAGACGACGTGCTTTTGCTGGTTTTCGAGGGCGTTCTCCGCTTTTCCGAGGACGGCGAAAACTTCGAGATACACCCCGGAGAATACCACATCCAGAAAAGCGGAAGCTTTCAAAAAGGAGATACCCCCAGCGACTCTCCGAAATATCTTTACGTTCACTTCCGCGCCGGCTGGTCAAAGCGCGAGCCGAATCTTTCACGCAGCGGAAGATTCGATCCCCCTGCTCTGCGGCCGATGATGGAAGAGCTCGACCAATTATCGCACGGCGGAAAAAGCCTCGTCGAACAGACCGCCGTTTTCCTCTCTATCCTGTCCGCACTGTATCAAAAAAAGGAACCCCTCACAGCCGCTAAACGCATCGCCGCGTACATAAGCGAAAACTTCGCAGAAAACGTCTCGCTCGACCTGCTCTGCCGAAAATTTCATTTCAGCAAAAGCCATATAATCGGTATCTTCAAAAAGGAATACGGGCAGACTCCGATAGAATTTCTCATTTCCCAACGGATAAAACGCGCGGAGTGGCTTTTGGAAGTCACTTCAAAGACGGCCGAAAGCATCGCCTGCGAATGCGGATTCAGCGACTATTCGCATTTTTACAAATCCTTCCGGAGTATTCACGGCGTTTCCCCCGCCCTCTGGCGAAAGAAAATGCGGATCCGTTCCGGAAGCTGAATTCTCCCGGCACAAATCCGCATCTTTCCCGCTCAGAACCCGCCGGGTTTGCCGGCGCCCGGATTCATTTTGCCCATTCCTCCGCCCTTAAAGCCGCCGCCGCCCATTCCGCCTCCGTTTGAGTCGGAATAGTGGAGGGAAGTCATTTCCACCCGGGCAATAACTTCAGCGCTTTCTCCGGAGAGGGCATTTTCACCGTCGGCAATCGCGGGAGCCGCACCGTCCCCGGCGCATAACACATAGGTTTTTCCCGCTTCAAGCTCCGGACAGCTTACAATAACACTGTTATACGCCTTCTCCGTATCCATGGAGCAGAGCACTTTCCCGTCTTCGCCGCAAAGATAAAGGCGGCCGCCTCCGGTCTGGGCGCTCACATTCGCCTGTATGCTCCCCTGAGCGGACGAGTCCGAAAAGGAAACCTCCATTCCGGAAGCTCCCACTGCCATCACGACTCCTCCGCTGATCAGCGGACCGGATTCGCAGTCCAGCGCACCGTTGGCGCTGTCCTACGGTCCGTTTACGAGTGTGATGACCGTCTGCACGACAGCAGGAATAAGGACGAGCGTCAGCACGAAGCCTTTTGTATACGCGCTTTTTCTGACCGCTGCCCATGCCACCGCGGCGCCAAGCAGCAGGGACGCCAGCGTACATATCAGATAGCCACCGGCAGTGAAACCGTTTTCAAATATTGGCTGGAACAATTTGTCAAGCATTTTATCTCCTCCGGTAAGATGTGGTCCTGGTATACTTTTCCGTATTTTGAAAATGAGGCCGGATAGATCCGAAACCGATCCAAAGCCTTTGACAGCCATAGCGGCACCGCAAGAGCCGTCTTTATCTCCATGACGAATCTGCCCTCCGGCAAAAGCGCGGCTCCCCGATCCCCCGCCGCAAGCGAAAGCCCGTCCGCTCTGTATCTCAGATCCCCGTCGAAAGTCAGCCTAAGCGACGGGTCTTCCCTTGCACAGACTGCGGCTCTGCTGCAGGCAATGAACGCCGCCGGAACAAGCTTTCCGTAAGCTCCGTTCAGAACCCAGCCGATCTCTCTCATGATCTGGGAGTCCCCCGGAGGCTCCCCTCCGGAAAGCCAGCTTTCCGCCTCCCCGAGGGCCAGCTCCTCCCGCCTTTTGTAGACAATGCCCTTATATTTTTTCTTCAGCTCAAGAAAAACCCTTGAATTCTCCGATGGAACGCCGTAGCTTCTGAGCCTCAGCTTTTCCTTGTAGACAGGCTTTTCAAGCGAACGCCTTATCAGGAGAAAGTCCGGAGTGTCGTAATATACGCTGCACACCGTGCTGAGGCCGTATTTGTCGGCCAGAAACCTGTCTCCGACCGTTTCCATAAGTCCGGCATATTGTTCCGAACTTATGAGATATTTTTTCTCTTCCCTGCGGAACACCCTTGCCGCATCAGACATTTTTCCGCCTCGCTTCCTCTGTCTTTCGGCGTATTTTACCCCTGCGAGCTTAAATCAAGCTTAAACAAATTAAAACACATTGTAAACCCGTCAACGACCGCCGTATTTCCCGTCAGACCATCCCTTTTTAAGCATTTTTTAAGTGTGGGGGCGCAAACTGACAGACGGAAACGTGGAGGCATATATGTCGTTTATCAGGAAAAAGCTCAGCTTTCTCGGTTCAAAGGTGCAGATCGTGGCGGTAAAAAAACAGGGATACAGACTGGAGGCCGGAGATGCTTAAAAAGCTCCGCAGAAAAATAATAATCATAAATATGTCCATGGTCGGAGCCGTTCTTCTGGCCATCTTTTCCGGCATATGCTTCAACGCGTGGAAGGGAAGTCTCGACGCCGCCGAATCCGCCTTTGCGCTCTCTCTCGAAGCTATCTCCGGCCCGCGGGAAATTCCGTCCATCGGTTCCGACCGTTTTTCAAGGTTCCGCGGCTCTGACGAACCTTCCGCGGACAGGGCGGGAAAAACTCCCCATCCCTCCATGACGGCAACGGTAGCCGCCGTTCTCGACAGCGAAAACAAAATTTCAGAGCTCTGGGAAAACGGAGCAACGATGTCGGAAGAGCTTCTCACCAGAGCCGTTGAACTCAGCTCTTACCGGGAAGAACGCTCCGGTATACTTTTTTCCTGCGGGCTCATCTATATGAAAGGCGAAACGCCCCACGGCAGTTCGGTCGCTTTTGCCGACCTTTCCGCCGCGGCTTCCCCCCTTTTCAAAACCGCCGCAGCAGCCGGAATTCTCTGCATCGCAAGTCTCGGAGTGATGCTGTTTCTGAGCGCCGCGCTTTCCCGGCTTGCCGTCCGGCCGGTCTCCGAAGCCTGGGAGGCCCAGAAACGCTTTGTCGCAGAGGCCTCTCACGAGCTTAAGACCCCTCTCACAGTGATTCTGGCCAACAACAGTATCCTCGCTTCCCCCCCGGACGAGACCGGCGCCTCCCAGAGGAAATGGATAGAGAGCACCGGCGAAGAATCCTTCCGCATGAAATCGCTCATAGAGCGGCTTTTGACGCTTGCCCGCTCGGACGCAGGCTATTTCACCGCCGAGATCCGGGAAACCGACCTTGCCCCGGTCGTTCAGGAACAGGTGCTCAGCTTTGAGCCTGCGGCTTATGAAAAGAACATGACGATAAGCTGCCGGACCGAAAACATACGTCTCGCCACCGATCCGGTTCAGCTTTCACGGATTCTCCAGATATACCTCGACAATGCCGTGAAATACGGCGCAAGAGGAACCGAAATATCCGTAGAACTGGCCTCCGTCTCCGGCGCGGCCGTTTTGTCGGTAAAAAACTTCGGGGAGACCATTCCCTCCGGCGAGCTGTCCCGCGTTTTTGACCGCTTTTACCGCGCGGACAAATCCCGCACGGCAGAGGGCTTCGGACTCGGTCTCTCCATCGCAAAGAGCATTGCCGGGGAACTCGGCGTCCGTCTCTCTGCCGAAAGCAGCGAAGAGAACGGAACCGTTTTCCGCGCCGTAATGAAACCTCCGTCCAAAAAACGGCCGAAGAGAACCCAAGGCTGAAAACCGTATAATTCCGGGATTTGACGGATTCTTTCGTTTGTGTTATAATCTTACCAAAAGCTAAGCGGAAAGGAATGAAAAAAGCATGGTAAAAAAATTTTTTCCCGTTATTCTGGCTCTGATTTTTTCGCTTGCGTTCTCCGCCTGTTCCCCCGCCTCAGCCGACCTTGACACACCGGAAGAAATCCGGAATTACGAGGCGATTTCCGCCGCTTTTTCGGAGAAAAACTGGGACGCCCTCAACGGAACCGTAAGCTGGGAATCGATGCGCCGCACGGGCGCGGTCCGCTCCCTCGCCGCCGGCGCTCTTTCCGGCTTTTACGGCGACGACGACTGGCAAAACGCCTGTGCGCTTTTGACGCATATGTCCTTTGACTATGTGGACGGCGGCGAATACTACGCTTCCTCCGACTTCATGGCCTGGCTTGTAACTCACTTTTCCGTTTCCGGCGAACGCTTTATAAAGACCGAAGGCAGCGGCGGCTACTACGACTCCCATCAAAACGAGCTTTCCGAATTCACAAATTACGACGAAAACACCGGCGTGGAATACATATCAAAGGTGTGGTACCTGGGCGACTTTGCCCTGAACATATACACCGTGCGAAACCGTGAAACTCAGGAGCTGCTTTACGACAACACCGTCGGGCTCTATGTGCGCGGGGTATGTATTCACAATATGACCGATTCGACCAAAAACATAAACGGCGAATCCCTGCTTCGCGGGTATCTCACCAACGGGACCTACTATTCCCTCGGCGGCTATATTCTCTGCAACGTCGGCACATCGTGCCTTGACAGTTTTTCGCTCATCCCTTCCGACGGAAGCGGATATGCCGTTGTCCGCGTAAAAAACGAGGATTACAGCGGGAAGCAAAACCGGATCGGCTGATCCTCCGTATATTCAAACGCCAAAGCGCGGCATGACGCATCAAAACCGCTCATGCCGCGCTCTATTTTTATGCAGTTGTCAAAGCCCCGGCGCTGTTCACCCCGTCTTTTTCAGCGGGCAAAACTCAGATCGCCTCAATCCGGGCAATAAGCTCCGGCGGAAGCTTTTTCTCCGAAGCCGCGGCAATTTCCGAAAGCCGTTCCTCCCTTGAAGTCGCGATCACGGGGACGTCGGTATAATCCCGCGAGGTGTGGAACGCAACGCAGGCGTCAAGCATCGTGCAGCCGCTTTCCCGGACAAATCCGCACATGAGTTCATAGCGTCTGAGATTTCTTTCCGAAAACCACCTGCTCTCAAAGTCGGGTGAAATGATATTTCCGTCAAAATCTCCGCAGAGCTTCCCGTCCCCGGCCCGAACTCCGGCCTTTTCCATGATGCAGAACGCGCCGTTTCCGACGGCGGAATACGGTATCTCGGCAATACCGGTTTTCCTGTGGAAATCCCCCTGCTCCGGGACAAAGCGGCATAAAGTGGCGTCGCTCTCCGCCGCGGCTTTTTCCGATATCACCGGAGCGGCGTGTCCGTTCTGAACGCCGATCAGACCGTCGTATCCGTGTTTTTTTGAAAATTCGGCGGCCTCTCTCAGGCGTTCAGCCGACCAGTTTGAAAATCCGTAATACCGGATAAGGCCTTCGGTCCTCAGCTTTTCACAGAACCCCACGATCTCTGCGACGGGCTTTTTGGGATCGTCCCTGTGAAGCCAGCATATGTCCGCCGCATCCAGTCCCAGCGCCGAAAGGCTCTCTTCAAGGTCCGCTCTTGCCGACTTCTCATCCACGCGCGGCGTTCCCGGCCTTTCCGGGGACCAGTGGCAGCACTTTGTTCCGATGAGCATCGCGCTTTTCCCGCGGGACGCAAGCCACCTTCCGATGATCCTCTCGCCCAGGTTTGTCCCGTCGAACCACCTGCCGTACACGTTCGCGGTATCCGCAAAATTTCCGCCGAGATCCCTGAACGCGTCCAAAAGGCGGAAAGCGGTCTTTTCGTCCAGCTTTGACCCGCCGAAACCCGCCGTTCCGAAGCACACCGCCGAAACCTCCGGACCGTTTGGGGAAAGCTTTACTCTTTTCATTTCAGCACCTCTCCCCCGTTTGCAGCCTCCGTCAAGGAGGTCAGATATTTGAGCTCCGACGCAGTCGCCGGACGGAAGGAACCGACCGGTATGTTCTCCAGCTTCAGCTTGCCTATTGCGACGCGGACGAGCCGCCGCACATAAAGCCCCGCCGCCTCGCACATCTTTCTGACCTCGCGGTTGTGCCCCTCGGTTATGGTGACGGAAAGCACAGTCTTTTCATCGATCGTTTTTATCACTCTTACTTCTGCGGGCTGGGTGTGAAATCCGTCGTCAAGAGTCACCCCCGCCTGCATGACCGGCATTGCCTTTTCCACGTTTCCAAGCACGGTGACCTGGTATTCCTTTTTCACGCCCGAGGAAGGATGGGTCATGATCTTTGCAAGCCGCCCGTCGTTGGTCATAAGAAGCAGCCCCTCCGACGCCATGTCAAGCCTTCCCACCGGGTAAACTCTTTCGCTGACGTTTTCCAGAAGCTCCATAACAGTCTTTCTGCCCTTCTCGTCCGACGCCGTCGTAACGTAACCGCGCGGTTTGTTCATGAGCAGATATACCGGGGACTGACGCTTTCCCGCAATTCTTTTTCCGTCGATGGTGATGAGATCGTTCTGGGTCGCCTGGGCTCCAAGCTCGATTTTTCTTCCGTTGACTCGGACGCGCCCCTCGGCAATGAGCTTCTCCGCCGCCCTTCTTGAGCAGACCCCTCTCTCCGCGATAAGCTTCTGTACTCTTTCCTTCATGTTTGCAACGCTTAACCTTTCTCTGCGGGTCTCCCGACCCTCATTTATTATCCCGGCTTTCCGGCGGCCGAAAGATATCTTCCCGAAAATTTTCCCGACGCGACGCTTTCGGCAAAATAGAGCTTTACCGTAAAAAGCAGCTTTTCGCCGCAGTATATCTCCGTTCTTCCGGCAAAATCCCCGGCCCTGACCGGGGCGTATTCAAACCTCCGCATATACGTGACCGAATACAGGGCCTCCCGTTCGGTCTGCGTCAGACAGATTTCCGGAACAACGGCCGCGGTAATCCGCGCTTCGTTTTCCGTTCCGCCGACGATATGCTGGGCAACGGGCAGAAAACCGCCCAGCTCCACGCGGCCGTACCTTGCAAACGCCGCGCCGTAAAGCGCGGCATGATCCGCCCAGTCGTCCGGCGCGTTGAAAGTGACGACATATATCCTCCGTCCCATGCGCTTCGCCGTCGTCACAAGACAGCGTCCGGCCGACTTTGTATACCCGGTTTTTCCGCAGTCCACGCCCTCGACGGTGTTCAAAAGACGGTTGTGGTTGACGATCGTCCTGCCGGCGCAGACGTTTTCGCGCGTTCCGCTTATTTTTGCCGCCGTTTCGTTCGCCGCAAAAGCGGCGATAAGCTTCGCCATATCCCGCGCCGTCGTATAGCATCCCTCGTCCGGAAGACCGCTGGGGTTTGAAAAGCGGCTTGAGTCCATTCCGAGCTCAGCCGCTTTTGCATTCATCAAACCGACAAAATCCTCCGTGCTCCCGGACACAAGCTCGGCAACCGCAAGAGCCGCGTCGTTCCCGCTGGCAAGCAAAAGTCCGTAAAGCAGGTCCGAAAGGGACAGGGTTTCCCCCACGCGGAGGTACAGCATGGACCCCTCCGTGGCCGTGTGTTCAGCCTTAACCGTAATTGTTTTCTCAAGCGGCGCGTTCTCCACCGCCACGAGCGCCGTGAGAAGCTTCGCCGTGCTCGCAGGCTGCATTTTTTTGTCCGGGAACCGGGAAAAAACAACGCCGCCCATGTCGTCCGTCACGATATACGCTTCCGCCGAAATGCCCTCCGGCGGCTCCTCCGCCAAAGACACCGGAGCGGACGCCGCCGCAACAGCGGCTGCGCACAGAAAACAAATCAGCTTTTTCATCAACCGAACCCTCCCGGAAGCAAAACTCCTCCGCCGTCAAAAAAAGACCGCATAAGAGTTATACTGCCGGGAAGGGCAAGTTATTCCCAAAAGCCTATTTCGCCGGCTCTTCCTTTTCCGAAACGGTGATCTCGCTTTCGGCCGCCTTCGCCGCTTTTTTCTCCTTCTGCCTGTCAACAAACTCCTGAAGCCTGTCGACGATCCCGGGCAGCGCGTCCACGGCTTTTTCGATGATCGCAACATAGTCCGTCATCGGCACGGGCGCAGCCACCGTTCCCGAAGCGGGAAGTATCTCCACCCTGTCCCCGCGGACAACGATGAAGGACAGGGGCGTCACCTCAACGCCTGCGCCGCCTCCGCCGCCGAACATCACGGAGCTTGCGCTGTTCTTCGACGCATAGTCGGAGCCGCCCGCAGCAAGTCCGCAGCTCAGCTTTGACACGGGTATCACAGTCACGTCCCCGACCGATATCGGTTTTCCGATAATCGTCTCCGCATTTCCGAGTTCACGAACCTTTGCGATCGTTTCCTGCAGAAGCTCGTTTATTTTCTGTTTTTCCGCCATGCTTCTTTCCTCCGTTCGGTTTCATCCTGAAAGTAGTATGTGTTATTTTCGCCTTTTTGCAGTATCTGCGCTTATTTTTCAAAAACGCCCTGACAAAGCTGATTGCCAGCCCGACAAGCCTTATCGGTCTTAAAAGCGCGGTAATATCCACCGCGGCCGAGGATTTTCCCCCGTGGGCAAAGTCCGCATTGACTCTGACCCTGTGTTTTCCGATCCATAAAATCCGCTGAGCCTGGGGATAGACGATTCCGAAAAGCTCCGCCGCCCGACCGTAAGCGATTCCGGTCCTTGCCGGGTTTTCGCCGCGTATCACCCATTCGAACTCGATGTCTTCAAAATGAATGAGCTTCCCGGCCTTTGGAAGCACGTCAAAGACCGACTCGACGATCGCCCGCGTTTTCCCCTCGGTCGGCTCGCTTAGCCAGTCGGCCTTGTGGGAAAGCTTCGGCTTTTTCTTCGCCTTTGCGGCTTCCCGGGCTTTTTTGCGCTCGCGGCGGATCGCTTTCCGAACTTTTCGTTTTTCCCGTCTGAGCCTTCGCTTTTCCTGCCGGCGCTTTTTTCTTTCGGCGCGGCGGGCTTTCTTCTTCTCTTCGCGAAGCCGCTCTTCTTCCGTCGGTTCCGGCTTTTCCTTTTTGGGAAGTATCCTGAACCTCAGAAGTCCGTAGCGTATGACGAGCAGCTTTTCGCCGAAGTTTGAAAACCTCACGCCGACATTGAAGCAGCAGGCGATCAGTATAAGCGCGCAGAGAACCAGAACCAGTCCCAGCACACAGCCCAGAACCGTCAGCACAATTTTAAGCACTGTCCAGAGCAAACTCACCTGCCGCCTTTCTCAAAAATTGTCGCCGGGGCGAAGACTTTACCCCTTCAGGTCTCTTCCGAAGGCTCCCCTCCGTCCGGAATTGTCATCTGTCCGTTTGCGTTTTCCTTTTCAAGCACGGGAAGATCCTCAAGGGAGGCAAGTCCGAAAACCCTCAGAAACATATCCGTCGTTTTGTACAGCAGCGGACGCCCCGGCGCCTCAAGTCTTCCGCAGGGCTCGATGAAGCCCTTGTCCGCAAGCGAACTCACGGTATACGAGCTTTCGACGCCTCGGACCTGTTCGATATAGGCTTTTGTGACCGGCTGGCGGTATGCCACGACGGAAAGCGTTTCCATCGCCTGCTGACTGAGCGCGGGCGGCTTTCGCGTTTCCAAAGCGGCGCAGATCCTGTCGGCAAACTCGCTCTTTGTGACGAGCTGAAGCTTGTCTCCCAGCCGCGCAAGGCGGATCCCGCTGTCATCCATATCAAGCCTCGCCTCCAGAGAGACCGAAAGCTTTTCAATATCGTCCTTCATCACGCCAAGCGCAATGGCAAGGCGGTCTTTCGAAACCGGCTCTCCCGAGGCGAAAAGTATCGCCTCCAGCGCGGCGGCTCCGTTTTTGAATTCGCTGTTCAAAATTCAAACACCTCAAGCATTTTCTTTCGGCAGACCCAGAAGCCCGTCCTCGTCAAACTCCAGTTTGCTCTCCCTGCAAAGCTCCAAAAGGGCAATGAAAGTCACCACCGCCCCCCTGCGGTCGCCGGAGCTTACCAGAATGTCCGTCAGGGTCATCTTCGCCGCTTTCAAAAGCGACAAAACTCTGTCCGCCGCCGCGGCAATGGACTCGCTTTCCTTTCCCACAAGCTCCCGAAACACCGGAGGGATCTCCGGCGCGGGAGCGGCCTCCCGGTCAAACAGCTCCTCGAAGGCTTTGCGCAGCTCCCCGGGACTGTGTTCATAGGCGTACTCCTGTTCCGGAAGGGGTTCAGGCGGCTTTGTAAAGAGAAGTCCGACTCCGCGGCTTTTTTCCGCCAGCTCCGCCGAAACGCCCTTTATGAGCTTGTACTCGGCAAGTCTCCTCGCAAGCTCGGCCCGCGGGTCTTCCTCCTCTTCCTCCGGCACGGGAAGAAGCATCTTCGATTTCAGAAGGATCAGCTGCGCCGCCATAACGATGAATTCGCTGGTCACTTCCATGTTCAGGGATGAAAGCGCCTCAAGATAGGCAAGGTACTGATCAAGTATGAGCGATATGGGGATGTCGTCGATGGACACCTTGTTTTGAGATATGAGATGCAAAAGCAGATCCAAAGGCCCCTCAAAGACCTCCAGCTTGAACGAAACATCTTCCATCAAAGCGCCTCACAGTCCGAAAAAGCTCAGCGCCCACATCCAAAAGTTCTCAAAAACACCGATTACCGCGCTTCGCGCCACGCCGAGATACAGGCTCATGTCAAGCCACACGGTTATGGACGACGGAACGCCCACGATTGAAAGCAGGCGTCCGGGTATGTCGAACATTAAAAGGAGAAGGATGCAAAAGCCGTACCGCTCGTACTTCAAAACTTTTTCATATGCCTTCAAAGGCAGAAAGCTCAAAAGAACCTTCGACCCGTCAAGCGGAGATATCGGTATGAGGTTGAAAAGCCCCAGGCCCACGTTCAGGATAACGGAGTAATCGATCATCGTATATACCACTTCGATAACCGTTGTCCAGAAAGAGGACAGGCTCCCGTAAGTCGCAGCCCAAAGGAGATAGGTCAAAAGCTTTGCAAGCACCAGAACAAAGGCAGCCACAAAATTTGAAAAGGGACCTGCCAGCGAAGTCAGGACAATGCCGAGCTTTTTATTTTTGTAATACCTCGGATCGATGACCACGGGCTTTGCCCACCCGAAGCGAAGCAGCAAAAGCGTCAGAAAGCCGATCGGATCGATGTGGCGGAAGGGGTTCAGCGTAAGCCTCCCCGTGGCTTTCGGAAGGGGGTCCCCAAGCTTTGAACTCACGAAGGCGTGGGAAAACTCGTGTATCGAAAGCGCGCATATGATCCCCGGCAGGCTGAGAAGCAGCCCCAGCACATAGTCCTTGACAGATTCAAACATTTCCTTTTACTTTCCCTTGGAATCCCGGAGCGTTACAATTCTGTTGAAGCTTCCGGGGTATTTGCTGTCCGCGCAGAAATATCCCGTGCGCACAAACTGGAACCGCTCTCCCGCTTTCGCGTCTGCAAGGTCCGGCTCCACATAGCAGTTTTCAAGAACCTTGACCGAATCCGTATCCAGGTAATCCCCAAAGGTCTCGCCCGGAGCCAGATCGTTCATGTCTTCCTTTGTGAACAGTCTCTCGTAGAGGCGCACGGTGCGTTTCTGTGCGGTCTCCGCACAGAGCCAGTGGATCGTCCCCTTGACCTTGCGCCCGTCGGCAGGATTTCCGTTTCCCGTCTCAAGGTCCGCCGTGCAGAACACTTTTACGGGCACGCCGTTTTCGTCGGTCTCAACGCTTTCGCATTTGACGATATAGGCTCCCATGAGCCGCACTTCTCCGCCGGGCTTCAGACGGAAGAACTTCGGCGGCGGGACAAGGGCAAAGTCTTCCCGCTCGATCCAGAGCTCTCCCGTGAAGGCAAGCTTTCTCGTTCCGGCTTCGGGGTCGTTGACATTGTTGGGAAGCTCGAAATACTCGACCTTTCCCTCGGGCCAGTTGGTTATGACGACCTTGAGCGGGTCAAGGACGGCGACCCTTCTCGGAGCCGTCACATTGAGCTCGTCCCGGAGACAGGCCTCGAGAAGACTCTGATCCACCAGCGAATAGGTCTTTGCAACGCCCGCTCTGCGGACAAACTCGGTCAGGGAAGACGGCGTGTATCCCCTTCGTCTAAGGCCGCAAATCGTCGGCATTCTCGGATCGTCCCATCCGTCCACAAGTCCGTTTTCCACCAGCGAGCGCAGATAGCGCTTGCTCATGACCGTGTTGGTGACGTTGAGGCGGGCGAACTCCCTCTGTTTTGGTCTTGACGGCAGGTCGCAGTTTTCAACGACCCAGTCATAAAGGGGTCTGTGGTTTTCAAATTCGATTGAACAAAGCGAATGGGTGATACCCTCCACGGCGTCCTGGATCGGATGCGCAAAGTCGTAGAGCGGATAGATGCACCACTTGTCGCCCTGGCGGTGGTGGCTGGCATAGACGATGCGGTAAATGGCGGGGTCGCGCATATTGATGTTGGGGCTCGACATATCGATCTTCGCGCGAAGCGTGCGGCTTCCCTCCGGGAACTCGCCGTTTTTCATTCTTGTGAAGAGGTCGAGATTCTCTTCAACGCTTCTTTCCCTCCAGGGGCTCGGCTTTCCGGGCTCCGTGAGCGTTCCGCGGTACTCCTTCATCTCTTCTGCCGACAGATCGCAGACGTAAGCAAGCCCCTTTCTGATAAGGCCGAAAGCCTGCTCGCAGCAGATGTCAAAATAGTCCGACCCGTAAAAGACATGATCCGGCTTTGCGCCCAGCCAGCAGATGTCCTCGTAAATCGAACGGACGTATTCGTCGTCCTCCTTGACGGGGTTCGTGTCGTCATAGCGGAGATTGAATTCGCCGTTATAGCGGCGCGCAATGCTGTGGTTGATCCAGATCGCCTTGAGGCTTCCGATGTGGAGATAGCCGTTGGGCTCCGGCGGGAAGCGAGTGTGCACATGGTCGGCTCTTCCCTCGGCAAGGTCTTCGTCGATTATATCGTAAAGAAAATTGGATACATTCTCTTCCATGTCAGTTACAAATTCTCCGTTCACATTTTTTCGGCGGCTTCGGCCGCGGCGAGAAGTCTTTTGTTCACTCTGTCACGCCCCAAAAGCGAGCACACGTCGCAGAGATCCGGCGAGTTCTGTCTTCCGGTCACGGCCACGCGCAGCACCATGCTGACGTCGCCCACGTGCCCGCGGTAATCTCCCGGCGATTTTTTCCAGAGCTTCGTCTCCGGAGCATACCCGAATTTTACGGCAAGCTCCTTGATGCGTCCAAACCAGGCGTCCCGGTCGTCGGCGGGATCGAAAATTCCGGCGTATTCCCTGAGTATCTCCGCCGCAGTCCCCGCCGGAACGCTCTCCGGGAAAACATATTCCGGGCTGAAAAGCCCGTCGTAGAAAAAGTCCATATAGGCTTTCGCGTCCGCCCAGGTGACAAGGTCCTTTCTCGGCTTTGCCCCGCCGCGGCCAATCGCGAAGATCGCCTTTGCGTAATCGGGATCTGCCGTCAAAAGCCCGGCAAACTCCGGGTCAAACTCCTTTGCCCACTCCGAAACTCCGTCATAGACCTGTTCGGCGGTCATCCGCGAGATCACGTTCTTTGCAATGTCGCGAAGCTTTTCCATATCGAAAAGCGCGCCGGAAGAGCTCATCTTTTTGACCGAGAAGGGGAAATCGCGCCAGTCGGCATCGGGGTTTGCCGCGCGCCACTCCTCATAGTTGGAGTTCAGAACCGTCATAAGGTACTCGATGAGCACCTTTTCCGGATAGCCTCCGCTGCGGTAAAACTCAAGGGCAAGCTCCGGATCCTTGCGCTTTGAAAGCTTTCTCTTGTGGCCGTCTTCCAGCTTCAGCATATGGGCCGTGTGGATATACTTCGGGGTCTTCCACCCGAACAGCTCGCGCATTGTGTTGAACATATCCAAATGGTACGGAAGCGTGGCAAGCCACTCCTCTCCCCGGACGACATGGGTCGTCCCCATGAGCGTGTCGTCGATGATATGTGCAAAGTGATAGGTCGGTATACCGTCGGATTTCAGAATGACAATGTCGTTGTTGTTCTGGGGAACCTCAAGCTTTCCGCGGATAACGTCGGTACAGACGGCTTTCTTCTCCGGATCTCCGTTTGAGCGGTAGCGGATAACGAATTCCTTTCCCTCGTCCAAAGCTTTGCAGACATCCTCGTCGGATGCGTCGCGCCATACGGCGTATTTCCCGTAATAGCCCGGGTTTTCATTGTTGGCCGTCTGTTTCTCGCGGTTTGCGGCAAGCTCCTCCTCCGTTGCAAAACAGGGGTACGCCCGTCCCGCCAGGAAAAGAGCCTTTGCAAACACCTTATATATTCTTTCTCGCTCCCGCTGTCGGTAGGGGCCGTAGTCCCCGCTTTCGCCCTCAAGGTTGACGCCCTCGTCAAAATTGAGACCGAACCGCGTGAACACTTCGATTATTTTCCGGACGCCGTTGTCGACGGCGCGCTTTGCGTCCGTGTCCTCAATGCGGAGCATGAACACGCCGCCGCTCCTGTGAGCGATGCGCTCGTCGGTGATCGCACCGTAGAGGTTTCCAAGGTGCATGAATCCCGTCGGGCTCGGAGCCATTCTCGTGACGGCGGCTCCCTCGGGAAGCTGCCGCTTTGGATAGCGCGCTATGATCTCTTCCGGCGTTTCCGTTATTCCCTTAAAAAGTCTCTCTGCCAGCTCTTCTCTGTTCATTTTTTCCGTTCAATCCGTTCAATGTGTATATTTTGGTAGTATAAGATATTATATCACAGCGCACTTTTATTTACAAGCGTTTTTTGCCGAAGAACTGCGCCGGCACCGCCACCCGTCCCGCGCGAAAAAAAGCCTCCGGCGCAATCCGTTTTTTGTAAAAAGCGAACGTTTTTGAGAATTTTAGCAGGCGCTATTTTGAAAGCAGACAGTAAATACGGCGTACTGTCTGCTTTCAAAATATGCCGTACTGTTTTTTCGTTCCACGGTACCGGCTTTCTGTTTTCCTCGGCCGATCTTCACTATATACTGTCCTGCAAAGAACGGTTCAAAGGCAATAAACCTTTTTCAACAGATCCGGCGATAATCCAAAACAACGGATTATCGCCGGGGTTTCAAATATTCAAAAGGAATTGCCGGTTAGTCATACTCACCGAATTCTGATTTTGACTGCAAACACGTTTAATTTTTTTGCCCGTCCGCCCCGAACAGTCCTTTCTGTTCAGCCCTTAATCATCTTGATTATCCCTTTGAAAAAATGACCGTTTGCCATTTCCAGAAGTCCGCGTGCCATTTTGTCCGACACTGCGCCGCCTGAGTTGATCACAATTGCACGCAGAGGACAGTCCGTCGCGCAAGTTACCATCATTTTGAAAGCAGGATTCGAATAGTCCCGCTTTCCGCCGCAGCTTTTGGCGATTATGCGTTCCGTAACCATATACTGAATTTTCATCACAAAAGAAGAGTCTTTCATTTCCATACAGCTGTTATCCAGAGTAAAAGTTCCTTTCCGCGGCTCCGGAATAACAGGCGCTTTATGTCCCATAGCTTTTTCAAAGTCCAAACGGGAGGGCGAGCCGTTCAGCGTCTCATACCAGCTTTCTTTCTGCCAGTCGTGAGCCTTTAGCGCTTCACCGCTGATTTTCAGGGCAGAGGAAAGCCTTATATCTCTGCTTGACGCACCGAGCTGAATTTCATAAACTCCGCCTGGGATCACCCAGCCGTCATTCCATACCGCAAAGCTGCGGGCGTCAAGCTCAAAACGAACGGTTCTGCTTTCGCCGGGATCCAATTGGACCCGTGCGAACCCTTTCAGCTCCCGAACCGGACGGTGAACCGAATTTTGCGGCGGCGCTATGTAAAGCTGAACAACTTCCGCGCCCGCGGTTTTTCCCGTGTTGGTAACAGCTGCAGTTACGGTATTGTTCTCAATATGCAGATCGCTGTACGAAAATTCGGTATAGCTGAGCCCGAAACCAAAGGGAAAACGCACTTTTTTATTTGCCTTGTCATAGTAACGGTAGCCGACATAAATGCTCTCGCGGTATTCGGTGTTCCGCTTTCCAAAGGTATCCCTGCTGATAACATCGTCATAATAAGCAGGCCAGCTCTCGGTAAGCTTTCCGCAGGGAACCGCTTTTCCCGTAAGCAGATTTGCCGCAGCCTGACCGCCTGCCTGACCCGAAAGCCCCATATACAAAACGGCTTTAACCCTGTCAAGCCAGGGGAGCTCCATTGCGCTTCCGCCGAGAAGGACAACAACGGTATTTGGATTGGCGGCTGCAACCGCCTCAATCATTTTATTGTGTCCGTCCGGCAATGCCATTGATTCGCGGTCAACCGCTTCCGACTCGTATATATCCGGCAATCCTGCCGCAACGACTGCGACCTTTGCATTTTCTGCGGCTTCTGCCGCCGCTTTCAAACCGGCGTCGGTGACATTCCCGTTTTCGTCGCAGCATTCCGTATACTTTACAAGAGGTAAAGCGTCACAAAGAGATGTAAGCTTTGCAGGATTGATATGGCTGCTGCCCGAGCCCTGATATCGGAAATGCTTCGCCATAAAGCCAATAAGCACAATATCCTCTTGATTTACAGGGAGAACAGAGTCCTCATTTTTAAGCAAAACCGCACCCTGTTCGGCAATTTTCAGCGCAAGGTCGCTGTGCTCGTCAAAGCTGAAGGACGTTTTTTCGTGTGAAGCCGCTTTTTTCGCAACGGTCAGTATACGTTTTACGGATCCATCAATATCCGTCTCATTTAATTTTCCGCTTTTTACCGCGTCAACCGCTGCCTTTTTCATAAACTTGGAGCCGCCGGGCATATTCAGGTCGCAGCCCGCCTTAAAACCCTCAATCCGGTCGTTAAGCGCGCCCCAGTCGGTCACGACCATACCGTCAAAGCCCCATTCATTCCGCAGAACCTCGGTTAAAAGCCACCTGTTATCACTGCAATGAATGCCGTTTATCTTGTTGTACGCGCACATCACCGTATCAGGTCTGCCTTTTTTGACCGCCGTTTCAAAGGGTGCAAGATAGATTTCACGGAGCGCACGGTCGTCAATCAGGCTGTCGCCGTTCAGCCTTTTATATTCCTGATTGTTTGCGGCGAAATGTTTAAGGCTTGAAGAAACGCCCGTGCTCTGCTGGCCATTGATAAACGCCGCCGCCATTTCCCCCGCAAAGAAAGGATCCTCCGACAGATACTCAAAATTTCTTCCGCAAAGGGGATTTCTTTTGATATTGCATCCGGGCCCCAGCACCACGTCAACGCCCGCCGCCAGCGCCTCTCTGCCGATAGCCTCTCCTTCCCGGGCGTAAAGCTCGCGGTTCCATGTTGCACCGGCCGTGACCGCTGCGGGAAAGCAGGTGGCAGGCAGGGATTCGTTTACCCCTATCATGTCTGCCCTATCCTCCTGACAGCGAAGCCCGTGGGGACCGTCCGACATCTTAAAAGAAGCGATCCCGTATTTTTCCATTGTCCTGGTTCGCCAGAAATCTGCGCCTGTGCAAAGGTCGATTTTGTCCTCCAACGTCATTTTTTTAACGGTCCCGTCCATGTCCATAATAACGCTTCCTTTCGCTAAAATGTATATTCTCCCGCCGCCAGGGTTCTTTTGGTTCCGTTTGGAAGTGCGATATCGGCTGTTGTGTTTGCCGGAACGGTAATATGAAATACGGTTTCGCCGTTTTTAATTTCCCAGCCCGATTTCACCGTGCCGAAAACGCTCTTATATTCTGCCTTTGCAAAGCTGAAATGTCCGCCGGGTTTCGGCGCGATAATAAAATGATTTTTACCGTCAACATTGATTCCGCACATTTCCTTAAAGAGCCATTCACAGCAGGCACCCTTTGAGTAATGGTTGAGCGAGGCGATACCTCCCTGAGCCGACGTGCCTTCCCAGCTTTCCCAAATAGTTGTCGCGCCGTTTTTCGGCATATAGAGCCATCCGGGCATCTCCTCGTTTTCAAGAAGCCGGTAAGCGTACCCGGTGTCAATATCGGCAAGAACATAGAGCATAAAAGGTGTTGACAGAAAACCCGTACCTATTCGCCAGCCGAAATTCTCCATTGCCTTGACCAATCTTTTTTTTGCAAATTCTTTTTGCTTTTCGCTTAAAAGCTTCAGGAAAAGAGGTCTGACAAGCTGTGCCTGTCTGTCGGTGTCAAGTGAATACGCCTTTGTCTCAACAAGAGCCTGACAGGCCAATTTGCATTTTTCGGCATATCTGCGGTAAAGCTCTGCGTCCTGGGGTTTTTCCAAAAACTCTGCAATCTCTGTCATAAGGCTCATAATATAGCTTGTATAGGCAGTTGAAACCTCGGGGTGAGGCGCGACCATATCCTTCCAGTCGTTGGGGTGAACCTCGGCAGGCTCTGCCCATTCACCGTAGGACTGACCCGAATTGACAGCATATTTCTTTGGGTCGCCCTTAAGGCCCAACGGCTTTGCCATAAATCCTGTTTTTCCGCACCGCTTCATCATAAAACGAGCGTACCGCGCCATATTGTCATAGTTGTCCTTAATCAGCCCGTCGTCACCGAACAGTTTCCAATAGCGGTAAGGAATAAGCACCCCCGCATCCGCCCAACCGACGGAGCCGTTCAGGGTATACATATAGAAATCGACGCCGCCAGACGGTGCAATCTGCGGCAGACAGCCGTCTTTTCTCTGCCAGTCAAAAACATCGTTCAAATGCTTTCTGGCAAAAGGAATATAGTTCATAAGATAGCCTGCCGATTCGCAGAAAATCTGCGAATCTCCCGTCCAGCCGTGGCGCTCGCGGGTGGGGCAGTCGGTGGGCACGTCCGCCGAATTGTTTTTCAGCGACCACATTGTGTTTTTCACGAATTGATTCAGCAGCCTGTTTGAGCTGTCAAAACTACCTGTTTCCTCTAAATCAGAATAAACGGCAATCGCTGTAAAAGCATTCGGATCGATTTCAAGAGTCGTATCCACCTCTGCATACCGAAAACCGAAAACCGCAAATTTTGTTTTATAGAGGTTTTCGCCTTTTTTGCAGATATATTCGACCTTTTGAAGAGGCGTTGTTATTTTTTTACTTACGCACTGAATGTTCTTTAAGGTCAGCTCACCGTCTTTATCCAGCATTTCTCCGAAACGAAGCGTTATTTTTTCTCCGCCCGCTGCATTAAGCTTGAATGCGATGTATCCTGCGATATTCTGTCTGAAATCAAGTATTATTCTGCCGCTCGGAGAGATGCTTTTTTGGGGCTTAAAGACTTCATGTTCCGTTACAAAAACATTGTTTGACGCCCTCGGCACGACGGCACATTCCGTTACGGCGGCGGCTTTTGAGTAAGACGGCCTCCTGTTTGCGTCAACAATTTCGCCGTCCTTGTTGTCGGCAAAACGGACAGGTCCGTCGTTGCTCCACTGCCAGTTGCCGTCGGTTACAATTTCTTTATTTGTCCCGTCGGTAAATTTAATTTCAAGCTGTGCAATAAGTTTTGTTTTTGTTCCGTACTGATTTCTGAGCCCCCACGCGCCCGTTGATCCTCTGTACCAGCCGTCGGCCAGCTCAACGCTGAGAATATTTTCTCCTGCTTCAATAAGACCTGTTACATCATAGGTCTGGTACTGAATTCTTTTTCTGTAATCGGTATGACCCGGTGCAAGGACAAAATTCCCCACGCGGCTGTTATTGAGCCTTGCTTCATAAATTCCGCAGGCGGTGATGTAAAGCCTTGCGGATTTAACCTTCCTGTCTATTCCGAAACTTCTTCTGAAGCAGTCGACGGGATAGCGCTTTCTTTTGTTTACCCTGTAATCTCCGCATATCCATTTTGCTTTCCACTGATCAATACCGGTTTCAAAGGCCGCCGGCTCTGACCACTCACCCGCCTTGCCCTTCTCGTCCCAGAGTTTAACCTTCCAAATAACTTTGGTGCGCGCATTTACGGCGCTTCCGCCCCAGACAATGTGCGTCATTGCAGAGCTTTCAACTTTTCCCGAATTCCAGAGCTCATTTCCGTCGCCGTCAACAGCCGATATACAATAAGCCTTTTGTTCAATGCCGCCCTCACAGCTCCAGAAAAGCCGCGGCTTTGTTATATCAATGCCGATGGGATTTATCAAGTACTCTGTTTTAAGATTTATCGCTTTCATTGTCAATTTCCTCTTTTTCTTCCGTCATGGCTTTTCTTTTTTTGATAACAGCCTGTTCCCTGTGGATATTTTTCTCAACGCTCAGGAAAATCAGGAGAACGGCAAGAACAATACCGGTTATGGTCTCAAGACCTACGAATGCAAAGGTAATGGTATTCTTAACAGCCTGAGTCTGCTCTGCGGCAACGGTTAAACCGTTTACGAGTGACGGGGCAACATAACCCGACCTTGAAAGCATAAAGTTGAAGATACCGGTGCATATGCCCACGGATGACACCGCTATAATGTTGTAAATTGACATTGCAATACCGTCAACACGGAAGCTGTGCTTGTATTCCATATGGTCAAGCACGTCCGCAAAAAGTGCCATAAAAACATAAGAACAGGGCAGACCGCCTATGTTTTTGATAAACTGACCGATGAGCACGATGGCTATATTTGTGGGAAACATCCAGCAGATCGCGCTTCCCAGAGCATAGAGGATAAAGCCGGCAAGCGTTAAATTGCGCTTACCGAACTTCTTTGCAAGCGGCCATACGGCAAAGATGCCGATACCCATGGGAATACCTCCGATAACGGACAGCATCGTCTGTGTTGTTCCGTCGTTGTATGTACCGAGCACATAGTTGCAGAAATAGACAAGACCGAGATTTTTAATGCATGAGCCGATTGTGAAAACAAGAAAATAAAGCAAAATCACAATCATGTACTTATCGCTGAATATTGCCTTCAGCTGCGCTTTGAGCGGAGGCTTCTCCCCGCTTTCTTCGCCGCCCTCAAGGGTTACTCTTTCCTTTGTAAAATAATACTCAAGAAGTGTAAGAGGCAGAGCAATGATGGACAGAACCGTCATCACAGTTATCCATTTCGCTTTGTCAACGCCCAGTACAGGCATAATAACCATCGGGAAGATAAGCGCAACGAGAATACCGCTCATCATGATTGTTGCAATCTGATTGAATACGGAAAGGCTTCCTCTCTGCTCTGTGTTTCTGGTTGACAGGGGAACCATAAGACAATGGCTCATATTGAATATCGTATAGGCAAATGAATAGAAAAGGTTATATGAAAACATGACCCAAATAACCTGTACCGTTGTATTGCCCGAAGGAACCGTGAAAAGGAGTATTCCGCTGACGCACAAAAGCGGAGCAGAAAGCAAAAGCCACGGCCGCGCCTTGCCCTGCGCCGTCTTCGTTCTGTCAATGATGTAGCCCATTACAACATTAGATATGGCGTCAATGATTTTTGACACAATGGGAAACACGGTTAAAAACGCGCCGCCCCACAAGGATGTCAGCTTCAGAACATCGGTATAGTAAACATTCAGATATGTTGCAAGCACAGCATTCAGCAGCAATGCTCCGGCGGGACCGATCAGGTATCCAAGCCATTT
>JAEDMJ010000065.1 GCA_016303065.1 Clostridiales bacterium
CGACCTCCAGCGTGACAGGCTGGCGTTCTAAACCGACTGAACTACCGGGCCAAATGATGGGGACAACAGGACTCGGACCTGTGACTCCTTGCTTGTAAGGCAAGTGCTCTGCCAGCTGAGCTATGCCCCCGAAAGTGCCCGGCTCGTTCCCTGCCGCCGATTGTCAAGCGACGAACGATATTATACACAACTCAGAGCGGTTTGTCAAGACCCAATTTCCAATTTTCTCAAATTTCTTTTCGGCCCGTTTCAAATGCGAAAGTTCAAAAACCAGAAAAAGAAATCGGGAGACGCGGTCACCCGAATGGGCCATCAGGGACTCGAACCCCGGACCGACCGGTTATGAGCCGGTTGCTCTAACCAACTGAGCTAGTGGCCCGTCCTCCGCCGGATATATCCGACCGACAACAGCCATATTATAGCGGATGAAAATTGATTTGTCAAGAGATTTTTTTAAGCTTCAGGGATTTTTCCCGTTCCAAAGCTTTGCCCCCTTCCCCGTTCGTCCGCCCCGGTCCCTTTTCAAAGCCCCGCGGCATATGAGCGCCGGAATTTTCCGAAAAGCGATTCTTTGTCTCAGGCGGAATTTTACCGAAAAAATTTTTTCGTTTTTTCTCTCCCCCGGTCCCGGCAGCCCGCTTTGTCCCCCCGCGGAAGGTTGAAAAAGTCCCCCTTATTTTCCGGATACCGTCCCTTTCCCGCCGATTTTGTTCATGCAAAACCGCCCGGAAATTTTTTGAAAAAAAGGCTTGACATTTCGCAGCAAAAGTATTATAATATCGCTTGTCTTCCGCAGGGAACAGCGTGAGACAAAAATGAGCGGTCATGGCGGAACTGGTAGACGCGCACGTTTGAGGGGCGTGTGGCTATGCCATCCGGGTTCAAGTCCCGGTGACCGCATAAAAAAGAGCACGCCGACGGCGTGCTTTTTTTGTGGCTAAAATCAGGCAAAAGCTTCGATTCAACGAAGGAAAGGATCTGTTAATTTGATAAGAGAAGATCTCAGAAACATCGCGATAATCGCCCACGTCGACCACGGAAAAACCACTCTCGTGGACGAAATGCTCAAGCAGTGCGGCGTCTTCCGCGACAACCAGGCCGTTGCAGAACGGGTCATGGACTCAGGCGATTTGGAGCGTGAGCGCGGAATCACAATTCTGGCAAAGAACACCGCCGTCAACTACAACGGCGTTAAACTCAATATCATCGACACTCCCGGTCACGCGGACTTCGGCGGAGAAGTTGAGCGTATCCTTAAAATGGTCAACGGAGTCCTCCTCCTGGTCGACGCCTATGAAGGGCCCATGCCCCAGACGCGCTTTGTGCTTCAGCGCGCACTGGAGCTCAAGCTGAAAGTTGTGATCGTCGTCAACAAGATCGACCGTCCCGACGCCCGTCCCGAAGAGGTCGTTGACGAGATCCTTGAGCTTCTGCTGGATCTGGACGCCACCGACGAGCAGCTCGACTCGCCAATCATCTTCGCCTCCGCCCGCGCGGGCACGGCGTCCCTTTCCTGCTACGAGCAGGGAGAAGATCTCCGTCCCCTGCTTGACACCATCCTCTCCCACATTCCGGCGCCCGAGGGAGACGAGACTGCTCCGCTTAAGATGCTTGTCTCGTCCATTGACTACAACGAATATGTCGGACGCATTGCCGTCGGACGCATCGAAAGCGGGATCATGCGCCAGGGCGAGGATATCGTCCTCACCGACTGGCACGGCCAGCGCCCCAACCAGAGGGCAAAGGTCGTGAACCTCTACACAATCGACGGACTCAAGCGAATTCCCGTCGAGGAAGGCCTCCCCGGAGATATCGTTGCCCTTTCCGGAATTGAAAACGTCAATATCGGGGACACTGTCTGTGACCCGGAACACCCGGATCCCCTCCCCTTTGTGAAGATCTCCGAGCCCACCGTCGAGATGACCTTCATGGTCAACAACTCCCCCTTTGCCGGACGCGAAGGAAAGCTTGTCACGTCCCGCAATATCCGCGACAGGCTCATGCGCGAGCTTTTGAAGGATGTTTCCCTCCGCGTTGAAGAAACCGACTCCACCGACGCTTTCCGGGTCCTCGGCCGCGGCGAAATGCACCTTTCGATCCTTATCGAAACCATGCGCCGCGAGGGCTACGAGTTCGCCGTCGGCTCTCCCCACGTTCTCCTTCAGAAGAACGAAGCCGGAGAGCTCTGTGAACCCTTTGAACACGTCGTCGCCGACGTTCCCGAAAGCTCCGTCGGCAGCGTCATGGAAAAGCTGGGAGCCCGAAAGGGAGAGCTCATAAAGATGAATCCCGTCGGCTCAAGAATGCGCCTTGAATTCATCGTTCCCGCCCGCGGTCTTTTCGGATACCGAAGCGAGTTCATGACCGACACCCGCGGCGAAGGCGTTCTCAACACTGTTTTCCACGGCTACGCCCCCTACAAGGGCGAGCTCACCTCCCGGCAGACAGGCTCCCTCGTGGCTTTTGAAACCGGCGAGACAATCACCTACGGCCTTTTCAACGCCCAGGAACGCGGCCAGCTCTTTGTCGGCCCCGGCGTTGCCGTCTATGCGGGAATGGTCGTCGGCGTCTCTCCGAAGAACGAGGACATCGTTGTCAACGTCTGCAAGAGGAAGCACGCGTCGAATATGCGCGCCTCCGGAAGCGACGAGGCGCTCCGCCTTGTCCCGCCGAGAAATCTGAGCCTTGAACAGTGCCTCGAATTCCTTGCCGAAGACGAAATTCTCGAAGTGACGCCCCAGAATCTCCGCATCAGAAAAGCGGAGCTTGACCACGGGATCCGCGCCGCCGCGCTGTCCAAAAAGCGCGCGGCAGCAAAACAGGGCTGATTTTTTTCACAGACGCCCTGAAAGGAGGCAATATGCCGTTCTACACATTCACCTGCAACTCCTGCGGAAAGCGTTTTGAGGTGCGCTGCACCATCGCGGAAAAGGACAGCGGAAGCATCGTCTGCCCGGGCTGCGGAGCAAACGAGCTTGACCGCGTTTTTGAGGGGTTTTCCGTCGCCGTAAAGGGCTCTTCCTGCCCCGGCAGGGATGGTGGTTCCCCCTGCCCGTCAGCGGGCCGCTGCGGCGGCTGCTGCGGCAATCGGTGAGCGAAAGCCGCATCTTCCGCGCCAAAAAAGCTCAACCCAAACCCGTAAAAAAACGGAGGGAGAAGGCACTCGTACCTTCTCCCTCCGTTTTTTTTAAGACCGTACCGCTGCGGACGTTTGCCGCAAAGATAAACTCCCCGCCCGGGCTTTTGTCCGAAAACCGCAGGCGGGGAGCTTTTTTTATCTTTTACTCAGCGGGATATAAGGCGAACCTTGAGGATGTCCCCGCATTCGCCGATTCTGGCAAGGACTTCGTCGCTTACCGCGGCATTGAGATCCACAAGAGTGACGGCATAATCCTTCTTTGAACGGTTGGTCATATGCTCGATGTTGAGACCGGCTCCGGCGAAACTGCTGGCAATTGTGCTCACCATGTTGGGAACGTTCCTGTGGATGACGACAACACGGCTGGCCGACTCGAAGGGCATATCAATGTTGGGCATATTCACGGAGTTTGCAATTGCGCCTGTGAGGAGGTAATTCTGAGCCTCGTCCGCGGCCATGACGGCGCAGTTGTCCTCGCTCTCGGGTGTGGACGCACCGAGGTGGGGCATGCAGACGGCGTTCTTCATCTCAAGGGTCTTCTCGTTGGGGAAGTCGGTGACATAGGCGGCAACCTTTCCGCTCTCGAGGGCGGCGGCCATGGCGTCGTCGTCCACAAGCTCTCCGCGCGAAAGGTTAATGATCCGCACTCCGTCCTTCATCTGTGCGATGGTTTCGGCGTTGATCATGTGCTTGGTGTCCGGAGTAAGCGGAACGTGAAGGGTTATATAATCGCTGCCGGAGTAGATGTCCTTGTAGGAAGCGGCGCGGTTGATGAGACGGTTCAGAACCCATGCGTTCTCAACGGTGAGATACGGGTCGACGCCGGAAACCTCCATACCGAGACGGTATGCAATATTGGCGATTATTGCGCCGATGTGGCCGAGGCCGATAACGCCGAGACTCTTTCCCTTGAGCTCCGGTCCGACATAGGCGGATTTGCCCTTTTCGACGGCGGCGGCGACGCCTTCCGTGCCTTTAAGGCTCTTTACCCACTCGATGCCGTCGGTGATCTTTCTGGACGCCAAAAGCAGCGCGCAGACGGCAAGCTCCTTGACGGCGTTGGCGTTTGCGCCGGGCGTGTTGAAAACGACAATGCCGGCTTCGCTGCAGCGGTCGATGGGGATGTTGTTGACGCCGATTCCGGCTCTCGCGATGCAGAGGAGCTCAGGGTTGAACTCCATCTCGTTGAGCTTTGCGGAACGCACAAGGATCGCATCCGGAGCTTCCAGTTCTTCGCCGAAAACGGTCTTCGCGGGATCAAGTCTGTCCGTTCCGACCTTTGCGATCTTGTTGTACAGTTTTATCTGATATTTATTTTCCTTCATTTTTCAATAAACTCCCTTACTTGTTGTTCTTTTCGAACTTTTCCATAAAGGAAACAAGAGCCTCGACGCCTTCTCTGGGCATTGCGTTGTAGATGGACGCTCTCATGCCGCCGACGGAACGGTGGCCCTTTACGCTGACAAGGCCCGCAGCGGCGGCTTCCTTGCAGAAACGGTCGTCCAGCTCGGTGTTTCCGGTGACGAATGTGACGTTCATGACAGAGCGGCAGTCTTTTCTGACGGGGTTGGAGAAGAGCTCGCTTGCGTCGATGTAATCGTAGAGCAGCTTGGCCTTGGCTTCGTTGCGCTCTTTCATGGCCTCAAGACCGCCTTCCGCCTCGATATAGTCAAGCACAAGGCCGATCATATATATCGGGAAGCAGGGCGGAGTGTTGTACATGGAGTTGTTCTTCGCCTGGGTCGCGTAATCGAAAACGGCGGGGGTGCTGGGCATGGCCTTGCCCATAAGGTCGTTTCTGACGATAACGACCGTAACGCCGGCGGGAGCAAGGTTTTTCTGGGCTCCGGCATAGATGAGACCGAAACGGCTGACGTCAACGGGCTCGGACATGATGCAGGAGCTCATGTCTGCAACAAGGGGCACGTTTCCGGTCCGGGGAATATAATTCCACTTTGAGCCGTAGATCGTGTTGTTGAAGCAGATGTGAACATAATCGGCGTCGGGAGAGAGCTTGAGCTCTTCCTGAGCAGGGATATATGTAAAGTTTGCGGGCTTGGAAGTTGCGGCAAGATTTGCTGTGCCGTACTTTTTTCCTTCCTCCCATGCTTTTCCGGAAAACTGACCGGTGACAACATAGTCCGCACTGTTGGAGCCGGTCATAAGGTTCATCGGGACCATCGCAAACTGGGCGGAAGCGCCGCCCTGAAGCAGCAGAATGCTGTAATTATCGGGAATGTTCATAACACGGCGGATCGAATCCACCACGCCGCAGATGACCGCATCATATGTTTTAGATCGATGGCTCATCTCAGTGATCGACATACCGCTTCCCCGGTAGTTCATCATCTCAGACGAAGCTTTCTCAAGAACCGGCAGCGGCAGCATTGAGGGACCGGCCGAAAAATTGTAAACGCGGTCGTACTTCATTTTTATACCTCCAAAAAAGCACATTTTATGTACATCATAATTATACTTGCCTTCCTTCGGAAAGTCAACTTTTTTAGTGTCAATCTTGCGGGCTGTTTTTCCGGTTTTGTTATTGCATCTTGCCAAAGCAGAAGCTTCCGTGATATAATATTTCAAATACAAACGACTGAGAGGACGGCAAAGCGATGAAAATCAGGGCCATGACTTTCAATATCCAGCATACGGTGGACTTTATGAACGGCAGCCTCAATCCCGAGCTTATGGCGAACACAATCCGCGCCTTCAACCCGGATTTCTGCGTACTGAACGAGGTTTACGGGCACCAGGACGGCGCCCGGGTCGTCTTTGAAGACCAGGCGAAGCTTATCGCCGAGCTTGCCGGAATGCCGTTTTTCGCATTCCGTCCCGCAACCATAGTCGACGGAAGCCCCTATGGCAACGCAATCGTGGCCAGGCGCCCCATGGAGTCGTGCAGAACGGTCATGATCCCCGATCCCCTCGTGAGAGACGATCCCAACGCCGCTTACGAGACCCGCTGCATCATTGCGGCGGACTTCGGGAAATACGCCGTCCTCGGTTCCCACTTCGGTCTTTCCCTTCCGGAAAAGGAGCTGGCGGTAAAAACGGTGCTCACTGTCCTTGAAAGCACGGAAAAGCCCGTCATCCTCTGCGGAGATTTCAACATGACGCCGGACGACGGTCTCCTTGCGCCGATATTTTCTCGGCTCCGGGACACGGCGTCCGTCATGACCGAAAAAAAGCTCTCTTTCCCCTCCGACCGTCCGCGGATGAAGATAGACTATATCTTCGCCTCGGGAGAATTCGAAATCCTCTGCGCCGATATCCCGCCCGTCATCGCCTCCGACCACAGGCCCCACATCGCCGACTTGGTCCTTCCCGACTGAGAATTGAAATAAAGAGAAAGGAACATATAAAAAATGGAAGCTGAGTCTTTTTTCGCCCTGGCAAATCTTCCCGGCCCGTCAGGCTCTGAAAAAGCGGTTACGGATTTTGTCATCAAAAACTATTCCCACCTTTTCGACGAATTCCGCACCGACGCACTGGGGAACTTCATCGGGATCCTGCGTTCCGGACGCGAAAACGCCCCGCTTTTGATGATAGACGCCCACTGCGACGAGGTTGGGCTCATAATCACTTCCGTCACCGGCGAAGGCTTTCTGAAGTTTAACGCCCTGGGTTCTCCCGACGTCAGAACCCTGATAAACGCCGAGGTCACTGTTCTGGGCCGCGAAAACCTGCCCGGCATAGTGTGCACGCTCCCGCCCCACCTCCAGACCGCCGCCGAAATGGAGACCTATCCGAAGCTTACCGACCTCTCCATAGACATCGGTATGTCCTCCGAAGAAGCAGAAAAGCTTGTTTCCCCCGGGGACTGCGCCGTTTTGGCCGCAAAAGGCTTCAGCCTTTTGAACGGCCGCCTTGCAGGCAAGGCCTTCGACAACCGCCTCTGCCTCCGGGCCGCCCTGGCCGCCGTTGAGGCCGTGTCGGGTGAAAAGCTTGATTTCGACATCGCCCTCGCCCTTACCGTCTGCGAGGAGACCGGCTGCGTGGGAGCCGGGCCCGCCGCGTTCAGCCTTTCCCCGGACGCCTGCATCGTTCTTGACGTGACATTCGGAAGCCAGCCCGACGCCCCCGGGGAGGCGACCTTTGACCTCGGCTCGGGAGTTACGCTTTGCGTCGGGCCTTTCACGGACCGAACCCTCACGGACAGACTCTTTGACCTCGCCGGAGAGCTGGAGATCGGATGCTCCCCCGAAGTCTACGGCACAAGCACCGGAACAAACGCCACTCCGGTTCAGATAACCCGCTGCGGAATCCCCACCGCCGTGATCTCAGTTCCCATAAGAAATATGCACACTCCGGTCGAGGTCTGCGACCCGTCCGACTCCGACGCCGCAGTGAAACTGCTTTCCGAATTTATACGCCGCACGAAGGGAGACGACCTCAGATGAAAAAACTCATCGAACTTTTGACTGAGCTCTGCTCAATAGACGGGGTGTCCGGGGACGAGGGGCGCGTCGCAGAGTACATCCGCGACACGCTTTCCCCCGCCGGAATCGAAGTCCGCGTGGACAGGCTCGGAAACGCGGCTGTCTTCAGACAGGGAAAGGACCACAGCGTCACGCGCATGATCGACGCCCACATGGACGAGGTCGGCTTCATTGTCACGTCCGTGACCTCGGAAGGATATCTGAAGCTTGCCCCCGTCGGCGGCTTTGACTCCCGGATCGTCCCCGGAAAGAAAATACGCGTCAGGGGCAAAAAAGGCGTTATTCCGGGCGTTGTCGGCATCTGTCCCGTCCACCTTTCCAAGGGCTCCGACAAGGCTGTCAAAGTTCCGGAGCTTTTTGCGGATATAGGCGCACGTTCTGCCGACGAGGCCAAAAAATATGTTTCTCCCGGCTGTTTCGCCGCTTTTGACACAGCGCCGTCTCTTTTTGGAAACGGTTACTTCAAATCGAAGGCCATCGACGACAGAATCGGCTGCGCCGTCATGCTCCGCCACCTCCTCTCCGGAATCGAACTTTCCCACGACACCGTGTTTTCATTTTCCACCCGCGAAGAAGTCGGCGGCGCCGGCGTAAAGGGCGCGTGCTTCTCTGCCGACCCGGCACAGGCGCTTATTCTTGAGGGAACTACCGCGGCGGATATTCCCGGCGTTTCCGGCGACAAGCGCGTCTGTCTCCAGAACGGCGGCGTCGTCATCAACATCAAGGACTCTGCTATCTACAACGCCGAAATGACCGAAAAGCTCCGCGCCCTTGCAACCGAAAACAAAATCCCCTGGCAGTCAAAGCGCATCATCTCCGGCGGAACAAACGCAAAAAGCATAATCCCCAGCCGCGCGGGGATCGCCTGCGCAGGACTCAGCGTCCCGGCGCGCTATATCCACGCCCCTTCTTCGACGGCCGCCCTTGCCGACTGCGAAGCAATGCTCAGGCTCTCCGCCCTCTGGCTTGAAAACTGACGGAGTCTTTTCGCAAAAAGCTTCAAAAGGGTATTGACAAAACGAAATAATATGATAT
>JAEDMJ010000066.1 GCA_016303065.1 Clostridiales bacterium
GGTGGAGCCAGCAAAACGGCAGCAGATACGCGTGATTTTCAAGCACGGGATAGCGGGCGGAAAGCTTTTTTGCGCCGGGAAAGATCACCGGGGCAAGGCTTTCCCTTTTTTGCTTTCTGTCGGCGGCGACAGAAGCGAGAGTTACGGAGGAAGAATGGAGCCGGTCTTCGTCGGAGGAACCGTAGACACCCGCGGAGAGAAGATCGGAAAGCAGCGGGTCGGGATCGGGGTGCAGAGTTTCAAGCCCGGAGCCAAGCCGCGGGGATATTCCGAGATATTTTCTTCCGGTTTCAAAGACCGCGGCGGCGAACACCGCGGCGCGGGCGTCGCGGCATTTTGCAAAAAGCCGTTCCCAGTCGATTTGTTCGGAAAATCTGTCGGCCCAAAGAGCGATGTCGCACACCTGACGGACTCCGAAGCCGGAGTGGACGAAGTGTTTGTAAGCGTGAAGGATGAGATAAAGGAGAAAATCCGTCGGGGAGAGCGAAGCGAGTGTGCGGGAACCCAGCGTGTAGGTTTCTGCGCGTTCAAAGGCTTCGGAAAAAAAGCGGTTGAACGGGCCGTAAACCTCGGAATCTTCGGGAAAAAGACTTTTGTGAAGCTCGATGCAGAGGGGGCTGACGCCGCTTGTGAAAGCCAGCACCGGGGACTCTCCGGACGCGTTTTTGCCGCATGAAAATCCGAGCGCTCCGAGCACGTCGCAGCAGGCGGGAAAATCGTCGGGATGGACGAGAATGTCCTCGTCACGGCTGGGGCGAAGCTCCGGAGCGGGATAGAGGTTTCGGCAGAGCGCGCCCTTTACGCAGAGAATGCGAAGCTCCGCCTTTTGCAGAGCTTCGGTCACCTGGAAAAGGCTTTCCGAAGCCGCCGTCTGGACAAACACCTGGCGGATGACCGCGCTTTTCGTCTCGCCCTGCCATCGGGCGCAGTTTTGCGCTGCGGGAGAGCGGCGGACGGACTCGAAGACCAGCGGAAGGAGCTTGTGGGCACGGGCAAGGGTGGAAAGCTCCGCGAGCTCCGCGCAGGACGCGTCTTCCGCCGTCAGACAGAGCTCTTTGCCCCTGACGCCCGCGGCCAATGCGGAGAGAAAAAGCCGCTGTGTTTTTGAAAAACTCTCAGCCACGTCCCAGCCTCCGTTTACGAAAAGTATATATAGATTATAGCATAATCCGGATGGATTTCAAGATGGGAAAGTTTTTTGGGAAAATAAAACGGCAAAACGCCGCGCACAAAGCAGAGGAGAGGGCCAGGTGCACGGCGTTTTGCCTATTGGTGGGAGGTTTTGTCTGTTTTGAAATCCCGGTCACGGAATGCGCCGGTCTCCGACGAAGTACACCGCGACGGTTCCCGGACCGCAGTGGGACGCAATGATCGTTCCGATGTCGCAGATGGTAACTCTGTCTTTGAGATTTGGAAATGCCTCGTATATGGCGTCCCGGGTCTCCCTGGCGGAGGCAAGACAGTTGGAGTGGCTGATAAAGCACTTTCCGCTGTAATCGGTGCCGTTTTCGGCGTGCTTTTTCATTTCGCGGATCGTTTCGGCGATGGCGTTCTTTCTTCCGCGGGTTTTGCTGTAAGCGTTGATGCTGCCCTTTAAGTCGATTCGCATGAGGGGGCAGATATTGAGTATTGTGGCGATTGTTGCGGTGGCGCCGGAAACGCGGCCGCTGCGGCGGAAGAACTTCATGTCCGTGGTGAAGAACTGGTGCTGGATGCGGTCCTTTACGGACATGACCCAGGCTTCGACCTCGTCAAGGGTGCTTCCGCCGTCGCGCATATCCGCAGCCATATCCACAAGCAGACCGTAGCCCGAGGACGCACAGGTGGAGTCGATGATCCTGAGCCGGCGGTCGGGGTGCTGCTCGCGGAACATCTCTGCGGCAATGAACGCGCTGTTCACCGAGCCGCTGAGGCCGGAGCTGAAGGCGATGTGGAGCACATCGCCTCTCTGGGTGACGGATTCAAAATACTCGAGGTATTTCTGCGGATTTACCTGGGTCGTGACGGGAAGAGCTCCGTTGTCCAGCATTGCGTAGAAGTTCGGAAGAGCATCCGGATCGCGTCCCATATCGTCCACGTATTTTTTGTCGCCGACCGTGTATTCGTAAAAGAGAACAGGAATATCCCGTTCGGAAACATAGGAGTAAGGAAGGTCGACTGTGGATTCGCAGGAAAGGATAAATTTTCTGTCCATTAATATGCCCCTCTTCAACAGCGTGTATTGATTGCGATATTACAAAGAGCTGATACAATTATATATAGTATTTGATATTATGTTATCACATATTGAAAATTAAATCAAATGTAAAAATCACCGATAAAACCTTGCACAAATGCCCTGCATGTGTTATAATTGCCTAAGCAGTGGAAGTGGAGGGAACTTGCCTTGGATTATGACAGAGAACTTGTTGTCGGCAAACTGAGAAGGTGGGAGAGATATCTCGAAGCCTACCGGCTTCCCGCCTGGAGTGAAATCCCAAACATCGGTCTTTATATGGATCAGGTGATAGGGCTTATCACTCAATATCTGGACTATTACCCGCCGGAGATCAAGGACGAAAAAATCATCACGCCGACGACCGTTAACAACTATGTGCGCATGAAAATTATGCCGGAACCGGTGAAAAAGAAGTATTACCGCGTGCATATTGCGTACCTTGTCATGATTTGCACGCTTAAACAGACGCTCAGCATTGCAATGGTCCAGAGGCTCATTCCCATGGATATCACGGAGGACGAAGTCCGGACGATATACGGAAGATATGTCGAACGCCACTGCTTCGCGGCAAAAAGCTTTATTGAGCAGGTGCGCGAGGTCGGAAAACCGGTCTTTCATCCGGAAAGGGTTGAGGACGGTTCGGAGATGGAAGTCAGCGATCTGATATATGCTTACGCCGTCATGGCGGGTTTTTCAAAGCTTCTCACGGAAAAGCTGATTTTTTTGGAGGGCGTCACAATGGATCAGGTGGAAGCCGGAACATTCGCAAACAAGCCGGCCGGGACAGCGCAAAAAAACGAAGATTGAGGTTCAAAATTTTTTCGGCGGCCTGCCGCCGGGAAGGGTAATATTGCGGAGGAAGAAAAATGGAAAAACTGAGAATTGCACTCATCGGCGTCGGCGGAATGGGAAGCTTCCATCTCTATTCAAGCCACGCGAAAAACCCGCGCATTGAGCTTGTCGCGCTCTGTGACATCATCGAAGAGCGCTGCGTCAACGCGGCGAAGGAACTCGGACGGGACGACATTGCGATTTACACCGACTACCGCGAGCTTATCGACAATGAAAAGCTTGACGCGGTGGACATTGCGACGCCGAACCGCATGCATTCGGTCATCGCGGTGTATGCCCTTGAGCACGGTCTGCACGTCTTCTGTGAGAAGCCTGACGCGGTCTCCGTCGAGGAAGCTCTGAAGATGAAGGAAGCCAGCGAGAAAAACAACCGCGTTCTCATGGTCATGAGAAACAACCGCTACTACGAAAATTCCCAGTACCTGAAGAGCTTCATCAGCGGCGGCGGAGCGGGAGAGATATACTGCGGACGCTGCGGATGGATACGCCGCCGCGGCATTCCGGGGAAGGGCGGCTGGTTCACGACAAAGTCGGAATCCGGCGGCGGTCCGCTCATTGACCTTGGCGTTCACATGATCGACCTTTCGATCTGGCTTATGGGAAATCCGAAGCCTGTCGCCGTTTCCGGCTGCACCTATACCAAGTTTGCAAACGACGATTCGGAGTCCGACAGCGAAAATTCAAAGTTCGGAGATGCAAAGTCCGACGGTACGTTCGACGTGGAAGACCTTGCTATGGGCTTTATCCGTTTTGACAACGGAGCCTGCCTCCAGATCGAATTCAGCTGGGCTTCCAATATAAAGCAGGAGAAGCGTTTCGTGGAGCTGAGGGGAACAAAAGCGGGCATGACCTGGTTTGACAACGGAGACGCCGAAATATATTCCGAAGAGAACGGAAAGCTTTTCGACACGATGCGCCACAGTGTGAGCAAGTGCAACGGTCACGACGCCGCGCTCCGTCACTTTACGTCCATCGTTCTCGACAACGCCGAGAAGGACTATGTTCCCGAGCAGGGAATTGACATGATAAAAATTCTCCAGGCGATCTACAAATCTGCGGAGAGCGGACGCGAAGTTCTTCTGTAAATATCCGGGGAGAGCAAAATGTTTGACATAGAGATCGGAACACTGATCCCGGCAGCGCAGGCGCCGGCGATGATCCCCCAGCTCAATCCGAAGGGCTTTGAGTGCTATGAACTGGATTTCAACGGAGTCGTTCCGGAGAAATTTGATTTTCAGCGCTATGCCGAAGAGCTTCTCCCCGTGCTTGACGGAAGAAAGATCTCCTGCATGGGCTTTTACAAAAATCCGATAATCTCCGAAACCGACAGGAAGGGGCTTGAGCTCCTGGTTAAAAACGCAAAGCTCCTCGGCTGCGGCACGATCGGCGCTTTTGCCGGAGCCGATCCGGCAAAGACAATTCCGGACACCATCCCGCAGTTCAAAGCCGTGTGGGAGCCCCTGGCTGCCCTGGCGGAGGAGAACGGAGTCAGGATCGGATTTGAGGGCTGCGGCGGCGGCTGGCGGGGCGGAAGCGGCAATATTGCATACTGCCCGGAGGCCTGGGAGCTCATGTTTGACGCGGTCAGAAGTCCAGCCCTCGGTCTGGAGTGGGAGCCGTGCCATGCGATCGAGGCTCTGGCCGACCCGATCATGCAGCTTAGACATTGGGCAAAAAAGGTCGTTCACGTGCACGGAAAAGACGGAACCGTGGCATGGGATGTGGTGCGCGGGCACGGAATCCGCGGGCCGAAGGCGTTCTGCTGGAATCGGACCCCCGGATTTGGCGACACAAACTGGGCCGACGTTTTCACAATCCTTATCCAGAACGGGTTTAAGGGTGCGTGCGACATCGAGGGCTATCACGACCCTGTTCACTACGACGACATGGAGTGGACGGCGCAGGTCACGGCTCTTGAATACCTCAAGAGATGCCGCGGCGGGATCAGCTTTTTTGAAGGCCCGCAGGAATACCGCGGGTATCAGGGAAAGAGAAACTGATTTCTGATAACGGAGTCAGCGGAAACCGCGGAAGAGCTCAGCCGAGCTCTTCCGCGGTTTTTAATTTTTTGAAACACAAATATCTGTATTTATTTCAAAAATATTAAATATTTTGGAAGCTTCACTTTTTTGGACAAATTGCTGTTGACAAAAAAAGCGGCTGCATATATAATGTCACAGAAAATTACGGGCATGGTGCTTTTCTCAAAAGGAGATAAAAAGTGAAGAAGAGAAATTCGGTTTTGTGCGCCGCATGGCTGTGCCTTTTGCTGGTGCTTACCGGTGGAATATATGTCTTTGGCGTCGGAAATACGGAATATGCCACGGAGCGCGCATCCGATACTGGCGATTTCGATGAGCTATACCGTCTTAGGGGAGAGGTTGCCGGCGGTATAAATTCCGTTCTGGAGAGAAAGTGCGGGGAGCTCGGGCTTTCCGTCGGACATTACGGCTGTTTTGAAGCGGAGGATATCGATCCCGACGGGATTTACCGGGTGTGGATCGCATCAGAAAAATTTGAAAACGCTCTTTCCGGCGACGAGGGATTTGAGGCTCTTTGGGAGTGCGAATACGTCTGGGTGCTTCCGGTGCAGTTTGAGGATTTTACGGTGACTGTGACCCTTGACAGGCGCGGAGGCGAGTGGACTGTTTCGGCGGTCAGCTCGGAGGGCAAAAGCTCCTGCTTTGAGGACGCGACGGTGAACGCGGGGATCGGCTGTGTTAAAAACGGAACGGTATACTTTGTCAGATTTCCGTGGCTCAACACCGAGGCGGCGGTGCTTTTTGCCCAGGAAGAAAGCTTTGTGAAGACTTTTTCGGATCTGAGCGGGGATGCTGACGCGGAGCTGAGGCACGCATATGACTACGGAAAATACATAGAGTGGAGAAAGCTCAGACCTCTGAACGAACAGAAAAAGGCTCTGTTTCTTAACGGTGGGACGGAGACGGTCCGCTGACAAAGAAAATCTGAGCCTGTAAAGCGTTTTGAGATTTACCCCAAAAAAACCGGAAACGGGCTTTGACCGTCCGGAAATTTCCGGTGAGTTTTTATAGCGTAAGCGCGGACAGCCTCTTTTAAGAGGCTGTCCGCGCTGATTTTTGTATAGTCAGTTTATTTGGGGGGGAGGTCAGCTCAACGCTTCCATTTCGTCGAGAAGCTCTCCGAAAAGCTTCAGCGCGTCGTTTACGGGCGCGGGAGTGCTCATGTCGACGCCGGCGATTTTCAGAAGCGAGATCGGATCGGTGCTGCATCCGCCGGACAGGAATTTTTTGTAATCTGCAACAGCCGGAGCGCCTTCGCTGAGGATACGGTTGGCTATGGCGACTGCGGCGGAAAAACCGGTCGCATACTGGAAAACATAGTAGTTGTAGAAAAAGTGGGGGATGCGTGCCCATTCAAGGGCAATTCCGTCGTCGGAGATCATATCCGGACCAAAGTAGAGCTTGTTTAGCTCGTGGTATTTTGTACAGAGTGCGTCTGCGGTGAGAGCCTCGCCGCGTTCCGACATACGGCCCATTTCGAGCTCAAACTCGGCGAACATGGTCTGACGGAAAAGCGTGCCCTTGAACTGGTCGAGGAAGTGGTTGATGAGATATGCGCGCTGGCGTTTGTCGGAGGTTTTTTTGAGGAGGTGGTGCATGAGCAGAATTTCGTTGCAGGTAGAGGCGACTTCGGCCACAAAGATAACGTAGTCGCTTGTGGAGACCGGCTGGTTTTTACAGCTTAAATAGCTGTGGAGCGCATGGCCCATTTCGTGAGCAAGGGTGAACTGGCTGTCAAGATTGTCCTTGTGGTTCAAAAGCACATACGGGTGGGGACGGCTGTTTCCGGAAGAATATGCTCCGCCGCGTTTGCCGACGTTTTCGTAAACATCTATCCAGCGGTTCTCAAAGCCTTCGCGGAGCATGGCGGTATAGTCTTCGCCGAGGACGCCGAGCGCTTCAAGCACGGTGTCTTTTGCCTGGGAAAAAGGTATCTTTTCGGCGGCGTCGGCGACGATCGGAGTATAGACGTCGTACATGTGAAGCTCGTCAAGGCCGAGAAGCTTTTTTCTGAGAGCGACATAGCGGTACATCTTGTCCATGTTGGCGTGGACGGCGTCAATGAGCGCGTGGTATACCGAGACGGGGACTTCCGTGCGGTCAAGAGAAGCTTCAAGTGTGTTGGAGTACTTTCTGGCGTTGGCGAAAAAGCGAAGCTGTTTGAACTGGAAGTCAAGAGTTGAAGCAACGGTGTTTTTGTACTCTCCCAAACGGCTGTAATAGGTTTCAAAGACCTGCCTGCGGAAGGCGGGGTCGGGGGATTCGAGAAGGGGGACCAGCGACCCGTTGGTGAGGGGATGGGAAACTCCGTCAGAGTCGGTGACGGATGGAAATTTCAAGTCGGCGTTGCGGAACATGCTTCCGATGCTTTCGGGAGCCTCCGCCATCTCGCCGGCGGAGGCCAGAAGCGTTTCCTCGGCAGGCGTCAGAATATGTGCACAGCGGCGGCGGATGCGGTAAAGACTGCGTCGATAGGTTTCAAGTTCGGGGCGTTCTGCGTAGAACGCTGTGAGCGTTTCTTCGGGAATGGCCATGATCTCCGGCGTGGCGAAAGCGGCGGCGCTCGAAATTGCGACATAAGTGCTTGTCGCCTTTCCGCGCAGATCCTGGTAAAAATTGTTTCCGGTGTCCTCGTCGCCTTTGCAGCTTGCATAACCGTAGAATTTGCCGAGGCGAAGCTCGAGCTCGTCATCAAGACGGAAATATGCGAGAAGGTCGTCCGCACTGCGGCCAAGTGTGCCTTTCAGTGAGGTTATTTTTTCGGGATATGTCTTCAGAGCTTCGTATTCAGCCATCCAGTCTTCGTCGCTTTCAAACATATCTTTCAGGTTCCAGGTCAGTTCCAGGGGGACCTCGCTTCTCTTCGGGATATTATTTTCGGACATGTCAAAACCTCTGCAATTTATTTGATTTTCTATATTATATCACATAGTCTGAGGCTTGTGTAGTGGTGCAGAGGATTTTTTATGTTTATTCAGCTTCAAAAATTCCGAAGCAGAGACTGACGCTGCGCTCTTTGGAAGCCACAGCCAAAAGAAGGTGAAATGTCCGTTTTTTAGCGAGGCGGGCATTGACAAAACGAAAATACTGTGATATTATTATTAGGCTTGATTTGCTTGCGTGCGGTGGACAGTGAGCGCGGCGTATGCCGAAGTTCTCATAGCCGCGTTCTGCCCGGAAGCTTCTTTGCAAAACGCAAGCCGGGCTTCCGGCAGTCAAATTCTGTCTGTGCGTTTTTTTGAAAATCGGCCTTCCGGCGCGCACCCCTGAGTTCCGACGGGAATTCTGATAAAGCTGAATATTTGCGTCGATCCCGCCTTGGCGGGTTGACATATACGGAGAGGTATCGAAGTGGTCATAACGGGGCTGACTCGAAATGGAAAACC
>JAEDMJ010000023.1 GCA_016303065.1 Clostridiales bacterium
GATATGGAAAAAAACGCGAAAAAACTCGCCAGGTCCGCGGAAAAGCTTCCCAACGGGAAAAAGCTTGCCGACAATCTGGGGCGGCTCCTGGAGTTTGCGGAATCGGCGGAGGGAAAAAGGCTTATCGCATCGCTGGGAAAAAGCGGAACCGACAATGTGGAACGCGCCGCGCAGGCCCTTAATTCGGGAAAGACCGACGCGGCGGCTGCCATGCTGAAAACGCTGCTGTCCACTCCGGAGGGGCGGGAGCTTGTGAAAAAAATCGCCGGCATAACCGGGATCTGAAAAAAACGGAAGTTAAGGAAGTGAGCACGGGATGGAGCTTGCCGACGGAAAGCTCGAAAAAATTCTGAACTCTCCCGAAACGATGGCAAAAATCGCGGAGATCGCGCGCGGGCTCGGAAGCCGGAGCGGGGAAGGCGGCGAAGCCCGGACGGAAAGCGAAACCGCCGAAGCCCTTGCCCCGGATCCGCCGTTTTCGGGCGCGGCGGAAGAGACGGGAATGAGCCGCGAGCTTGCTTCCGTGCTCGGGAAGGCAATGGAGGGGTTCCGCGGCGACGAGCGGCGGATCGGAATGCTTAAAGCGCTCAAACCGCTTTCGGACGGAAAAAGCGCCGGGACGGTGGACAGAGCGATCCTCGCCATACGCATTGCAAAGGCAGTGAAATGTATCTTGCCGGAGGTGGGCTTACTATGATGTTTGGGCACTATGAGCCGGTCGAGTGGGAAAGGATCAGCCTTAAAGACGGAAAATGGGTGCCGGCAAAAAAAGAACCGCAGGAAAAGCCGTCCGCCGCGCCGCCGGGAAAGGACCTTCTCGGTTCGGTGGACTATATAAGAAACCTCATAAGGGACAACCGGGAGCTGGTGCTGCTGGTGATCGCGGTGCTGATCGTCTGCGACTGCGACGACAGCGTGGAAATGCTTATCGCGCTGGCGGTGCTGCTGTACCCTTACATACTGCACACATAAGAAGCCGGCTCAGCCGCGGTTCTCCGTAGAAGAACCGTTTTCTCTGTTTTCCGCCTGTTCCCCGAGCTTCTTCTTCCGGAGGGTCTTTTCCCTGTGGAGAAAGAGAAAAAGCGAAAGGAGAAGTGCCGAAACGGCGATTATAATGGCAATGATCTGGCGGAAAAGATTCTGTCCGGAGATCAGAACGCTCACAAGGCCGAGGGTTGCGCTCAGACAGTAGAATATGGCGACGACCTGCTTCTGGTTTAGTCCGAGGTCGATGAGCTGTTGGTGAACATGTCCGCGGTCAGCCTTCATGGGGTTTTTTCCGTGAAGGATCCGGCGGACGATGGAGAAAAATATGTCGAAGATCGGGATTGCGAGAACCAGAAAGGGAATTCCGAAAGAGACGAATGAATACCATTTGAACAGCCCGAGTATGCTCAGCGTTGCGAGGGTGTAGCCCAGAAACAGCGCGCCGGCGTCGCCCATGAAGATTTTTGCAGGGTTTGTGTTATAGGGGAGAAATCCCAGACAGGCGCCGCAGAGACAGGCAATAAGTATCGCGGAGTTGGCGTCTCCGAGCTTCATCGAAATTATGAAGATCGACACTCCGGAGATAAACGACACTCCGCAGGCAAGTCCGTCAAGACCGTCGATAAAGTTGACCGCATTTGTGAGCCCGACAATCCAGATCATCGTCAGCGGGACGGAGAGGATTCCGAGGCTTATGCGTCCGCCTTCTTCGGTAAAGATGCGGAACACGTCGTTGATCCGGTCGATGCGCAGTCCGAAGAGAACCGGGACCGCGGCGATTGCAAACTGGGCCAGAAGCTTCCAGCCGGCAGGAATGTCGAATTTGTCGTCTAACGCGCCGAGAGCGGTTATGAGCGCTCCGCCGAGAAGGATTCCGAAAAGCTGGGGCGAACGATTTGCAAAGATGAGCGCGCAGACGATGAAGGCAAGGGCGATGGCGATGCCGCCCAGAAGCGGAACGGGAGTTTTGTGCATCCGGCGTTCGTCGCGGGGAACGTCGATAACATTAAGTTTGAACGCCAGCTTTCGCATGGAGGGGGTCGAGATAAGCGCGATCGCAAAAGCTGTTATAAACGCCGCTGCCGCAATTATGTAGTCTTTTTGGGAAATAATCGGCATAAAAGAGTTTCTCCTTGGGGGATGACTGCGGCCTTGCGTGAAATCGGAGAGAAAACCGCCGTCAGGGCTTTTTTACGAATCCGACCTTCTTATAGACCTTTGAAAGCGTGCGTGAGGCGATCTGCGAGGCTTTGCGCGCGCCCTCGGCGTAGACGGATTCAAGATACGCCTTGTCGGCGAGGATCCGGTTCGCCTCCTCGCGGATGGGACGCAGCGTATCGCAGACGGCTTCGCCGACGGCGGGCTTGAAAACTCCGTAGCCCTTGCCGTCAAATTCGCGTTCGATCTCGTCAAAGCTCTTTCCCGTGACGCAGGAATATATGGCCATAAGGTTTGAAACGCCTTTTTTGTTTTCGGCGTCGAATCTGACGCAGGTCTCGCAGTCGGTGACGGCGCGCTTGAACTTTCGCATGATGACCTCGTCGGTGTCCTTGAGAAGAATCGAACCCGCGTCGCTGTCGTCGGACTTCGACATCTTCTTGTCGGGCTCGGTGAGGCTCATGACCTTTGCGCCGACCTTGGGAAGGACGGCTTTGGGGAGCTTGAACGTTTCGCCGTAAACGCCGTTGAAGCGGTTGGCGATATCGCGGCAGAGCTCAACATGCTGGCGCTGGTCCTCGCCGACGGGGACGATGTCCGTGTTGTAAAGGAGAATGTCGGCGGCCATGAGCACGGGGTAGGTGAAGAGCCCGCCGTTTATGTTGTCGGCGTTTTTGGCGGATTTGTCCTTGAACTGGGTCATCCGCGAAAGCTCTCCGAACATGGAATAACAGCCCAGAACCCAGGAAAGCTCCGCGTGTTCGTGGACATGGCTCTGGATATAAAAAATGCACTTTTCCGGATCGAGTCCGCTGGCAATATAATAGGCAAGCTGTTCAAGCGTGTTGCGCCTGAGAACGGCGGGATCCATGCGGATCGTTATGGAGTGCATATCGGCAATGCAGAAAATGCTGCTGTATTCGCTGCAGAGTCCGCACCAGTTTTTGATCGCTCCGAGGTATGAGCCGAGAGTGAGCGAACCCGTGGGCTTTATTGCGCTGTATTGAATCAGTTTTTTGACATTATCTTCCATAGAAAAATCACCCTTCACCGGCAAAGTGCAGAACAAGCCAGTTTATTTTTAGTATGATAACACATAATATCCGGAATTGCAAGCGTCACGAACGACAAAAAAAGACTTCGGAAGCCGTTGCGGCATATACAGCTTGCTTTTGGGCGTTCTTTATAGTAGAATATACGAAGAAATGATGTTCGGAGGGTTGCCGCAGGTATGGAAAACGGAGAAGGTATGCTCGAGAGCCTGACGGGAGATATCGTCTCCGTCATATATTCAAACGAAGAAAACGGGTATTCGGTCATCGAGGTGGAAGTTCCCGAGGGCGCCCGGGTCACCGTCGTGGGCACTATACCATATCCCGGAGAAGGGGAAACGATTTTTGCGGAGGGAGTTTTTGTCTTTCATCCGACCTTCGGACAGCAGTTCAAGTGCGATACGATTGAACGGGTTCTTCCTGCTGAGGCGGGAGCGATAATCCGTTATCTTTCTTCGGGGACGATAAAGGGCATCGGCCCCTCCACGGCGAGAAAGCTTGTCGAAAAATTCGGCGCATCCGTCTTTGACGTCATTAGGGACGAGCCGGAGAGGCTCACCGAGATCAAGGGCATGACGCCCGGCCGGGCAAGGAGCATTTCGGCGGAGCTGGCTTCAAAATTTGCCGTCCGGGAGCTCATGGCATTTTTTGCCGCCTACGGCATTGAAATGTACACCGCCGTGGCGGTGTACAAAAAATTCGGCGCGTCAAGCCGGGAAGTGATCACACAGAATCCGTATATACTGGCGCTCGAGCCCTTTGCCGCAGAATTCGGGCGAGTGGACCGGCTTGCATTTGAGCTGGGATTTGAAAACGAAGATTACTGCCGCGTTTCCGCGGGAATAATATACGAACTGATGTTCAACCAGAACGAGGGACATGTCTATATTCCCTTTGACCGGCTCGCCGCGGCGACCGTTCAGTTCCTCGGGGTGGATCCGGAGCTTGTAAGGGACGTTATGGAGCAGCTTGCCTCGTCGGAAAAGATCGTTTGCTGCCGTATCGAAGGGGAGCGGGTCTGTTACCTTTCAAGGCTCTATGAGAGCGAGTGCTTTGTGGCGCAGCGGCTTGCCTTTCTTTCCTCGCTGAAGACCGGCGCGCCGAGGGGGGCGGCTGCGGCGGTGGACGAGATCGAGCGGGAAGAGGGCATACGCTTTTCCGAAAAACAGAAGGAAGCAATACTCGCGTCGGTTTCGGAAGCCTGCCTTGTGCTTACCGGCGGCCCCGGAACGGGAAAGACGACTGCGGTCAGGGGCATGGTCGAGCTTCTTGGGAGAATGGGCTCGAAAGTCGTTCTCGCCGCGCCGACAGGACGCGCCGCAAAAAGGCTCGGCGAACTGACCGGCCGGGAAGCAAAGACAATACACAGGCTTCTGGAGGTTATCTATACGGCCGACGGAACGGCTTTTTCGAGAAACGTAAAAAATCCGCTGGATGCGGACGCGGTGATCGTGGACGAGACTTCCATGGTGGATATTTCCCTTATGGCGGCGCTTATGGGGGCGATGAAATCCGGGGCGAGGCTCATACTGGTCGGGGATCCGGACCAGCTCCCGTCGGTTGGACCCGGAACGGTGCTTTCCGACATCGTCCGGAGCGGGATCGTCCCGTGCGTCAGACTTGAAGAGATATTCCGCCAGGCCCGGGAGAGCGACATAATAATGAACGCCCATGCGGTGAACCGGGGGGAGATCCCGCGCCTCAGCGGCAACAAAAAGGACTTTTTCTTTCTCAACCGTTCGGGAGAGGCGGTGGCGGAGACGGTCGTGTCCCTCTGCGCCGAAAGACTTCCGAAAAACATGGGATTCGATATTTCCGATATCCAGGTCATCACGCCGTCGCGCCAGCACCAGAACGGTGTGACTGCCATGAATCCGGTGCTGAGGGATATACTGAACCCCCCGTCCCCGGAGAAGAAAGAGCGCGCCTGGGGCGGAGTTGTCTTCCGGGAGGGCGACCGTGTCATGCAGATCCGAAACAACTACGACATCGTCTGGAAAGGGACGGACGACGGCGTCGGCGTTTTCAACGGCGATATGGGCGTTATCCGGCGCATCAATCCCGCCGCGGAGACTGTGACGGTCGAGTTCCCGGACAAGACCTGCGATTACGACTTCAACTCGCTGGGCGAGCTGGAGCACGCCTATGCCATAACCGTGCACAAGGCGCAGGGAAGCGAGTTCCGGGCCGTTGTGTTCGTTGCCTCGCTGCAGCGGTCGAAGCTTTTGAACCGAAATCTCTTTTATACGGCGATGACGCGGGCAAGGGAACTTTTTGTGATCGTCGGGTCGCCGGAGTCCGTCGCCGCGATGGTGAACAACCGTCAGAAGCTCAAAAGATACAGCGGGCTTCTGACCCGGCTCATAGCCGTCATGAACGGTACGGAACCATGCTGAAGCGGTCGGCGCTTTTCAGGATACTCTTTCCGTGGCGCTGCCCCGCCTGCGGAAAAATTCTGGAAGGCGATATCTGCGTTTTCTGCGCAGAGTGCATGGAGACTCTTCCGTCTCCGGAGGGCGAAAGCGGCGAGTTTTCAAAAAACGGACGCGCGGGAAAATACGTCTCCCTCTCCGCGGCGGCATTTTACTATTCCGGCGGCGTGAAGCGGGCGGTTGGCAGGTTCAAGTTTTCAAACCGCAGCTCCTACGCCGGAGCTTTTGCAAGGTGCATGGCTGCAAGGTGGCGGAGGGCGGTGAACCTTCTTCCGGACGGGGACAGGTACCGCCCGGACATTGTCACATGGATCCCGGTTTCCAAAAAGAGAAAGCGGAAAAGAGGGTATGACCAGTCGGAGCTTCTGGCAAGGGAGGTTGCGGAGCTTCTCGGCGTTCCGGCTGAGGCGGTGCTTGAAAAGACGGCGGACAATCCTCCCCAGTCGAGCCTTGACGCGTCCTCGAGAGCGGCAAACGTCATCGGAATGTACTCCGTGAAAAGCGGCGCGCCGGATATTTCGGGAAAAACCGTGCTTCTTATCGACGACGTGCTGACGACAGGAGCGACAGTGAGGGAGGCGTCTTTTGTTCTGGACTCCGCCGGACCGAAAAGAATCTGCGCCCTGTTTGCGGCAAAAACCGGAAAGGGAAGACCGTCCGAAAGGGAAAATTTTTGAAGTGTGCCGCAAAACGGTTGAATTTGACACGGATATGTTATATAATTTTAGAAGAGAAAGTGTATAACCAGAGCAATTTACAGTTACGGGAGATTGAAACAGATGTTTTCAAACGATATAGGCATTGACCTTGGAACAGCCACCATACTTGTTTATGTCAAAGGAAAGGGGATCGTTCTCCGGGAGCCCAGCGTCGTCGCGCTGAACAAGGACAACGGGCGGATGCTTTCCGTCGGAACGGAAGCCCAGCGCATGCTCGGCAGAACGCCGGGAAACATCATCGCAATACGCCCCCTTCGCGACGGAGTTATTTCAGATTACGAGGTTACGCAGAGAATGATAAAGGAGTTTATCCGGAAGGTTCTCGGCTTCCGTCTTTTCAAGCCCCGGCTCGTCATCTGCGTCCCCAGCGGGATCACTGAGGTTGAAGAACGCGCCGTTTTCGACGCGGGACTTCAGGCCGGCGCAAGACAGGTTTATCTGATCGAAGAGCCCGTCGCCGCGGCGATAGGCGCGGGGATCGACATTTCAAAGCCCAACGGAAACATGATCGTCGACATCGGCGGCGGAACGACGGACATCGCCGTCATATCCCTGGGCGGCATTGTCGAATCCACTTCAATCAAGATCGCCGGAGACCGTTTCGACGAGGCGCTTATCAAGTATATCCGCAGAAAGCACAATGTTCTCATCGGAGAGCGCACCGCGGAAGAGATCAAAATGAAAATCGGCTGCGTTTATCCCCGGCCGGAGGACATCGCCATGGACGTCAAGGGCCGCTGCCTTATGACGGGGCTTCCGAAGGTCTTTGTCGTCTCCTCAAGCGAGGTCCTTGAGGCCTTTGAGGAGGTTTCCGTCAACATCATCGAGGCCATTCACTCCGTTATGGAGCACACTCCGCCGGAGCTTGTGGCGGACATTTCCACCAACGGAATCACAATGACCGGCGGCGGAAGCCTTGTTTATGGCTTCGACAAGCTTATCTCCTCGCACACGGGAATTGAGACCCACGTTGCCGAGGATGCAGTCAGCTGCGTGGCATACGGCACCGGCAAGGCGCTCGACAACCTCGCTTCCATGCAGGACGGTTCCACGAACATCGCCCGCCGCCGCCAGATGCAGAGAGTTTAATGACCGGAAACGGAGCCGACTTATGAACACGATCGAATGGGCAGCTGAAAACGGAAAGCGGATACATTTTATCGGGATCGGCGGCGTTATGATGAACGCGCTCGCTCTGGAGATGCACCGCCGCGGAGCGGTGGTGTCCGGCACGGATCGGGACGATTCGGAGACTGTGGCGCATTTGAGAGAGTGCGGAATACCGGTCCACATCGGCCATGATGCAGAGGCCGTTGAGGGCGCGGATATCGTCGTGCGCAACGCCGCGATCAAGGACTCGTCGCCGGACATCGTGCGCGCCAGGGAGCTCGGCATACCGATTCTCGAGCGCCCGGACGTTCTCGGACAGATAATGAGCGAATACGGCAGGACAATTGCGGTTTCGGGAACCCACGGCAAATCGACGACGTCCGGAATGATAACTCACGTTCTGTGCCGGAGCGGCCAGGCTCCGACGGCTTTCATCGGAGCCGTGCTTCCGACGATCGGCGGGGTATGCTGCCTTGGAAAAAACGACTGGTTTGTGGCGGAGGCCTGCGAATACTGCGAGTCGTTCCTGTATCTCAAACCGCGGACGGCGCTTATTCTGAACGTGGAGGCCGACCATCTCGACTATTACAGCGGGATCGAACAGATTGTCGATTCGTTTTATAAATTTGCCATGAACACTCCGGAGGACGGAGAGGTCGTTGTCAACGCGGAAAACGAAAACGCCATGAAGGCGGCGGAGCGGCTTGAAGGAAAACGCAGAGTCGTCACTTTCGGTTTGGAAAAAGGCGAATACCGTGCGAAAGACATCGTGATGCAGAACGGATGCGGAAGCTATGATCTTTACCGGGGGGACGAAAAGCTCTGCCGGATCAATCTTTCGGTGCCGGGAATGCACAATGTCAGCGATTCCGTCGCCGCGGCGGCCGTTTTGATAAGCAACGGCGTCGGGCCGGCGCTTGCGGCAGCGGGTCTGGAAAGCTTTCCGGGAATGGAGCGCCGCTTCCAGCACCTCGGAACCTACCGGGGAGCGGAGATCTATGACGACTACGCCCACCATCCCGACGAGCTCGTCGCGACGATTTCGACCGCGAAAAAAATCGGAAAAAAGCGAGTTGTGTGCCTTTTTCAGCCGCACACCTATTCCAGGACGGCGGCGCTGCTTGAAAACTTTGCCGAGGCGCTGAAGCTCTGCGACCTTGCGGTGCTGACGGACATCTTCTCGGCGCGCGAGACGAACACGCTGGGAGTCTCTTCGGAAGACATCGCCAGGCTTGTTCCGGGCGCAAAATATATCCCGGCTTTGGCGGACTGCCGCAGCTTTTTTGAGAAAGAGCTCCGCGAGGGCGACATTTTTATCGCCTGCGGAGCGGGAAACGTGAACGAGGTTGCAAGACGCCTTGCCGGCGGATGCGGCTGTATATGAAATCTGGAGGTAAGAAACAAATGGAATTTATGAATGAGGATTTTCTGCTCAGCGGAAAAACCGCAAAAGCTCTCTATCATGAGGTTGCGGAGCATCAGCCGATCATAGATTATCACTGCCACCTCTCTCCGGCGGAGATCGCCGGGGACAAGCGCTTTTCCTCCATCACGGAGGCATGGCTCGGAGGGGATCACTATAAATGGAGACTTGAGCGCCTCAACGGTATTGACGAGTCGCTCATAACCGGAAACGCTCCGGAGCGGGAAAAATTCCGCGCCTACGCGGAAACTCTCGAAACCGCCATCGGAAATCCGCTTTATCACTGGAGCCATTTGGAGATGAAGCGCTATTTCGGCATTTCGGAGCCTCTGAACAGCCGCAACGCGGACAGGCTTTTTGACGAGATGAACCTCCGCATTGCAAAACCGGATTTTTCGGCAAAGAACCTCATTAAAAAGTCAAACGTCAGAATTATATGCACGACGGACGATCCTGCGGACGATCTTTCCTTCCACCGGGCGATCGCAGCCGATCCGATCGAGAACTGCAGGGTGCTTCCGACTTTCCGTCCGGACAAGGCGGTTCTGATCGAAAAGCCGGAGTTTGCGGACTACATGGAAAAGCTTTCCGCCGCGGCGGGAATGCCGGTCAATTCCGCGGACGACTGCTTCAAGGCGCTGGAAAAACGGGCGAGATTTTTTGCCTCCGTGGGAGGAAAGCTTTCGGATCACGACTTCGGAAGGCTTCCCGCCCGCATCGCGGACGATGCGGAGGCTGCGGCCACATGGGAAAAGCGCATGAACGGCGCGGAGCTCTCCGAGGCCGAAGCCGACGGGTACAAGGGCTGGATCATCGTCAGGCTTGCGGCGCTGTTTGCCGAGATGGACTGGACTATGCAGCTTCACGTCGGCTCCATGAGAAACAACTCCTCGCGCATGTTCGGCCGGATCGGACGCGACACCGGTTTTGACACCATGTCGGACTACGAGTGCGCCAACAGCCTTTCGAGACTTCTCGACGCGATGGATTCGTCGGGCGCGCTTCCGCGCACGGTGCTTTACACTCTGAATCCCAAGGATTTTTATCCGATGATCGCCCTGTGCGGCTGCTTTACCGAAGCCGGAATACGGGCAAAGACACAGTTCGGCTCCGCATGGTGGTTCATCGATCACCGCGACGGAATGGAGCAGCAGATAAAGACTTCCGCAAGCATGAACCTTCTTTCGGCTTTTGTCGGAATGCTGACGGATTCCAGAAGCTTTCTTTCCTACCCGCGCCACGAGTATTTCCGCAGGATCTTCTGCAACGTCATCGGCGGATGGGTCGACGCGGGAGAATTCCCCTGCGACAGAACGGCGCTTGACCGCATCGTTTCCGGCGTCTGCTATGAAAACGCGGAGAAGTATTTCGGATTTTGAACGAAAACAGCGCTTACATCAGTAAAAGGAGGCAGTCGGTTTGAGCGACTGGAAACGGATTCTTGAACAGCTTCCTGACGAAAAGCGGGAAAAGCGGAAATTCGAGACTACGGAAGTCAATATTGTCAAACCGAAGCGCCGTCCGTATTTCGGTTTGAACCCGGTTCTGGTGTGGTCCTGCGTCGGTTCGCTGGCGCTGTGCGTGCTGGTTTTTATAATCTGGGTCGCGATGACTGCGGCGGAGGTCAGACAATGGGACGAGTCGGGGAAAATTTACCCCGGAGTCACGGTTTTTGACATTGACGTCGGAGGAATGACGACCGAAGAGGCAAGATATACCATTGAAGCTTACAGCGACAATTATTTCTCGGGAAAACAGCTGAAGATCTGCTGCGGGTCCGAGAGCGTTACGGTCAGCGTGAAGGACGCCATGACCACAGTGGACGCGGGGTATATCGCCGGACTTGCTTACAGCTACGGCAGAACGGAGGGTCTTTTTGCAAGGGCGCGCCTTATTAACCGGAACAGCGTTCGTCCGCTGGAGTTTTCATCGGGATTTACCATAAACGAGGAATACGTTGCCCAGATGACGGAGGCCCTCGCTTCGCTGGTGGAAAAGGAATTTGAAAATTACCAGGTTACGAACACCGGCACCTCCCTCGAGATCACGAGGGGGCAGAACGGATTGGCCATAAACCGTACTGAGGTTGCGGAAAAAATCCATATGGCGCTCAGCACCGGCAATTTTGAAGACATAACCGTGGAAGCCGTCGTCCAGGAAGCCGTTCCTCCGGACATCGATTACCTCAGAAGCACGGTGTATGTTGAACCCCAGAACGCCTATGTCGAGAGAACGGGCACGAAGCGGTACGTCGTTCACGACGAGGTGGTCGGCGTTGACATCGACACCGAACGCATCAAGGCGGACATGCAGTCGGACGACTGGGATTTCAAGGAATACGAGTTCATATACACCTATCCCACGTCCGTTTCCGAGCTCAAGGAGATCCTGTTTATGGACACCCTGGCGAGCTGCACGACGGAGCTTTCCTCCGCGGCGTCCGCAAAAGCGGTGAACATTAAGCTTGCGGCAAAGGAAGTCAGCGGAGCGATACTTCTTCCGAAAAGCGAGGGGACTCCCGGAGAAGAGTTCTCTTTCAACGACGTCGTCGGCGAGCGTTCGGAGAGCCTCGGGTACCAGGCTGTCTCGTCGTTTGCCGACGGAGAGACGGTTGACGGCATCGGAGGCGGAATTTGTCAGCTTGCTTCGACGATCTATGTAGCCGCGCTCAAAGCTCAGCTTGAGATCACGGAGAGGCATTCGCACGTGTTCCCGGTCGGATACGTTCCGCTGGGAGAGGACGCGACGGTGCAGTGGGGACAGCTCGATTTCAGGTTCAGAAATTCCACGGAATATCCGATTAAGATACTTGCCGAGGTGAGCGGAACCAAACTCACGGTGACGATACTCGGAACGGATATCGATCCGGACACGGAGACGACGCTTGACTCCGTGAAGACCGGGGAAAAGGATTACGAGACTGAATACAGATACAACTCGTCCCTGCCTTACGGAACCTACCGGCAAAAACAGGCCGGACAGAAGGGGTATACCTGCGAGCTGTACATGAACGTGTACCGGAAAGGCGAATTTGTGGAGCGGATACTTGTGAACAACACGGAGTATTCCGCCGCAAATCAGATAATCGAAGCAAACCCGGTGCCCGAAGACAAAAACTGAAAAAACGCTCCGGAAGCGGGCTGACCCGGAAAAGTCAGTAAAATTGCTCCGGAGCGCTTTTTTTTGCAGCGCCAAAGGGCCCGCTGTCCGCGACGCGCTTGAACCGCCCCGGGTTGTACGGGAAGCACAAAAGCGCCGCGAAGCAGGAAATATTAAGTTTTAAGCCCAAAGGGCGCAGCCTGCGCTGCGCCCTTTGGGCTTTTTCTTTGCCCCTGCGGCCGCGGGAAAAAGCTGTTCAGGCGATTTCCGGTCGGCGAAAGAAAGAAAGCTTTTTCAAGGCGCAAAAAGCTTGTCCCTTGAAAAAAGTTTTCTTTCCCGCCCGGATGAAAAAACACCCCTCCCGGCGCACCGGCATACAGAGCGGCGAGTCGGGAGGGGTGAAATTTAATTTTTTCAGGAAGGCAAAAAACGCGGCTTTGTCTTTCGTAAAAACGGCTGTTTTTGAGGCGGTGTTCTGGTTTTACTTTTGGGTGAAATTGGCAGAAAGCGACAGACAGGACGGATCGCCGCTTATTTTTATGTCGGTAAAGACATAGCAGCGGTACGCACCGGAATCCCCGAAGGTCAGGGTGCAGTTTTCGGGCGCGGCGAATTCAGTCTCCCCGTCGGTTTCAAACCGCGGGATATATGCGGCCAGGTCGGAGCCGTCTCCGGACAGGTCGGGGGTGAAATCCGTGACCAGGGTCAGGACGTCTTCGTCGCGTTCGGAGTATACGAGCGTGCCGGACAGGGTGAACCGTGCGGCCAAAACGGGGGAGGAGACTTCGGACAGATCGTAGATATAGGCGAGGGTGAGCGGTTCTTCGGCGCGTCCGCAGATTATGAGCAGGTCGCCGTAAGCGCACAGGGCGTCGGTGCGCAAATTTTCATCGGGAACTATGACAGATTCGGAGTTTCCGGAAGTCCAGGTTACATGGACCGGGCTTCCGTCCGGATCGGCTTGGGCCCGAAATGTGCCGGCGTCGACGCCAAGGGACGGTAAGTCGGAAGTATCGCCGAAACTGTCGGAGGTTTCAGGGCAGGAAGGGAGGTCACCGGTCAGTAATTCTTCATCGGTGTTTTCCGGCCGGACGCTCTGGGGAGCTTCGGCTGCGGTTTCGGCCTCGTTCCGGAGGGCTTTCCAGATCGAGTCGTAGCCAGTAAAACCGGTGCCCAGGGAGCCGGAATTCTGAGTTTTGTTCTGGTCCGATGAGTTGAAGAAGAAATTCGGGCAGTTTTCGAAAATTGCATCGGCGTCTTCGGGACCTTCGCTCTCGCAGTCGGCGGATTCGGCTCCGAAACCGCCGAAGATAAGGGGGAGTCCGGCGAGACAGATGACGGTAAAGCAGGCGGCAATGGACGCCAGACCGGCATATCTGCGGCGGCGTATGCGCCGTATGCGGGTTTGGGGACGCCTTGAGGCAAAGTCGGGACTTTCGAGCTTTTTTCTTGTTTCGTCGGAGAGATGCTCTTTATCCATCAGCCGCCTGTAATCGTTTTTAAACATCGTCGAACTCTCCTTCCAGTAAACATTTCAGTTTCGTTCTTGCCCGTTGAAGATGGGACTTTACGGTATTAACTCTCAGCCCGGTCACGCGGCTTATGTCTTTAAGCGGAAGTTCATCGTAATAAAAAAGATGTATGCAGAGCCGCTGCTTCGGCGGAAGGCTGCGGACGGCGTTCTCCACGAAACCGTCGTTGTATTCGTCGCAGGCGGACTGTTCGCCGGTGTCTTCGATCGGAACGCTTCGCCTGCGGTAGGGAGAGGTGAGAAGCGTTTTCGAACAGTTGGCGGCGGTTTTTAAAAGCCAGTTTCGGCAGTGCTCTTTGGATTCAAATTCGGGCTTTTTTCGGAACAGGCGGAAAAAGACCTCCTGGCATACGTCTTCGGCGTCCTCGCGGCTGCCTGTGTAGGACAGGGCGAGGCGGTATACGATATCGGAAAATTCGCTGACCGTTTCGGCTGTCAGATCATAGCGCTCTGATCCGACGTCCATGACAGCACCTCCGTTTCGGTTACATGCAGATTACCGCGCGGCACATGGAAAAGTTGCGCAAAGCGGCAGAATAATTTTAAGTCTTTTATTTCTGCGTGTCAAGGCGCGGGACAGAAATCATCTTAAAAAAAGCGGGCATATCGGACGGAATTGCAAAATATAATCAAACATAGAATAATGGACTTGAAAGGGCGGATATATATGGAGCTTGAATTGAAGAAGGGTTCGTTCCGCGCGGCGCGGCCTGTGTTTTCCCATTCGCTGACGGCGGAAGAGAGCGCGGATGCGGTCGTGCCGGACAGCAAGCCGGACATACTCCGCATTGTCGACACGACGGCGGCGGCAGAGCTTTCCGGCCGGGAGATACGCGGCGGAAGGATATATCTCAGCGGCGTCGTCCGCTGCTTTGCGCTCTACGCGCCGGAAAACGGGGGGAGCCTTGAATCTCTGACGGCGGCGCTTCCCTTTTCCGTAGCCTGCGAACCGGAAAAAGAGCTGTTCCAGGACGCCGTCATCCGTGCCGGAGTTGACGGTGTTTCGGTTTTCGCAAGGGAACAGAACCCCAGACGGATAAATGTGCGCGCTTCCGTGAAGCTTTTCTGCCGGGGCTGGGAACCGGAGGAGCCGGATTACTGCGAGGATATTCCGGCGGCAGAGGCCTTTGGCGTGGAGCTCCGCAGGGAAGAGGTGCGGACTTCGTGCATCTCCGGATTCGGAGAGAAGATATTGAGCGTTACGGAGTCGGCAGAGCTGGGCGAGGTGAAGACGGGCGGCGCAGAGCTTCTGCGGTGGGATGTGAAGCCGAAGATCACGGAGACGAAGCTCATTCCCGAAAAAGTCGTCTTTAAGGGGGAACTTGAGGTGTCCGCCCTGCTGAAAACGCCGGAAGACCCGAATCCGGCGGCGAACCTCTCCGTTTCCGTGCCTTTTTCCGGCGTGACCGACTGTTCCGGCGCGGATACCGATGCGGATGCGGAGCTTTCGTGCAGGTGCTTTGACACGGAGCTCTCCGTTGCGGAAGAAACCGGTACGGGGCGGGGGATCCTGACCGTTAAGACAAACGTGTCCGTTGAGGCGCAGGCAAGACGCATTGAAACGCCGGTGATCGTCACCGATGCGTATTCCACGACGCATGAGCTGAAGGCGGCGTACTCGAAGCTGGTCATTTCGCCGGAGCCAAGACGGGTTGCCGTAAGGGTTGGCGCGAGCGAAACGGTGTCCGCCGGGATCGGCATAAAGTCCGTTCTCTGCATAAGGGTGAGCGCGGAGGACGCGGTGATATCCGCGGGAGAGCTGGGCTGCGCTTTCCGGGCGACGGTGATATTTGAGGGGGAGGACGGAAGCGTTTATTCGGCGTCGAAGAATTTCCGCGCCGCCGTTGAAGCGGACTGCGGGGGAATGAGAGCTGCCGAGATGCGGGTGTGCGAGGAGAGCTACCGTATCACCGGCGCCGACCAGGCGGAGATACGCGCCGCCGCAGAGATCGTTCTTGAGTCGGGAGGCGAGGAGACAAAAAGCGTGCTTTCGGCGGCCTCGGCGTTTGAACGGGAAATTTCCGGCCGAAGCCCGTCACTGACCCTCTGCGGCACCCTTGAGGGTGAAAGCTGGTGGGATCTCGGAAAGCGGATGCGGGCGAGAGTTGAGGATATACTTTCGGCGAACGCGCTCTCCGAGGAAGATCCTCCCGGAGACAGAATGCTGCTTATTCCGAAAAAAGCGCCTTGCCGCATGTGCAAAACAAGGGATGGAGGGAATGCCTGATGACGAGCGCAGAGATATACCGCGACATTGCCGTGAGGACCGGAGGGTCGCTCCTTTTGGGAGTGGTCGGCCCGGTGAGAACGGGAAAATCCACTTTTATAAAGAGATTCATGAATACGCTGGTCATCCCGAACATCGAGGATGAGAACAAGCGCGTCCGCGCGCTTGACGAGCTTCCGCAGAGCGGAGCGGGAAAGACGGTTATGACTGCGGAGCCGAAATTTGTGCCCGAGGACGCCGTCCGCGTCCGACTTGGGGAGGCAGAGGCGGACGTTCGTCTTATCGACTGCGTGGGCTACATGGTCCCGAGCGCTCTCGGACAGTTTGAGGACGAGATGCCGCGAATGGTTTCAACGCCGTGGTTTGACGAGCCCATACCGATGAGCGAGGCTGCGGAGATCGGAACGCGGAAGGTCATAAACGATCACTCCACCATCGGAATAGTAGTTACGACGGACGGCACGATCACAGGAATACCGCGGGAAGAGTATGCCCAGGCGGAAGAGAGAATACTTGACGAGCTCGAAAAAACCGAAAAGCCATACGTGGTGATCGTCAACTCGGTTGATCCGGAGGCGGAGCCCGTCAGAAAGATCGCGGCGGAGCTTTCGGAGCGGCGGGGTGTGACGGCAATTCCGGCGGACGTTATGAACCTTGACGAGGAAAAAATCACGGAGATACTGAAAGCCGTGCTTTTGGAGTTCCCGCTGGCTTCCGTTGACATTTTCCTTCCCGAATGGACGGACGCCCTGGGAGGGGATCACTGGCTCAAAGAGCAGGTGTTTTCGGCGATCGCGTCAAGGGCGGGCGAGCTTAAAAAAGTCAGGGACGCCCGGAGGATCTTTTCGGAGCTGCACGGAGACTGCTTTGAACGGGCGGAGATCAGCTCGATCGAACTGGGCGAAGGCCGGGTGAGCGTCGAGTTTGACATATCGCGGAGCGTATTTTGGAATATCATCGCCCAGGAGAGCGGTTTTGAGCTTGGCGGGGAGGCGGAGCTTCTGCCGCTTCTGTCGGAGCTTTCAAAGATCAAAACACGGTGGGAAAAGGTTTCCGCCGCGCTGGAAGCCGCGGAACAGACCGGATACGGCATTGTCTCGCCGGGGGTGTCGGAGCTTACGCTCGAGGAACCCTCAATCGTCCGTCAGGGGAACCGCTTCGGCGTGAAGCTCAGGGCAAGCGCGCCGTCGATACATATGATCCGCGCCGACATATCCACGACGGTTTCGCCCATCGTCGGAAGCGAGAGACAGTCGGAGGAGCTTCTGGAATCGCTCGTCGGAGAGTTTGAGGGAGACGAGTCAAAGATTTGGGAGAGCAATATTTTCGGAAAGTCGCTTTACGACCTTGTCAGCGAAGGCCTCTCCGCAAAGATAAACCATCTCCCGGAGGACGCCCGGATGAAGCTGAAGGAAACTTTGGAAAGGGTCATAAACGAGGGAAGCAGCGGGCTTATCTGCATTATTCTCTGAATGAGGGCCCGGGAGCAAAAACGCCGGCGGGAAAGCTTTGCAGACCCGCCGGCGTTTTTTGAAACAAAAAAGCTTTTGGCCTTGGAAAAGATACGCGAAAAATAAAAAAATAGATGTTTACAAAGTCAAAAGGTTGTGATATAATCGAAACAAATAAAAATCGGAAGGATATGATACTGATGACGATAAAAGAAGCTGCCGGTCTGCTCGATGCGGAAATTCTCTGCGGAGAGGACTGGCTGGACAGGGAAATCAATTCAGCCTGCGGTTCGGATATGATGAGCGACGTGCTCGCTTTTGTCAAAGAGCACTCTATCCTTCTGACGGGGCTTTTGAACCCGCAGGTGGTAAGGACCGCTGAAATGATGGACATGTCCTGCATCGTATTCGTGCGCGGAAAGCATCCGGGCGACGCCATACTCAAGCTTGCGGGGGACTGCGGCATCGTCGTGATGCGCACGGAATACCGTATGTTCTCCGCCTGCGGAAAGCTGTATGCCGCGGGTCTGTGTCCTGAGGCTTCGGCAAAGGTATGAGCGAGCCGCTGAAATTTTCGTACAGCGTGGACGGCGAAGATTTCATGTCGGCCGGAACGGCGAGCACGGACATGAAGCGCGTTCTGCGTCAGCTTGGCCTCGGCACGGAAGTCATCCGCCGTGCCGCGATTGCCATGTACGAGGGAGAGATAAATATGGTCATCCATGCCCACGGGGGAACTGCCCTCGTGGAGATATACGGCGACCGTATTGAGATGACGCTTTCGGACAACGGTCCCGGGATTCCCGACGTGGAGCTTGCCATGAGCGAGGGCTATTCGACAGCGGCGGAAAACATCCGGGAGCTTGGCTTCGGAGCGGGAATGGGACTTCCGAACATGAAAAAGTACACCGACGAGATGACTATTGAGACGGAGGTCGGAAAAGGCACCACTGTGCACATGACAGTAAAGACAGTATAATAAAAACGGAAGGAGATGGCAGAGTGAACGGCTTCCATTCCGTCACGATTGACCGGACCAGGTGCAAGGGCTGCATAAACTGCATGAAGCGCTGCCCGACAGAGGCGATACGCGTCCGGGAAGGAAAAGCCACGATCATTTCGGAACGCTGCGTCGATTGCGGGGAGTGCATCCGTATCTGCCTGAACCGTGCGAAAAAGTCGGTGTACGACGACTTTTCGATGCTTGAAAACTATAAATGGAAGGTTGCAATGACGGCGCCGTCGTTTTACGGCCAGTTTGGCGGCATCGACGATATAAACGTGATACTGACGGCGCTCAAAAGAATCGGCTTTGACTCCGTCTTTGAAGTGAGCTGTGCGGCGGAGCTTGTCTCGCACCTGACAAGGCGAAATTTTGACAGGATTCGCTCTTCCTGCACCGGCCCGGTGATCAGCTCGGCCTGTTCGGCGGTGGTTCGCCTGATTCGCGTCAGATATCCCGCCCTTTGCGGAAACGTGCTCCCGGTGAACGAGCCGTTCCACCTTGCCGCCCAGATGGCTCGGGAGGAAGCGATGGCCGGAACGGGACTGGACCCGTCCGAAATCGGCATATTCTTTATCTCGCCGTGTCCGGCAAAGGTGACTTCGGCAAAAGCTCCGATCGGAATCGAGCGTTCGTTTGTGACCGGCGTTTTCTCGGCCTCGGACATCTACATAAGGCTTCAGAGCGTTCTTAAGAAGATCGACGTGCCGGAGCAGCTGATGCGTTCGGGCATCGTCGGCATAAACTGGGCCACAAGCGGAGGCGAAGCCGCAGGGCTCATGACAGACAACTATCTTACTGCGGACGGTATGGAAAATGTTGTCAATGTGCTCGAAGAGATCGAGGACGGAAAACTGAACGATATCGATTTTGTTGAGCTCAACGCCTGTCCCGGAGGATGTGTCGGCGGAGTTTTGAACGTTGCAAACCCGTTCGTGTCCAGGTCGAGGATCAAAACCCTGAGAAAATACCTTCCGGTAACACAGAACAAGCTGGACGGCGGGGACAACAGCCATATGTTCTGGGAAAAGGTCCTGCAGTACGAGGCGGTTTTCAAGCTGGACGACGACCTTTTCGAGGCCATGAACAAGATGAAGATGATATCCGAAATAGAGGGGCGTCTGCCGGGGCTGGACTGCGGTTCCTGCGGTGCGCCGAGCTGCCGCGCCCTTGCCGAGGACGTGGTCCGGGGGACGGCAAGAGAGAGCGACTGCGTTGTCAAGTTCAGGGACCAGCTTGAACAGCTGTCAAGGATCGGAGTCGACCTTTCGAGCGTGCTCCCCGCGCCCTTCAGACACAGCGTCGACTCAAAAACGGAGGAACGGAAAGATGAAAAACTTTGAAATCGCAGAAGCGCTCGGGCTGAAGGTGATCTGCCCCGGAGAGGAGCGGGAAGTGGCCTCGGCTTACTGCGGAGATCTGCTGAGCTGGGTCATGGGACGCATCGGTTCGGACGCGGCGTGGCTCACGGTGATGACGAACAGCAACGTGGCGGCTGTGGCGGTGCTGCGCGATGCGGCCTGCGTGATTCTGTGCGACGGGGCGCAGCCGGACGAGGAGCTTTTGGCCAGGGCGGCAAGGGAGAACATTTCGCTTTACGCCTCGGAAAAGAGCTCTTTCTCCGTGGCGGCAAAGCTTGCGCCGCTTATCGGCGTATGACGGAGCACCACTGCGACCTGCACATCCACTCCGCGCTTTCGCCGTGCGCCGACAACGACAATACTCCGAACAACATCGTCGGCATGGCTCTCGTCAACGGGCTGGATATAATCGCCCTTACGGACCACAATTCAACGGCAAACTGCCGCGCGGCCATGGCTGCGGGAAAAAGACAGGGCGTCATCGTCATTCCGGGGATGGAGCTTACGACTTCGGAAGAGATCCATGTGGTGTGCCTTTTTCCGGACATTGACTCTGCGGAGTGCTTCGGAGGCTTTGTGGAGTCGAAGCTGATGAAATTTGAAAACCGGACGGAGCTTTTCGGGAACCAGCTTCTGATGGATGAGAACGATTCGGTGAAGGGGGAGTACCCCTGGCTTCTGCCGAGCGCCGCGGACTTGTCCTTTGACGAAGTGCCGGGGATCGTCCGGGAATACGGCGGAATATGCATGCCGGCCCACATCGACCGGCACTCAAACGGCGTGCTCTCGGTCCTCGGCGACCTCCGGGAGGATATGGGCTTTGAGCTCGGGGAGATATCCCGCCACGCCGCAAAAGAGGACTATGGGAACAGATTCCCGTTTCTGAAGCTTTTCAGGGATTCGGACGCACACTTTCTCTGGGATATGGCGGAGGCGGAGCCGGAAAACCTCATTATCGGGGATTTCGAAAGCGCGGGGGACGTGCTGGCAGAAATTTCGATAAAATAAATATCGAAAATGTTCGCAGTACATATGGATTTTTGTCGAACAATTTGATATAATATAGCGTGAAGTCTGCCTGAGTGTTGGGGGAGGCCCCATCGCGGCGGCTTAAACTCAAGGGAGGAAATAAATAGGTTATGAAGAATAAGCTTGAAGTGGTTCCTTTTGTGGATTCACCCGAAAAGCGTGCGGAGCTTATGGAACTTATCGAATCCAATAAGCACGTTCCCGGCGCGCTCGTACAGGTGCTTCAGAAGGCGCAGTTGATCTACGGCTATCTGCCGATGGAGGTTCAGATCACCATCGCCGAGGGTCTCGACGTGTCGCTTGAAGAAGTCTACGGTGTCGTTACGTTCTATTCCTTTTTCTCTACTGTTCCGAAGGGCAAATACCGCATCTCCGTGTGCCTTGGCACTGCCTGCTACGTCAAGGGCTCCCAGGCTCTGCTTGACGAGCTTGAAAAACAGCTCGGTATCAAGAACGGCAGCCTTACATCCGACGGAAAGTTTTCGCTTGACGCGTGCAGATGCGTCGGCGCGTGCGGCCTGGCTCCTGTCATGATGATCAACGACGATGTCTACGGCAAGCTTGTTCCGGAAGATATCGCGGGCATACTTGCAAAATACGCGGAATAACGGCTGATGCAGGAAATATCGCTCAATATTCTCGACATCGTCCAGAATTCCATCAAGGCCGGAGCCGATCTTGTCGGGATCGGCATCGTGACCAGAAACGGCCTGATGACCGTTACCATATCGGATAACGGCTGCGGAATGGACGAAGAACAGGTCAGAAACGTGACGGACCCGTTTTTCACAACGAGAACGACGCGGCGCGTCGGTCTGGGAGTTCCCTTTTTCAAAATGTCCGCGGAGATGACGGGCGGAAGCTTTTCCATCCGGAGCGAAAAAGGCGTCGGGACGACGGTGACGGCCGTTTTTGACACGACCCACATCGACTGTATGCCCTTGGGCGACATAAACGAGACGATATTTCTGCTTGTCACACAGAACAGCTGCGACTTTCTCTACACCCGAGAGACGGATTCGGCGTCTTTTACGCTGGATACGCGCCAATTCAGAGAGATTCTGGGGGGGATACCTCTTTCTTCCCCGGAGGTTGCAGCGTTTGTCAAGGAGTTTATAGCCGAAAATTCACCTGACTGAAGTCGATATAACAGAAAGGAAGATAAGAATGAAAAGCCTTGAAGAACTCAGAGCTCTCAAAGACAAAATGCAGGGCAAAATAGGCATTCGCCACGATTCCGATACAGAAGTCAAAGTTGTCGTCGGCATGGCGACCTGCGGAATTGCCGCAGGCGCAAGACCCGTTCTTGCCGCATTTACCGACGAGCTTGCAAAGCGCGGCCTGAACCATGTCGCCGTTACCCAGACCGGCTGCATCGGTATCTGCCAGTACGAGCCCGTTGTCGAAGTTTACGTCCAGGGCCAGGAGAAGGTCACCTATGTCAAGATGACTCCCCAGAAGGCTCTCAGAGTTGTCAACGACCACATTGTCAACGGCAATGTTGTGACCGAATATACCATCGGCGCAAATATGAACAAGTAATAGAGGAGGAAAACCAATGTATCGTTCACACGTTCTTGTCTGCGGCGGTACCGGATGTACATCCTCCGGCAGCGCTAAGGTCATTGAATCGCTTGAAAAAGAACTTGCAGAGCAGGGTCTTTCCGAAGAGATAAAGGTTATCAGAACCGGATGCTTTGGACTGTGCTCCATGGGTCCGATCATGATCGTCTATCCGGACGGCTCTTTCTACTCCGGCGTCCAGACCGAGGACATTCCCGAGATCGTCACCGAGCATCTGCTCAAGGGCCGTCCCGTCAAGAGACTGCTTTACCAGGAGACCGTCGAAGAGGACGTCATCAAGAGCCTGAACCAGACCGACTTTTACAGAAAACAGAAGAGAGTCGCTCTGCGCAACTGCGGCGTTATCAACCCCGAAAACATCGAAGAGTACATAGCTTACGACGGCTACGAAGCCCTCGGAAAGGTTCTCACCGAGTACACTCCCGAGCAGGTCATCCAGATCATCCTTGATTCCGGCCTCCGCGGACGCGGCGGCGCGGGCTTCCCGACCGGTCTGAAATGGAAATTTGCTGCGGCAAACAAAGCCGACCAGAAGTACGTCTGCTGCAACGCCGACGAGGGCGACCCCGGCGCGTTCATGGACCGTTCCGTTCTTGAAGGCGACCCGCACTCCGTCATTGAGGCAATGGCAATTGCCGGATATGCGATCGGCGCAAGCCAGGGCTATGTTTACGTCCGCGCCGAGTACCCCATCGCGGTCAAGCGTCTGAGCATCGCCATCACCCAGGCGAGAGAGTACGGCCTGCTGGGCAAGAACATCTTCGGCACTGGCTTTGACTTTGACGTCGACATCCGCCTCGGTGCGGGCGCGTTCGTCTGCGGCGAGGAGACCGCTCTCATGACCTCGATCGAAGGCAAGCGCGGCGAGCCGCGTCCCCGTCCTCCGTTCCCGGCTCTCAAGGGTCTCTTCGGAAAGCCGACCATCCTCAACAATGTCGAGACTCTTGCCAATATTGCTCAGATCATCCTCAAGGGACCCGAATGGTTTGCATCGATGGGAACCGAAAAGTCCAAGGGCACAAAGGTCTTCGCTCTCGGCGGCAAGATCAACAACACCGGTCTTGTGGAGATCCCCATGGGCACGACCCTCCGCGAGATCGTCGAGGACATCGGCGGCGGCATCCCCAACGGCAAGAAGTTCAAGGCTGCCCAGACCGGCGGTCCTTCCGGAGGCTGCATTCCGGAAGCGCACCTTGACGTTCCGATCGACTATGACAACCTCACTGCCATCGGCGCAATGATGGGCTCCGGCGGTCTTATCATCATGGATGAAGACAACTGCATGGTCGACATTGCAAAGTTCTTCCTTGAGTTCACCGTGGACGAGTCCTGCGGAAAGTGCACGCCGTGCCGCGTCGGCACCAAGCGTCTGCTTGAGCTGCTGGACAAGATCACCAGCGGCAACGGCGAGCTTGAAGACATCGACAGACTCGAAGAGCTCTGCTACTACATCAAGAACAACTCTCTCTGCGCTCTGGGACAGACCGCTCCGAACCCGGTTCTCTCCACTCTGAAGTACTTCAGAGACGAATATGTCGCCCATGTCGTTGAGAAGCGCTGTCCGGCAGGCGTCTGCAAGGGTCTCCTCTCCTTCGAGATCGTTGCCGACAAGTGCAAGGGCTGCACCAAGTGCGCCCGCAACTGCCCGGTCGGAGCCATCTCCGGCAGCGTCAGACAGCCGCATGTTATTGACAAGGCAAAGTGCATCAAGTGCGGCGCCTGCATGGACAACTGCGCGTTCCACGCAATTGTCAAGAAGTGAGGAGGAAGTCAGATGGAAACAATCAACCTTAAAATTAACGGCAGAGAATATGATATTCCCAAGAACGTTACTATCCTCGAGGCCTGCCGTATCGCGGGCGTCGAAATTCCGACTCTCTGCTACCTCAAGGACATCAACGAGATCGGCGCCTGCCGTATGTGCGTTGTTGAAGTCAAGGGCGCCAGAAGCCTTATGGCCGCCTGTGTTTACCCCGTTGACCAGCTCCGTCCCGGCTCCGAGATCATAACCAACAGCCCGGCGATCATGAAGTCCCGCCGCACAACGCTTGAGCTGCTCCTTTCCAATCACAACCGCTCCTGTCTCTCCTGCGTCCGTTCCGGCTCCTGCGAGCTTCAGAAGCTCTGCCAGGAATACGGCGTTGAAAACGAAGGAAAATTCGACGGAACCAAGACCGAATCCGAGATCGACGACAGCGCGATCCACATGATCCGCGACAACTCCAAGTGCATTCTCTGCCGCCGCTGCACCGCGGCCTGCAAGAATCTCCAGAGCGTTGCGGTCATCGGCCCGAACGCCCGCGGATTTAAGTCCCACATCGGCAGCGCCTTTGAGGCGGGTCTGGGCGACGTCTCCTGCGTCTCCTGCGGCCAGTGCATCACCGTATGCCCCACCGGCGCTCTCCACGAGAAGGACGAGACCGAAAAGGTTCTTGCCGCGATCAACGATCCGGAGAAGTTTGTCGTCGTTCAGACCGCTCCGGCCGTCCGTGTCGGCCTGGGCGAAGAGTTCGGCAATCCCATCGGAAGCATAGTCACCGGAAAAATGGTCGCTGCGCTCCGCAGGCTCGGCTTTGACAAGGTCTTTGATACCAACTTCTCCGCAGACCTTACTATCTGGGAAGAAGCGACTGAGTTCATCCACAGATACACCTCCAAGGAGAACCTGCCGCTTATCACCTCCTGCTCGCCCGGCTGGATCAAGTTCTGCGAGTACTATTATCCGGAATTCATCCCGAACCTCTCTTCGTGCAAGTCGCCCCAGGGTATGTTCGGCTCGGTCGCGAAGACCTATTACGCCGAAAAACTCGGCATCGATCCCAAGGACATCTTTGTCGTCAGCATTATGCCCTGCACCGCGAAGAAGTACGAGACCCAGAGACCGGAGCTTTCCGCTTCCGGATATCCGGACATCGACGTCACTCTTACGGTCCGCGAGCTTGCCCGCATGATCCGCAAGAACGGTATTCTCTTCAACCAGCTGCCCGACGAAGAGTTTGACTCTCCGTTCGGACTCGGTTCCGGCGCAGGCACTATCTTCGGCGTGACCGGCGGCGTTATGGAAGCCGCTCTCCGCTTTGCGGCGGAAAAGATCACCGGAAAAGAGCTTGAGAGCGTCGATTTCCACGACGTCAGAGGTGTTGCGGGAATCAAAGAAGCCCAGTACGAGCTCAACGGCAACACCGTCAGAGTCGCCGTCGCATCCGGTCTTGCCAATGCCAAAGAGCTTCTCAATATGATCAAATCCGGAGAGAAGACCTACGATTTCGTAGAGATCATGGCCTGCCCCGGCGGCTGTGTCAACGGCGGCGGTCAGCCCATCCAGCCGTCCAGCGTCCGCAACACGGTCGATATCCGTGCAGAGCGCGCCAAGGGCCTTTACGAGGACGATAAGAATCTGCCCAAGCGCAAGAGCCAGGACAACGACGACGTCAAGACTCTCTATGCCGAGTACCTCGGCGAGCCGGGCGGACACAAGGCACACCAGATTCTCCACACCCACTACACCAAGCGCGAAAAGTATTGAGTTTTCTCTGAAAACTGAGAAAGCCGCTTTTCCGGCAGGACAGTGTCGGTAAAAAACAGTCAAGTCTCCGTATGATCTTCGGTCATACGGAGACTTGTTTGTATACTTAAAACCGCCGGCTTTGATTTGCCGGCGGTTTTAAGTGTCAGTATACGGTAAAAGTGAGGTGAAGTTCACCTTGCTTTCGCCCGTGCGTCGATCCTTTTAAAATACAGTCCGCCTTTGTCGCAGTCGCGCTCATATATAATATACAGCATACCGTTTTTTACGGCGGCGTCGGAATAACCTGCCGGAGTGTCTGCAAAGACGCTCTCAAAGCTTTTAAAGCAGTCGCCGCTTATCTTAACGGTGAGATTTTCCCGGGCCGTATCCGAAGCGCAGTTAATATGATAAATTTTGCCGTTTTCGTGGCACATACTTCCCATGCACACGGGATCCGGTATTTGCGGATTAAAATGCACTTCTCCCCAGCCGCTGAAACCGTTGGCGCTTAGCGCAAAAGCACGCTGATGACAGCTGTTTTCGTTCCGTATTGAAATAAGCACGTTGTTGTCCGCCGTAACCGCCAAAGCGCATTCACTGGGATTTACCAAAACGCCGCTGCCGATGAACTCGCCCAAACGCCATTGTTCGCCGTCGGTGGAATATGCGGCGGCAATAACGGAGGGGCGGTGGGCCCGGGCGTCTTCTTTGTTTTGCGCAAACCACATCGGAACGATCATCTTGCCCCTGTGTACGATTCCGTGACCGGGACCGACTGCCGCGGCGTTATAGAAAAAACCGCAATCGAGCGAAACCTGCTGCGGAGAGGAAAAGCTTTTTCCGTCGTCAAAGCTTACGCAGTGAAAAAGTGCCTTGTAATTTTTCAAAAATATAAAATGAAATTCCCCGCCTTTTACGAACATGACGGGATTGTTGAGCGTGTTTCCTTTTCCGTAAATAACGGCGGCCGTCTGCCAGGTGTCGCCTTCGTCGGTGCTTCTGATGATCTTGATGTCGATATCCGCCCAATCGGAGTTTGACTTGCGGCACTCATAATACGCAAGCAATGTGCCTTTTTGGGTAATCACTATACCGGGAATGCGGCATTGGGAATAATTTCCGCTGTTGACCTTTTCAATAAGCATTTATATCATCTCACTTTGTTAAAACGATCTTTTTGCCGGGCCGTTCTTTTTCCGGCGGAAAAAAGAGCGGCATATCCTGTTTTTGCCGGAATTGCCGGCTTCGGGGATTTGCTTTCGGCTGCACAAAGGCGAATCTGCGTTTAGAAAACTTAGGCAGTATAAATTCCCTTTAATCACAAATAATAGTATCACGATTTGAAATTTATGTGCGGGGGGATTCATGTTTTGCCCGCAGGTCATCGGAAAATGACCCCTGCAATACTGTAAAAGGAGACTGTTATATATTATGAAAGCGACGGGGATTGTACGGCGTATTGACGATCTGGGGAGGATTGTTATTCCGAAAGAGATAAGACGGGTGCTCAGAATACATGACGGCGACCCGCTTGAAATATACACCGACAGGGAGGGAGAGGTGATATTCAAAAAATATTCTCCGGTGGGGGAGATGGGCGCTTTTGCCTCCCAGCTTTGCGACACGGTGGCAAGAGTTTCGGACTGCACCGTGGCGGTCACCGACCGGGACAGCGTTATTGCCGCGGCGGGACCGGATAAAAAGGAGCTGCACGAAAAGAGGCTTTCCGAGGAGCTTGAGAAGATAATCGAGGGCCGCCAGCCCTATTTTGACACGGAGGGCGGAAAGGGCGTCAAAATGACGGAGAGTTCGGAAAAAGCGGCTTTTGCCGCAGTTCCGATCGTCGTGCTGGGGGATATAACCGGGTGCGTTTTGATGGCGGGAAAGGCAAACTCGGCCTGTACGGAAACCGAAAAGAAACTCGCCATGAGCATTGCGTCGTTTCTTGGAAAGCAGATCGACTCCTGAGACCGGGGCGGAGAGAGAAAAACGCTTATACCTCTTTTGGGCAGGAGGATAAGCGTTTTTTTCATTAGAGCATATTTTGGTCGTAGACCGCGCGGGCGCCGCCGATAAACTTGGGGCGAACCCTTGCGGCGAGAACCGTCGCATCTCCGATGCGGTTGTTTTCGAGCCTTACCGGCACGGCGACTTTTTTCAGGTGCATTCCGATTAACGTGAAGCCGATGTCGAGCCCCGCATCGGCTTTTATCTCTTCAAGGGCGGAAGGGGACTCAAATGCGCCGTAGGCCGCCGTGGCAAAGGAGCCTCCGGCTTTCGGCTGGGGGACGACATTGACAGGCTCCGCTCCGGGGCAGGCGGCGCGTTCGACGATGATCGCGCGGTTCAGATGTTCGCAGCACTGGGCGGCGATGAATATCCCGCGGGGCTTCAAAACGGAGTTTATGCCGTCAAATACGGCAAGGGCCGCTTCGGGGGAGGAGTTTGAGCCGATCCGGCTTCCGAGAATCTCGCTTGTGGAACATCCGACAACAAGGATTTGTCCAGGGCGAAGCCCGGCTTTTTCGGCTATTTCAGCCGCAGCGGCTGCCGCCTGTGTGTAAAGTTTTTCAAAAGGCACTGCAATCTCTCCTTTCTCCGGCAAAAACCGGAAGCAGATAATAAAAAAATCCGAACGCCGGCGAGGCGTTCGGATTCAATCTTCAAAATCGGAGTGGCGGGACTCGAACCCGCGGCCTCTTGGTCCCGAACCAAGCACTCTACCAAACTGAGCCACACCCCGTTTCAAAACGCTTGTATATGATACTACTTTTTTTCGCGTTTGTCAAGTGCCGGGGGAAAAATAATCGGTGTTTTTTTGTCGGAAATCTGTAAAGGCGCTTTACGACAGGTGTTCATAAAGCTTTGTGGGGAGAAAGGCGGAAAGCTGGATAAGATGTGCGGGAATTCCGGCGGTGGGCTGGATCGGAGAGGCGCTTAAAATGTCGTTTTCGCTGGGGAGGGGGAAGGAGAGGAGATATGAAACGCTCCCTTCCTCGCAGACGGTGTAAAGGGACGCCGACATTTTTGCAAGGCTGTTTTTCAGCAGGTTTATCGTGAGGAAATAGTCTTCGTCCATGAGCTCGGGCGTGCGAAGGGCGCCGGGATCGACCTCGGGAGCAACGACCGACGGCGTGACGGAAATGACGGTGCGGCTGCGAATGCGCTTCAGCTCGATGAGTATCTCGCCGCGGCACCTGGAAACATGGAGAGCAAGGCACACGGCGCCGCTCAGCGCATTGTCAAGAATGTGCGCGTCGGAAAAGACGGGGATATTGGGCGCGATGTGCCCGCAGGAGAGGGAGACGTCGATTTCGGAGAGCGCCTGGGCATACTTTTGGGCAAAGTCACAAACCAGGCCCGAAAGATTGACGACGGAAAAGACGGGCGCGTCTCCGGTCTGGGTGGAAAGAGATGAAAACTTTATGAGTTTGCAGCAGCTTTTGTATATGGTGGAGCAAAGCTCCTTCTGGGAAGGGCATTTGTGCTGCAAAAGGTTGACGCCGGACATTATCATCGAGATATTGCTTCTCGAAAGGCTCTGAAGCTTGAGATATGCCTGATCGGTGCGGAGAATCTCCGTGAACTGCCAGAGGATGAACTCGTCAAGGGGGGAGGAGCTTATGCCGAGCCAACCGGATTCAAAGGGAACTTCGAAGTGCATTTCCGTGCCGCGCTCCACATAACCCGTTTCGGGGAAAAGCTCGCTGATGGACGAGTTGGGGATCGCTCCGGGAATAAGCTTGAGACAGGCCGTATTTGCGTATATAATAGTGTCCTCGCGCGTGAGAAGAGCCGGAAACCTGAGATTTCCGACGAGTTGTTCGCAGATGCGCCGTACATCCGTGTTCATGGCTACACCCCCTGTCTGCGGCGTATTTCGTCGGCTAAAATTATACCATATTTCGACTGTTTTTGTAAAGAGAAAGTTTTTAAAACTCAGGAGAAATGTACGGAAAAGAAAAAAGTGTTTCAGAGAAGATTTTGAGGCGAAAAATTTTTTTGTTCAAAACGCCCGAAGACGGGGGTCGGGAATCTGAATAAATCATATCCGTCTACAAAAAATGAATTTGAACATGTTTTTGGAAAATAAAGCTTGTAAAATGTGGAATTTAGATATATAATATACACATAAATCAATGGAGGTAAAATACGTATGTCAGTCAAAGTTGCAATCAACGGTTTTGGCCGTATTGGCCGTCTCGCTTTCAGACAGATGTTCAACGCCGAGGGTTATGAAGTCGTCGCCATCAACGACCTCACCAGCCCGAAGATGCTCGCCCATCTGCTCAAGTATGATACCGCTCAGGGCAAGTATGCTCTCGCCGACAAGGTTTCATTCACCGACGACAGCATTATCGTCGACGGCAAAGAGATCAAGATCTCTGCCGAGAAGAACGCTGCCGACTGCCCCTGGGCAAAGTACGACGTCGACGTCGTTCTCGAGTGCACCGGTTTCTACACCAGCAAGGAAAAGGCTTCCGCCCATCTTGCCGCCGGCGCCAAGAAGGTCGTCATCTCCGCTCCTGCGGGCAACGATCTCCCCACCATCGTTTTCAGCGTCAACGAGAAGACTCTGACCGCTGAGGACAAGATCATCTCCGCTGCTTCCTGCACCACCAACTGCCTCGCCCCCATGGCCAAGGCCCTCAATGATTACGCTCCCATCCAGAGCGGCATCATGACCACCGTCCATGCCTACACCGGCGATCAGATGATCCTCGACGGCCCGCAGCGCAAGGGCGACC
>JAEDMJ010000067.1 GCA_016303065.1 Clostridiales bacterium
GGTCTATTCCCAGGGCGCGAAGCTTGTCAACGAATCGATCGAAAACGGAAAGATCTTTGCCTCCGACGCATGGCGCGATGTGACGTCCGTTGCGGACAGCGGAACGCTTCACTTCCTCGGACTTCTGTCCGACGGCAACGTCCACTCCAATATCGGCCATCTCTTTGCCATGCTTGCCCGTGCCAAGGCCGACGGCGTAAAGCGCGTCAGAGTGCACATTCTTCTTGACGGAAGAGACGTTCCCGCCACAAGCGCTTTGACGTATGTGGACATGCTGGAAGAAAAGCTCTCCGAGCTCAGGGACGAAAGCTTTGACGCCTGCATCGCCTCGGGCGGCGGCAGAATGAAGGTCACAATGGACCGTTACTGCGCCAATTGGGACATGGTCCGCATCGGCTGGGACACGCACGTCAAGGGCATCGGCCGCGGATTTGCCAGCGCGAAGGAGGCCATCGAGACTTACCGGGAGGAGCTGGGCTGCATCGACCAGGATCTTCCCGCGTTTGTCATCACCGACGAGAACGGCCCGGTCGGAACCGTCAGGGACGGGGACTCCGTCGTTTTGTTCAACTTCCGCGGCGACCGTGCGCTTGAGATCAGCATGGCCTTTGAGAATGAAGAGTTCACCGGCTTTGACCGCGGTCCCAGACCCAACGTCATCTACGCCGGAATGCTCCAGTACGACGGCGATCTCAAGCTTCCGGCAAGATTTCTCGTGAACCCGCCGGACATCCGCAACACGCTTTCCGAAGTGCTTATTGCCAACGGTCTGAGCCAGTACGCCGTCAGCGAGACACAGAAATTCGGACACGTCACATATTTCTGGAACGGCAACAGAAGCGGAAAATTCGACGAAAACCTTGAGACGTTCAAGGAGATCCCCTCCGACAATGTCAGCTTTGACGAGCGCCCGTGGATGAAGTGCGCCGAAATTACGGATGACGTCATCGCCGCCATCGAAAGCGGAAAATATGATTTCATCCGCTGCAATTTCCCCAACGGCGACATGGTCGGACATACCGGCAACCTCGACGCGGTCATCACTTCCATGAGCGCGCTGGATCTTATGCTGGCGCGTCTGGTCAAGGTCTGTGAGGAAAAGGGCGTCACCCTCGTGGTCACAGCCGACCACGGCAACGCCGACGAGATGCTTGAAGTCAACAAGAAGGGAAAAGTTGAGATCCGCACGGCTCATTCGCTCAACCCGGTTCCGTTCATCATCTGCGACAGGGAGAGAGACATCCGCTTTGGCGAAGGTCCCTTCGGTCTGGCAAACGTTGCCCCGACCGTTGCGGCGCTGTTCGGCATAGAGGCTCCCGACTGTTGGGAAAAGAGCATTATCTGCTGAAAAAATGACTCGGAACGGACGTTTCAGCCGCATGACGGGGCGGAACGTCCGTTCTGTTTTTTTTGAAAACGGCGGAAAATCCCTGTTTTGGCGCCGGTATAAGGAGGAAGGGACGATGAAAAAACTCATTTTCAATGGAAAAGTCATAACACCGTGGAGAGTGATCGAAAACGGCTGGGTGCTTTGGGACGGCGGGAAAATAACCGATGTGGGCAAGGGCGCCGTCGGAGACATCGATGCCGAGAAAACGGATGCCTGCGGAGACTTTGTCGCACCGGGGTTTATCGATATCCACACTCACGGCGGAGGCGGACACGATTTTATGGACGCCGAGCCGGAGGGATTTCTCGCGGCGGCGCGGGCTCACCTTGAACACGGCACGACGACGTTTGTCCCCACGACGGTCAGCTCCACAAACGCGTCGCTTTTGCCCGTGCTTTCGGCGTTTGACAAAGCGCTTCAAATGGATGAAAAGGGTCTGAACCGCGGGGCGAACCTTTGGGGGCTGCACCTGGAGGGGCCGTATTTCAACCTTGAAAACCGCGGAGCAATGGACCCCAGATATGTGAGAAATCCTGATATGGCCGAGGTGGAAGAAACCCTCGGCGCGTCGGAGCACATCGTCCGGTGGAGCGTTGCGCCGGAGCTTCCGGGGGCGATGGAAATGGGCCGGATGCTTCGGGAGCGGGGGATCATTCCATCCATAGGCCACACAATGGCGGTGTACGACGATGTCGTGCGGGCCGTTGAAAACGGATATTCCCTCTGCACCCACCTCTATTCGGCGATGTCGGGCGTAATGCGCATAAACGCGTTCCGACATGCCGGGGTCATTGAATCCGCGTTTTTGATTGACGGGCTTGACGTGGAGATAATTGCGGACGGGTGCCATCTTCCGCAGAGTCTTTTGCGGCTCATCCTAAAATCAAAGGGCCCGGCGCACATTGCGCTTGTGACCGATTCCATGCGCGCCGCGGGAGAAAACGTGACCGAAAGCGTTCTCGGAAGCCGCGAAGGCGGACTTAGCGTCATCGTGGAGGACGGCGTCGCAAAGCTTCCGGACAGAACCGCTTTCGCCGGAAGCGTTGCAACAGCCGACAGACTCATCCGGGTCATGCGGGATACTGCGGGCGCTCCGGTCGAAGACGCCGTGAGGATGATGACGGAGACTCCGGCACGGATTATGGGCATGAAGCAGAAGGGACGCATTGCTCCGGGCTTTGACGCCGATCTCGTGCGCTTTGACGAAAACATAAAAATCAAATCCGTCATAAAAGGCGGCAAAACCGAGTTTTCGGCAGAGTGACTCCGGAAACCCTCGCAGAGAAAAATGAGAAAAACAAACGATATCCGTCCGCTTTCTCCGGAAAACGGACGGATATCGTTTGTTTGTGTTCAAAACCGCGGGATGTGCGCCGTGGGCTGATTTTTGAATGTAATGTGAAAACACTTTACAAAAAAGAGTTTTGGTAAAGCAAAACTACTTTATATTGCCGGCGGCGGGAACGGTAAAATACCGCTCGATCGTGGATACTACGCCGCCGTCGAGGTTTGAGGGGACAGTCTCGTCGGCGGTGCGGAGAATGGCGGGGGCAGCGTTTGCCGGGGCAAAGCTGCGGTCGGCCTCTTTGAACATATCGGCGTCGTTTTCGCTGTCTCCGAAGACAAAGAGCCTGTCCGCGCCGCAGAACTTCATCGCTTCTTTTGCGGCGCAGCCCTTCCCTCCGCCCCGGGCGTAGAGCTCCAGAAAATACATATTTGAGAATCTTGTGCTGGCGTAAAACACCGTGCGGACGCCTTCGATGCCCATACAGCGGAGGCGGATGGGTTCAAGCGCTTCCCTTGGGGCGAAATAGGAAAGCGAAACGGTGTTGGGATCGGGCGAATCTCCGGCGGGCGCGAAAATGCAGGGGGGTTCGGAGCTCGGCTCGTAGACGAGGGGTCTGGCGCTGCCGTCGGGGTCAAGAGTCGGAATGTAATAAGTGGTGAGAGTTCCTTTGTTCATGTCGCAGGCCTGGAAATGGGGGGCGACGGAGAAGTCCATAACGGTGTCCCAGACTTTTTTCAGCGGTTCGGCGCCGATTGGCCAGGCGCGTGCCGGTTTGTCCTCGTTCATGTCCCAAAGCACGGAACCGTTGAGGCAGATTGCGGGGGTCGAAAGCAAAAGCCCGCTTCCCTTCAGGGCTTCGGCGGCGCTTCTCGGATGGCGTCCGGTTGCGACCGTGAAAAGCGCTCCGTTTTCGATCAGTTTTCGGAGCCGCGCGGCATATTCGGGAGGAACGAGACAATGACGGTCCAGCAGAGTTCCGTCGAGATCGGTTGCAAAGAGAATCCTGGAGTTCAATTTAAGTCTACCCCTTTGATGACAGTTTTTCAAAGGTCGGATGAAAAATCGCAGCTGCTGAGCTGTTGGGCGGCTTCTTCGGTTTCGGCTATGATTGCCGAAAGGTCCCGCCAGCCGTTTATTTGTTCGAGGCGAAACGTGCCGGATGCGGAGTCGGAGGGGGAGCGGAGCGTTTGTTCGGAAAGCTTTTCCTCGCATATGGCGATGAGCGCCGACGAAAGCGCGGCCGACTTGTTGTCGCTGAGCTTAAAATGTCCGTGAATTCTTTCCGAACCAAAGCTTACAAGCCTTGTCAGGCGGTATATGAAAAGCTTCATATAGGTCATTGATAAAGAAAGCAGCTTTTCGTTCTCGGTTAAGGCGAGATGCTCTGCAAGTGTGGAGATCGCTCCGGTTATACGGTTTATTTCGGAATAGGGGTATTCCTCCGGCTGTTCGGCTTCATATTCTTCCGGGAGATAGGCGATTCCGCGGCGGTCGTTGGTGCGTCCGAGAAGATAGTCGACGGAGCACTCATAGTAATCTGCCGCGCGCAGCACAAAGTCAAAGCCGGGTTCGCGTATGCCGTTTTCGTAGTGGGAAAGCAGTGCCTGGGACAGACCGAGGTCGGCTGCGGCCTTTTTCTGGCTCACGGACTTGTCTTTTCTCAGGGCGGCAAGGTTTCGTGAAAAGCTTGCGTTTACCATTTTTTGTTCCTCTCCCCGATTGGCTCACTCATCCATGTCGTCGATGATCTCGCTTCTGAAAGCTGCGGACAGAGAAAAAAGAGTGTTGACGAATTCTTCCATATAGGGGCGGAGATATGAGTCGGTGGATTTCAGCAGTGCGCTGAGCCGTTCTTCCTCGCCGGCGGAGGAAGCTGCGGAAACGCCGTTTTTGACCCCGTATTCGGCCAGCGCAGAGGCTGTCAGCATATAGTCTTTAAATGCCTGCGCAAGCGAACGCTCGCCCTCGGAAAGATGCTGAAGCAGCTCTTCAAGTTCCATTTTTTGATGCACCCTTTCATTTTTTGACAGCAAACGCTATGGTGCGTATATTATAACTCAAAATGCGGTTCATTACAAGAGCGGGCTTGAAACTGCGGACGGTTTGAGGTAAAATATATCCGGGTGATTGACAGAATGGACGGAAAAATTGAAATTCTCGCTCCGGCGGGAGGCAAAGAACAGCTGACCGCCGCCATACGATGCGGAGCGGATGCGGTGTATCTCGGCATGCGCTCTTTCAGCGCGCGGGGTGGAGCGGAAAATTTTGACGCGGAAGAACTGGCCGGGGCTGTTGCGTACTGCCACGGCCGGGGGGCGGCGGTGCACGTGGCGGTGAACACTGTTGTCATGGACCAGGAGCTCGCTTCCCTGGAGAAAACGGCGGACGCGATCGCCGCCTCAGGAGCGGACGCGGTGATACTCCAGGACCTTGCGGCGGTTCGTCTGTTCAGGGAAAAATATCCGTCGATTCGGCGTCATGCCTCCACCCAGGCTGCGGTCCACAATCTCGAGGGAGCCTTATGGGCGGGAGAGATGGGGTTTGACCGCGTCGTTTTGGCAAGGGAACTGAGCCTTGAAGAGATAAGAGGGATAGCCTCCGCGGCGGGTATCGAGTGCGAGGTGTTTGTCCACGGAGCGCTCTGTATGTGCGTTTCGGGAACCTGCTATCTTTCGTCGGCGCTTGGGGGACGGAGCGGAAACCGCGGACGGTGCGCCCAGCCGTGCCGGCTTAACTTTTCAAACGGAGAGCGGGAATATGCGCTGTCGCTTCGCGATATGTCCTGCATATCCCATATCGCGGAGCTTCGGGAGGCCGGAGCGGTGTCGCTGAAGATCGAGGGACGTCTGAAGCGTCCGGAATACGTGGCCGCCGCGGTCACGGCGTGCCGGAACGCAGCGGAGGGAAAACCATGGGACGGAGACGCTCTCCGCGCGGTGTTTTCAAGAAACGGATTTACCGACGGCTATCTCACGGGAAAACGCGGTGCGGAAATGTTCGGCCGCCGGGACGACAGCGCCGTCGGAGAGACCAACGCCGTTCTCGGAACCATACGAGAGCTTTACCGAAGAGAAAGATGCTCTGTCCCGGTGGATATGAAAATCCGCGTCCGTGCGGGAGAGAAGATGCGCCTCTGTGTTTCCGACGGAGAGCGCGCCGCTGAGACGGAGGGCGTCGAGCCCGAGCCGGCTCTGAACCGTCCGGCGGACGCTTTGCAGATAAAAAAATCAATGGAAAAAACGGGCGGAACGCCGTTTTTTCTTCGGAATTTTACGGCGGACATCGGTTCCGGTCTTGCGGCGCCGGCGTCCGCGCTCAACTCAATGAGAAGGGAAGCCCTTGAAAAGCTTCTTGCGGCGAGGGAAGAGCTCGTTCCCGCAGGAAGCGAAAGCTTTTCGTGGAGGGAGCTGCCCCCCCACCGCCGAAAGCCGGCGCCTGCGCTTTGGGCAAGGTTTGAGCGTTCGGAGCAGATTTGCCGCACGGAGAGCCTTGAGCGCATAATTCTCCCGGCGGAAGTGATTGCCGCCGAGCCCGAACTTGCCGAAAAGCTGGGCGGGAAGCTTTCTGCCCAGCTTCCTTTCCTGGCCTTTCCCGACGACGAGGCTCGGGTTTCAAAGCTTGCCGAAAAGCTGAAGTCCCTGGGTGTAAAGCGCGTGCAGGCAGACAATGTTTACGCCGTGCGGCTCGGAAATCGGCTGGGCTTTGAAGTCGGAGGAGGTTTTGGGCTCAACATTACGAACAGCGAGGCCCTGGAGGAATATTGCGCCATGGGGCTTTCCGACGCGATCGTCTCAATCGAACTGCCCGCAAAGCAGATCGCCGCTCTTCGCGGAGAGCTTCCGCGGGGGATAATTGCCTACGGACATTTGCCGCTTATGCGCTTTCGATGCTGTCCGGCAAAAAAATCGGCGGGCTGCGGCGGCTGTGACGGAAGGCCGGAGATCCGGGATCGATACGGAGAAAGCTTCGGGATCGTGTGCTCCCAAAAGAGATATATGAGTCTTCTGAACCCGGTTCCGCTGGATATTGCGGACAAATATGTTGGCGGAGAAGATTTCAGAGTTCTGTACTTCAATTCCGAGACCCGTTCGGAGTGCGGGAAGATCATCAGCAGATTTGAAAAGGGCGAAAAAGCGGAGGGAAAGCACACGGGGATGTATTTTTCAAAGCTTCTGTAAAAAAAACGCCCCGGACTTTCCTGAGTCCGGGGCGTTTTCTATACGGAAATCCACTATTGGTGTTACATATTGCCCGCCCGAAAGAAAAAGCGTCTGCGACCGGCTCGGACGCTTACGGGCAGAGGAAAGACAATCAAAACCAAAGCATCGAACCCACAGCAGAAAACGATCCCGCAGAGCAGTATCCCTGTTCTGCGGGATTACATAAATACTGATACCATTTTTTTATTCCGTAAAAACCCCTCCTGTCAGATACCTTGTACCTGACAGGAGGGGTAAATGCGAATGCGGCAATCCGCTGAATTCTATTTTACCTTGCAGAACGCTTTTTCTTTTTGCATATGACCTTCGTCACGATCAGCGCGCCGCCGCTGACAAAGAGAAGTGCGGTCCACAATGCCGTATGTCTGTTGCTTCCGGTCTCCGGCGACTCGATATCGGGGGCTGCCGGTTTCGCCTGAACGGACAGCGTTGCCGGATCGGAGGTGACGCTGTACCCGAGCTGATCTGTGATCACGCAGCGCAGGGTCAGGCCGCTCTGTTCCGGCAGGACCGATTCGATGCGGTAGATGTCCTGATCGGCGCCCGGAATGTCAGTCCATTGATCAATCCCGGTCATGCGCTGCCACTGGCAGCGGTAGGGCTTTGCGCCGCCGACGGCCGCCACGGAGAACAGGGCTTCCTCCCCCTCGGTCACGGTGGGACTTGCGGGCTGATCGACGATGCAGAGCTGCACATTAAGAAGCAGACGCACATGGTTATCTGAATCCGAAAAATCCTCACAATCCGCATTGCCCACATACAGATCCAGTTCCGGCAGACGCTGGTCATTTATCAGCGTCTTGAGAGGAATATCCATGGAATAGCCAAAGTCATCGCCCATGGGCTTGAGGAACGCATGGCTGTACAGAGTTTCGTCACGGTACGATGCGGTCAGGATCGGAGTAACGTCCGATTCGGTATTGCCGCTTCGGTTCCGGATTGTGACGTGCACATAGTCCTCGCCGCTGCGCTGGAAGAGCTGGGCGCTGAGCATCAGGTCGTGAGCATCTGTGTCAATTACCTTGGAGGCACCGCTGCCAAGGCGCTCTATCGGCGCGCTTTGCGCCGTGCTTTCGGGCTGGGACGCACCAATCAAAAGCAGCTCATCCGATGTCTGCACAATACTCAGAGCAGACTCTCCCGTCACGGCAGCGATCTGAGCCTTGAGCGTTTTTCCGCCCTTCCAGTCGGCCGGTATCTGTATCTTGGTTTGATAGCCGTGCGTGTCGCCCGGCATAAGCAGGTCGGTGCGGACGCTGCGTACCGTGCTGCCTGCGGCGGTGTCGGAGGTGATCTCCCAGCTTTCATGATTCAGCGGATCGTATATGCTGCTGATCCGGCGCAGGGCATTTGTACCTGTTATCGTATAAGTTTCACCGTGGAAG
>JAEDMJ010000068.1 GCA_016303065.1 Clostridiales bacterium
GGACCGGTGGATCTGGCATGGATCTTGTCGTCGACAAGGTGATGGAGCTTGAGGTAGTACATATAACCGACGGTGACCTTGTTGTCAAACGGCTCGCCGGTGCGTCCGTCGTAAAGCACGCTCTTTCCGTCCGGATCAAGTCCGGCAAGGCGCAGCGTTTCCTCGATTTCGTATTCCTTCGCGCCGTCGAAGACGGGGGTGGCAACGTGCCAGCCCAGAGCGCTGGCGGCATAGCCCAGATGCACCTCGAGAACCTGTCCGATGTTCATTCGGGACGGAACGCCCAACGGGTTGAGCACGATGTCAAGGGGCGTGCCGTCGGGCAGGAAGGGCATATCCTCCTGGGGAAGAATGCGGGAAATAACGCCCTTGTTTCCGTGGCGTCCGGCCATCTTGTCGCCGACGGAGATCTTTCTCTTCTGTGCAATGTATACCTTGACGACGATGTTGACGCCGGGGCTCATTTCGTCGCCGTTTTCACGGGTGAACTTCTTGACGTCAACGACAATGCCGCTCTCGCCGTGGCGGACGCGGAGGGACGTGTCGCGGACCTCGCGGGCCTTCTCACCGAAAATTGCGCGGAGAAGTCTCTCTTCGGCGGTGAGCTCGGTTTCGCCCTTCGGCGTGACGCGTCCGACAAGGATGTCTCCGGGGCGGACTTCCGCGCCGATTCTGACTATGCCTTCGGGGTCGATGTCTTTCAAGGCGTCGTCGCCGACGTTGGGAATGCCTCTGGTGATCTCCTCGGGCCCGAGCTTGGTGTCGCGGGCTTCGATTTCATATTCTTCAATGTGGAGCGACGTGAAAACATCGTCCCTGACAAGCTTCTCGTTGATGAGAACGGCGTCCTCGTAGTTGTAGCCTTCCCAGCTCATAAAGCCGATGAGAACGTTTCTGCCCAGGGATATCTCGCCGTTGCAGGTGGACGGTCCGTCAGCAAGGACGGTTCCCTTGGTAACGCGGTCGTCCGTGTTGACGATCGGCCTCTGGTTGAGGCAGCTTGCCTGGTTGGAGCGGAGGAACTTGATCGGCTTATAGGTCTTTATCTCGCCGGAGTCGTAGCTTACGACGATCTCGTCCGCCGTGACTCTGGTGACGGTGCCGTCGCCCTCGGCAAGAATGCAGATGCCGGAGTCGCAGGCCGCCTTGTATTCGATTCCCGTGCCGACGAAGGGCTGTTCGGGGACAAGGAGCGGAACCGCCTGACGCTGCATGTTGGCGCCCATGAGAGCCCGGTTGGCGTCGTCGTTTTCAAGGAAGGGGATGAAGCTGGTGGCGACGGAAACCATCTCTCGCGGCGAAACGTCCATAAGGGTGACTCTGTTGCGTTCGACCGAGATGATGTCTTCCTTGAAGCGGCAGGTGACGTACTGATTGATGAATGCGCCGTTCTCGTCCACCGGCTCGTTCTTCTGGGCAATTATGTTTCCGTCTTCCTCGTCCGCCGTCAGATATACGATCCTGTCCGTGACGCAGTGTGTGACCGGGTCGACGACCTGATAGGGCGCTTCGATGAAGCCGTAGTCGTTGATTCTTGCATAGCTCGCAAGGTAGGATATAAGACCGATGTTCGGGCCTTCCGGCGTCTCTATCGGGCACATGCGTCCGTAATGGCTGTAATGCACGTCGCGGACTTCAAAGTTCGTTCTGTCCCTTGAAAGACCGCCCGGGCCGAGAGCGGAAATACGGCGCTTGTGGGTGAGCTCGGCAAGGGGGTTGATCTGGTCCATGAACTGGGACAGGGGGTTCGAGCCGAAGAACTCTCTGATTGCCGCCGTAACGGGACGGATATTGATGAGGCTCTGGGGAGTGACGGAGTTGATGTCCTGGACCGTCATTCTCTCGCGTATGACGCGCTCCATCCGCGCAAAGCCAATGCGGAAATTGTTCTGGAGAAGCTCGCCGACGCAGCGCAGACGGCGGTTACCAAGGTGGTCGATATCGTCGGGATTGCCGATGTCCCAGGCGAGACCGTTGAGATAGTTGATCGAGGCCAGCATGTCCTCGGGAGTGATATGTCTGGGGATGAGGACTTCGACGTTTTCGGAGATCGCCTTTTTGAGTCCGTCGGTATCCTCGCCGTACTCCTCCATCATGCGGCGGAGCTCGTCAAAACGGACCTTTTCCCAAACGCCGAGTTCCTTGGGATCGCAGTCCACAAAGTCCTCGAGCCAGACCATGCCGTTGTCAAAGACGACGACCTCGTTTCCGTCGATGTCGAGGATGACTCTTCCGACGCCGCGGCGGGCGATGCGTTCGGCAAGCTCATCCGTAACGGTGTCTCCGGCGTCCGCAATAAGCTCGCCGGTGAGCGGATCGACCGCAGGCTGGGCCAGAACGCGTCCGGCAATGCGGTGTGCAAGATCCATCTTTTTGTTGTATTTGAAGCGTCCCACCCGGGAAAGATCGTATCTTCTGTCAAAGAACGAAGAATAGATGAGAGCCTTTGAGGTTTCGACCGTGGGCGGCTCGCCCGGACGGAGGCGGCGGTAGATCTCCATGACTGCCTCATCGGCGGTCTTGAGGTTGTCCTTCGCCAGCGTCGCTTTAAGGCGCACGTCGTCGCCGAAAAGCGCCAGAATATCCTCGTCGCTCTCGACGCCGATGGCGCGTATAAGCGACGTCAGGAAGATCTTGCGGCTCTTGTCGATTCTGACATAGAGCAGATCGGCGGTGTCCGACTCATACTCAAGCCATGTTCCGCGGTTGGGTATGATCGTTCCGCTGTATATCATGTTGTCCATCTTGTCGGGCTTCTTGTCAAAATACATGCCCGGAGAACGGACGATCTGGGAAATTATAACGCGCTCCGCGCCGTTGATGATAAACGTGCCTGTGTCGGTCATCATCGGCAGATCGCCCATGTAGAGCTCCTGCTCCTTGATCTCGCCGGTCTCCTTGTTGTGGAGACGAACCTTGACCTTCATGGATATGGAGTACGTCGCGTCCCTCGCCTTGCACTCTTCTATCGTATACTTGGGCTTGTACTCGAGAGAATAGTCCACGAATTTAAGCTCAAGCTTTCCGGAGTAATCCGAAATCGAAGTCATCTCGTCGAAAACTTCTCTCAGACCTTCGTTGCAGAACCACTTAAAGGAATCCTTCTGCACCTTGATCAGATTCGGCATCTCTGTCAGCTCGTCGATTTTGGCAAAGCTCTTTCTGAGCGTCCTGCCGTAAAGGACATCCTTCACATTGACCATAAAAAAGCTCCGTTCTGGCAGTATTGGACCGCATCCGCTCCGGACGCCGCACCCGCGACACGCCCGGAAAGGGTGTTACATTTTAGACCTGTTCGCTTGCATTTCATATATCGATATGCTATCATATACTCAGATGAATGTGCGAACAAATTCCGCGATATAGTCCAGTAAAAGATTATACCATATATGATTGCCGTTGTCAACCGCAAACCGGCAATTATTTTTTTATCTTTCGGCCTCCGCGCCCCGCCGGTTTTATTCACAATTTTTTTACTTTTTTTCGTCAATGCTCTTGACAAGCAAATCCAAATATGCTTTAATAGTCGCGTGCAGAAAAAAGGGGGCGCGAGCGCCTGTTCCGGAGGTTTTAATGGCTCCAAATTCCCCTGCCGACGAGGCTGAGCTTCTCAAAAAGGCGGCCGACGGAGATACCTCCGCCGAAGAAGAACTTGTCCTTCGATACACTCCCCTCGTCTATTCCCAGACCCGAAACTGCTACCGCGACGGATGGGAGCGTTCCGATTTCGTCCAGGAAGGCATGGTCGGACTTATCCGCGCCATCCGCGAATACGCTTCCGCCCGCGGCGTTCCTTTCCAGGCCTTCGCCGCCGTCTGTATCAGGAACGAGCTTTACGCCGCGCTGCGCCGAACGCTCTCTGCAAAAAATCTCCCGCTCGAGGGGTATGTTTCCCTCTCCGGCCGCGACAGCAGCGCTCTGTCCGAGCTTCTCTCGTCCGACACGGCCGACAGCGAAATCGAGCGGGTTCTTGACCGCGACGAAGCCGAGCGGCTTGTCACGGAGCTCATAACGCTTCTCTCCCCTTTCGAAAAAAAGGTTTTGTCCGCATGGCTCCGGGGCTATTCCCCGGAAGAGACGTCAAACGCGCTTAACCGTTCGAAAAAATCCGTGGACAATGCAATGTCGCGAATCCGCATCAAGGGCCGAAAGGCTCTGCTCCGATCCGGCGAAAACAGGAATACCTGTTCGCATATATAAAATGCCCTTAGACACTATTCTGCAGGCTTTAACGCAAAAAGCCAACGCACGTGAAACAAAGCTGGGGCAAAAAAAGTGAGGTAATATCCACATGTACCAGGACAAGACTCTTAAGTGCAAAGAGTGCGGCGCCGACTTCGTCTTCACCGCCGGTGAGCAGGAGTTCTACGCCGAGCGCGGCTTCCAGAACGAGCCCCAGAGATGCAAAGCCTGCCGTGACAACCGCAAGAACGCATCCCGCGGTCCCCGTGAGTTCTTCACCGCTGTCTGCGCCAACTGCGGCGGCGAAGCCAGAGTTCCCTTTGAGCCGAAGACCGACAGACCTGTCTATTGCAGCGACTGCTTCGCCAAGAAAAAGGAAGCCCGCTAAGTCAGCGTAAAAGACAAAAAAACAGCGTGTACGCATTATTGCTGCACGCTGTTTTCTTTTTGCCTTTTATTCCGCCGTCCAGAACTCCGACACCGACACCTCGTATGCCGTGCGGCGTTCTTCCCCGGTTTCAAGGCGCTTGATGTACTCCCGGCTCTGGAAACGCCCGACGCAGCCGATACGGTCCCCGGCGGAAAGCATTCCGGCGCGCACGGCGTTTTCTCCCCAGACGATAAGCGGCAGAAAATCCGACTTTCCGTATCTTCTTCGCACGGCAAGCATGACGTCGCACACCCGCCTTCCCAGCGGCGTTTCCCTGTACACCGGCGGACGGCACACGCTCCCGCTTATTTCGATGCGGTTCTCGGGGCATACCTCTTCGCAAAGAGACGCCTCCGCGGCGCGCACCGCCAGGAGCAGCCTGTATTTTTCGCTTTCGTGGACGTTCCTCGATCTCAGGCTTCCGCGTATGCGCAGCGGCGAGTCCGCGTGCACATCCGTTCCCAGCAGTATGTACGACGGCATACTGACGCTGAGTCTGTCGCTGCGTCCGGAAAGCCGCGGCACATCCAGCATGAAGCCGTAATGGTCCCACCCGGAAGCCGTGTGAGTAAAGACCGGTTCCGTCGCCGCAACGCCGCAAAGCTCAACACTGTTCACATCCGTTGTCGTCTGCATTTTCGTCCTCCATGTGTGATTTCGCCGCCTTCCGCGCGGCGTTTCTCCCTGCACACAGAAAGTATATTATGCAGAACCGCTTTTTATTACCTCCGAAAAACCCTCTGCGCTCCGGTCCCGCCGCAAATAAAAAGCGCTGCGCTTTCCTGTACGTGGCGCCGCGCTTTCTGCGGTAAAAAATCGGCCTCCCGGGTTCAGCCGTCAAGGGCAGCCGCCAGGGCTTCGGGGATGCTTTTCACTCTTATCACTTCCAGGCCCTCCGGAACGCGTATCCCCGCCGTTCCGTAATACGGGCAGATGCAGCGCCCGAGCTTCATCCTCGCCGCCTCCGCCATACGCTGTTCAATGGCGTTGACCCGCCTCAGCTCCCCCGTCAACCCGACTTCTCCTATGGCCAGAGTGTCCGGAAGCACCGGCTTGTCCCGGAAGCTTGAAGCCAGGGCAATGACCGTTGCAAGGTCCGCCGCCGGCTCGTCGATCTTCAGACCGCCGATAACATTCACGTACGCGTCCGAGCCGCCGAGCAAAAGCCCGGCCCGCGTTTCCAGCACGGCAAGCAGCAAAACCGCACGGTTGTAATCCACGCCGGAAGCCATCCGTCTCGGATTTCCGAAAGCGCTCTTTGCCACGAGCGCCTGTATCTCGGCAAGAATGGGGCGGGTTCCCTCCATCACCGCAGTTATGCAGGTTCCCGGCACTCCGGCCGGGCGTCCCGCCAGCATGGCCTCGCTGGGGTTCACGATCTCCGCAAGCCCCTTTTCCTTCATTTCAAAAACGCCGATTTCGTTCGTCGAGCCGAAGCGGTTCTTCGCCGCCCTCAGGATACGGTAGGCGTTCTGCTTTTCGCCCTCGAAATACAAAACGCAGTCCACCATGTGTTCGAGAATCTTCGGACCGGCGATCTCGCCGTCCTTATTGACGTGTCCGACGACGAAAACAACCGTTCCGGTGTCTTTTGCAAGGCGCAGAAGCGCCATGGTGCACTCTTTGATCTGAGCCACGTTTCCCGGAGCGGCGCTGACCCCGGGACGGTAGACGGTCTGAACGGAGTCCACGATCAGAAACGCCGGCTTCATCTCGGCCGCAGTGTCCAGGATCAGGTCAAGATTCGTCTCCGCAAGCACCGATATGTTTTTTCCCCTGACGCCGAGTCTGTCCCCGCGGAGCTTTATCTGCCTCTGGGACTCCTCTCCCGAGGCATAGAGCACGGTTCCGCAGCCGGAAAGGCTGTGGCATATCTGAAGCATGAGAGTGGATTTTCCGATACCCGGCTCGCCGCCGATCAGAACAATCGATCCCCTGACGGCTCCGCCGCCGAGAACCCGGTCAAGCTCGGAAAATCCGGTGCCGAAGCGAAGCTCATCCGCCGTGTCGATATCGTCGATGCTCTTTGCCGGTTTTCTTCCGCTGAAAAAAACGCCCTTCGGCGAAGCCGGCTCCGGCGCATCCCGAAACTCCTTGAGACTGTCCCAGGACTTGCAGGAGGGACACTGTCCGTACCATCTTATGCTGTCGTACCCGCAGTTTTCGCACACGTACGACACTTTCTGCTTTTGTGCCATCAATATCTTTCCTTTTTTCTAACTTTGTCCCGCAAATCCAAGCCCCGACGTCACGCAGTCCAGCGCTTCCGCCGCAACCGCAAAAGCAAGGGTACTTCTGTACTCCGGAGAGTTCAAAAGCATCTCCTCTTCAAGATGGGACAGAAATCCGCACTCCACAATGACCGCCGGACAGGCAATATGCGTCAGCAGATAGTTTTCGTTGGGCAGAGCCATCGCCTTTCTGGAGTTTCCGCCGCCGCACACCGCCGCAAGCTTTGCCTGCATCCGCTCCGCAAGGGCTTTTCCGAAGGCGTTCTCCGAATTGTAAAAGACCTGCGGCCCGCGGCTCACGTAATCGTCGTAATAGTTCTGGTGAACGCTTATCAGAACGGCGGCTCCGGCAGAATTCACGATTTCCGCGCGCCTTTTGAGGTCGGACGATTTCTGCTGTCTCAGCGTGTCTCCGGAGCCGAGGGAAAAATCCCCGTCCCTTGTCAGCACGGTGTCCACGCCCAGATAGTCGCAGAAATCTTTCGCCGCAAGCACGATTGCAAGGTTGATGTTTTTTTCCACCGTCCCCGAGCGTCCGACAGTTCCCCCGTCAGCCCCGCCGTGTCCCGCGTCAAGGATCACCGCCGAAAACCTCCGGCTGACCGGCGCCGCGGCAGCCGGCACGCCGTCCCCGCTCGAACGCCACAAAAAAAGCGAGACGGCCGCCAAAAGCAGCGCTCCGGGAATCAATACGGTATACTTTCCTTTTAAAACCGACATCGGCAACACCCCTATGATGGATATTGCCGACGGCGATGATTTATGCGTTTTTCCAGGCCTCTCTCGCTCCGGCATTTTCCCCGACCTCACAGTGCCTCTTTCTCAGGGAAAAATCACCGTGAACGCCGAAGAACCCGTTTTTGAACGCCGCCGCGGAAACGGCGACCAGAGGCAGACAGATCGCGATATAGCATACCGCGCCGACGAACGCCGAACCGTTCGTCCAAAGCGTTATGTACTCGACCACGCCGCTCCATCTGAACACGAACAGGCTCAGCACCGTCTGGAACACGGCAAAGTCCAGTTCCAGCGCGCTTATGACGGAGCTCAGCAAGGAGCATATCAGTATCGGCGCAACATTCAGAAGGCCGATCCACAAACCGAGGTGCTTTTTCAGCTTTGCGGAGCCGATGCAGACCTCGCTTGAATGGAAATCTCCGACGAACCAGACGTATTTATACACAAACAGACAGATCGAAATTTCGGTCAGAACGCTGAGAATAAGCTGTATTACGAAGTTTTCGTTTTTGGTAAAACACTTGATAAGAAAAAATATCATATAAAACGTCAGCAAAGACGCAATCTGAACCCAGTACGACTTCAAAACGCAGCGCCTTACGTGATACCCGAGATTGTGCTTCTTTT
>JAEDMJ010000069.1 GCA_016303065.1 Clostridiales bacterium
CTTCTGCATGATTGCAACGCCCTCGAGGACGTCGTTGGCGCCGTAGCACTTGACCTTGGCGCGGTCGCCGTCGGAGAAGGGAACTTCGCGGACGACGCTGAGCTCGGAGGTTGCAAAATCAAAAGAAGTCTCCACATAAGTGAAGCCGTTTATACGGGAGATGATATAGGCGGCGTCCTTGCCCAGACCGTTCAGGATAACGCGGAGCGGCTTGGTTCTGACCTTGTTGGCAGTGAGAGCGATCTTGATGGCGCCCTCGGCGGCGGCGAAGGACTCGTGACCGGCAAGGAAGCAGAAGCACTCGGTCTCTTCGCGGAGAAGCATTGCGCCCAGGTTGCCGTGGCCGAGACCGACCTTGCGGTTGTCGGCGACGGAGCCGGGAATGCAGAAAGCCTGAAGGCCGATGCCGATGGCTTCGGAAGCTTCGGCGGCAGTCTTGCACTCTTTCTTGATGGCGATGGCGCAGCCCATGGTGTAAGCCCAGACGGCGTTCTCAAAGGCGATGGGCTGGGTGCCCTTGACGATCTTTTCAACGTCAATGCCCTTGTCGAGGCAGATGGTACGGCAGGCTTCGATGCTCTCGATGCCGTATTCGGCAAGCACCTTGTTGATGGTGTCTATTCTTCTGTTATAGTTCTCAAACAGCATTGTGTCAGCCCCCTTTCCTTAGTCTTTACGCGGATCGATGTAGCTCGCCGCGCTGTCGTAACGGCCGTAGGTGCCGATGTTCTTTTCGTAAGCTTCTTTGGGATCGACGCCGTTGCGGATGGCTTCCATCATCTTGCCAAGGTGGACGAACTTGTATCCGATGACTTCCTTGTTCTCGTCAAGAGCGATGTTGAGGACATAGCCTTCGCTCATTTCGAGGTAACGGACGCCCTTTGCCTTGGTGCCGAACATGGTGCCGACCTGTGAACGGAGACCCTTTCCCAGGTCCTCGAGGGAGGAACCGACAGAAAGACCGTCTTCGGAGAAAGCGGACTGGGTTCTGCCGTAAGCAAGCTGCTTAAAGATTTCGCGCATTGCAACGTTGATTGCGTCGCAGACAAGGTCGGTATTGAGCGCCTCGAGAAGGGTCTTTCCCTGGAGGATCTCAGCCGCCATAGCTGCGGAGTGAGTCATGCCGGAGCATCCGAGAGTCTCAACAAGAGCCTCTTCGATGATGCCGTTCTTGACGTTGAGGCTCAGCTTGCAGGCGCCCTGCTGCGGCGCGCACCAGCCGATACCGTGTGAAAAGCCGGAGATATCGCTGATCTCCTTTGATTTTACCCATCTGCCCTCTTCGGGAATGGGCGCAGGGCCGTGGTCGCAGCCCTTAGCAACTACACACATGTTTTCAACTTCGTGAGTATAGTTCATATGTCCGCTCCTTTTTCAGAAATTACATATTTGCTTGTAACATTATACCATATATTCCGTTGCAGTAAATTCGCAATTATAACAAATATTCTCTTCCGGAGACATTATATTTCTGCCCTGTCCGGAATATATATGCTCCGGAGATCATTTTCGGGAGGTAAATCGGTTTGAAAACTGTAAGATACGAAAGCACGGGCCCATATGTTGAACTTGTACAACTCGCTCTGCGAAGGGTGGGATACGATCCCGGGCCGATCGACGGGATATTCGGCGGCAGAACGCTTGTCGCGCTCCAGAAATTCCAGCGGGATCATGGACTTGACCCCGACGGCATCGCCGGCCCCAAAACATGGCAGGGGCTTTCTGCCTATCTCCGGGGATACACCCGCCACACCGCCGTGCGCGGCGACACATTCTTCCGTCTGGCCCAGAAATACCGCTCGAGCGTACCGGCCATCGCCGCCGCAAACCCCGGCGTATCCGCAAAAAACATCCCGCTGGGTCAGGTGCTCGTAATTCCGTTCTCTTTTCCCGTCGTTCCCGACGGGGTCAGCTATATCTACGAGCTCTCGGAGCTGGTTCTGGATGGGCTCAAGGCGCGCTACCCCTTTCTTCGTGGAGGGAGCGCCGGAAATTCCGTCATGGGGAAGAGGCTTTCATATCTGCGGATCGGAACCGGCCCCGCCGAAGTGTTCTTCAACGGCGCCCACCACGCAAACGAATGGATCACATCGCCCCTGCTTGCGCGCTTCGCCGAAGCTTACGCTTCCGCGGTCAGCTCCGGCGAAAACATAGACGGAAAGAAAGCCTCCGCTCTTTTTTCCCGGACGACGCTGTTTTTGCTGCCAATGGTCGACCCCGACGGCGTTGACCTTGTGACCGGCGCCCTTGACTCCGGCTCCGGCTTCGACCGCGCCCTCGAGATCGCCGGGGATTATCCCAAAATTCCGTTTCCGTCCGGCTGGAAAGCCAACATAGAGGGCACGGACCTGAATCTGAACTACCCCGCCGGATGGGCCCAGGCAAAGGAGATCAAGTATTCCCAGGGCTTCACATCTCCCGCGCCGCGCGACTTTGTCGGCGAAGGACCTTTTTCCGCGCCCGAAAGCCGCGCCGTATCCGACCTCACCCGCCGCCGGGACTTTGCGCTCACTCTTTCCTTCCACACACAGGGAGAGGTCATCTACTGGAAATTCCGGGACTACAACCCCGAGCGCGCGCGGGAGATCGGAATCCAGCTTTCCGCCGCGTCGGGCTATCCCCTTGAAGACACGCCTTACGAGTCCTCCTTTGCCGGATACAAGGACTGGTTCATCCAGGACTTCAACAGACCCGGCTACACCGTCGAGGCGGGGCTTGGCACAAATCCCCTCCCGATTTCCGACTTACCCGCAATTTATGACCGCACGCTTCCCCTCATGGTGCGCGCTCTCGAGCTGGCCTGACCCCCCAAAAAAAAGACAAGCGCGGCTGCGCCCGGGAAAACCGGAGCGCAGCCGCAAATTTCATTTCAGCTTCCATTTAGTCCAGAGCAGCGATCTGTTTTTTCCGTCTTCCGGTGAATGCTGCTGATAATACACCGTAAACAGGCTTCCGTCGGAAAGCTCCACGGTACAGGGATATCCCAGATCTCCGCCTTCGGCATCGTCCCGGAGGACGTATTCGTCCTCCCAGCTCTCTCCGCCGTCAAAGCTCACGTAGGCCCGTTCGCCGAAGGGCGGCTTTCTTCTCCCCACCGAGCATATCAGCGCCCCGGAGGAGTGAAGCAGAAGATGGGGCGGCGAACCGCAAATACCCGTGTCCTTCAGCGGACTCCAGGTCAGTCCTCCGTCGTCGGAGAAACAGGTGACCACGGTAAAGCGTTCCTTCCAGATTTCCGTCTCGGCGCGGATGGCGACGAGAATCCTCCCGCCCGGCAGCTCCACCGCATGGGGCTCGTAATACCCAATTCCGGCCGACCGGCGCGCCTGTTCGATCTCGGAAATCATGGTCCAGGTCGCGCCGTCATCGCTGCTTTTGTACGCCGCAATGACGTTTTCCGGAAGCTCGTCGCTGTACATATCCGTTCCCACGTAGAAAAGACTTCCGTCCGAAAGGCGGATTGGGCCGTGGGGCGCGCTTACCGGGACGCGCACCGTGTCTCCCCAGGTCAGTCCTCCGTCGTTTGACACGCGTACAAATGAACCGGCAAGCTCCCGCTTTCCGTCAAATCTTTCGATGTAGTCAAGCTGCGCTTTCAGCACGCTCTTCTCCGCTTCTCCGCAGTTTGCTCCGAGAATGTCATTTCTGAAACGCGTCAAATAAACGTGCGCCGGGTGAACAAACCAGGTGACGAGCATTTTCTCTCCGCCAAGGCAGATTATCCCGGCGTCACGGTCGTCAAGCTCGGTATCGTTCACAACTATGGGACAGGACCAGGTCTTTCCTTCGTCAAAGCTCTTGAAAAGCCAGGTCTTTCCAAAGGGGCATATATGCGCGACCCTTCCTCCGGAACACACGGCGTACAGCACGCCGTGCTCGTCCGCACATATGGACGGCCAGCCGTGATATCCGAAAAGCCGGTTTCCGCCGCGGCTCACGGCGCCGTGTTCTCCGTTCGCATTTACAAACACCGATTTCACACTCCTGACACTTATTTTTTGGTTAAAAATGCCGGACATTCCCCAAAAGGAACCCCCGGCATTTTTAATTTAAATATTATTCTTCGTCGCCCTCGTCCTCAAACTCTTCGTCTTCGGAACGCTCTGCGTCCTCGTCGTCGAGATTGTAATCGGGCTCCTGGAGATTCACGCCCACGTTTCGCGGAAGCGTGATGTGATCCTCGTGAATATCTTCGGAGGTGCGGTATCTCTCCAGACCGGTACCGGCAGGAATGAGTTTGCCGATGATGACGTTCTCCTTCGTTCCGATAAGCGGATCCACCTTTCCCTTGATGGATGCATCTGTGAGAATGCGGTTCGTCTCCTGGAACGACGCGGCGGAGAGGAAGCTGTCCGTGGCAAGCGCCGCACGCGTAATGCCCATGAGCGTCTGCGAGAACTCGGCAAGCTTGAGGTTTGTCTCGCCGGCGTCGATGCGGGCCTGGACCTTTGCGTTCTGCACGGCGATCTCATATTTGTCGACATAGGAGCCGAGGAGGAGATCCGTGTCTCCCGGATCGTCCACACGCACCTTCTTCATCATCTGTCTGACGATGACCTCGATGTGGCGGTCGTTGATGTCCATGGCGCTGCTGCGGTATACCATCTGGACTTCCTTGAGAATGTAATCCTCGACGGCCTCGACGCCCCTTGTGCGGAGAACATCCTGCGGATGGAGAATGCCCTCGGTAAGCTCCTGACCCTTGACAACGCGGTCGCCGTCTTTCACGAGAATGCCCGCGCTGACCGGTATCTGATATACTTTAACTTCGCCGGAATCGGAAACGACGCTGACGTTCTTGACGGTGACTTTCTTCGCCGCCTCGATACGGACCGTGCCTTCGATTTCGGTGAGGACCGCCGCACGCTTGGGCTTTCTGACCTCGAACATCTCCTCGACCCGCGGAAGACCTCTCGTGATGTCAGCCGCGTCCTTACCGGCAACACCGCCGGTGTGGAACGTTCTCATGGTAAGCTGCGTGCCCGGTTCGCCGATCGACTGGGCCGCGATTATACCGACGGCTTCGCCGATGTTCATCGGTCCGCCGGTCGCAAGGTTGGAACCGTAGCACTTGGCGCACACGCCGTATCTGCAGGCACAGGCCAGAACAGAACGGATGCGGATCTTCCTGACGCCGCGGTCCATAATGATCTTGGCTTCCTTTTCGGTCATGAGCGTGTCGCTGGAGACAAGGACCTCACCCGTGGCCTCGTCAACGAAGTCGGCGGCAAGATATCTTCCGATGAGTCTGTCCTTGAACTTTTCGATCACCTGGTCGTTGTGGACGATCTCATAGACCTCCATGCCCTCCTTCGTTCCGCAGTCCTCCTCACGGATGATGACTTCCTGCGAAACGTCGACAAGTCTTCTTGTCAGGTAACCGGAGTCTGCGGTACGGAGAGCCGTATCGGCAAGACCCTTTCTGGCGCCGCGGGCGGCGGTGAAGTATTCGAGAACCGTGAGACCTTCACGGTAGTTGGATTTGATCGGAGTTTCGATCGTTTTACCTGCGGTGTTTCTGATAAGACCGCGCATACCGGCAAGCTGTCTGATCTGTGCCTTGTTGCCGCGGGCGCCGGAATCCTGCATGATATAGATCGGGTTGTCCTTTGCGAAGCCGTTGAACATGACGTCGCTGACCGCCTCCGTGGTGGCTTCCCACTCGGCAAGGGTGTAACGCATACGCTCTTCGGCGGAGACGTAACCTCTGCGGTACTGCTGGTCGATCTTGATGACCTTTTCTTCCGTCTCGGCAAGCATTGCCTTCTTTTCCTTAGGAATAATCATGTCGGCAACGCTGATGGTGATGGCGCCGAGGGTCGAATAGTGGAAACCGGTCTCCTTGATGCGGTCAAGAACTTCCGCCGTGAGCGCAAAGCCATGCTTTTTGATGCAGGCGGAAATCAGGCCGGAAAGAGCCTTCTTGCCGATAACCATGTCGACCTCGTAGTCGAGGAAGTGCTCCGGATCGTCGCGGTCGACGTATCCCAGATCCTGGGGGATCTGCTCGTTGAAGATGATCCGTCCCATTGTCGTGCGGACAAGATACGACCTCTGTTCGCCGTGGAAATCACCGAATTTGCGGACCTTGATCGGCTCGTGCATGGTGATGATCTTTTCGTCGTACGCCAAACGCACTTCATCCTCGTTGATAAAGCAGCGCTGCTCGCTGTCGGGCTTATTCTCTTTTTCCATTGTCATCGTCAGCCAGTAGCAGCCGAGGATCATATCCTGGGTCGGAACGGTAACGGGGTTTCCGTCCTGCGGACGCAGCAGGTTGTTTGCCGAAAGCATGAGGAACCGGGCTTCCGCCTGTGCTTCGGCGGAGAGCGGAACGTGAATTGCCATCTGGTCGCCGTCGAAGTCCGCGTTGTAGGCCGTGCAGACAAGGGGGTGGAGCTTCAGGGCCCTGCCTTCCACAAGGACCGGCTCAAACGCCTGAATGCCGAGACGGTGCAGCGTCGGTGCGCGGTTGAGCATGACCGGATGCTGTTTGATTATGTCTTCAAGCTCATCCCAGACTTCGGGTCTGGTGCGCTCGACCATCTTCTTCGCGATCTTGATGTTGTTCGCCGCTCCGCTTTCAACAAGGCGCTTCATGACAAAGGGCTTGAAAAGCTCGAGGGCCATCTCTTTGGGAAGTCCGCACTGATAAATCTTCAGGTTCGGGCCGACGACGATAACGGAACGTCCGGAATAGTCAACGCGCTTGCCCAGAAGGTTCTGGCGGAAACGTCCCTGCTTGCCCGAAAGCATATCCGACAGAGACTTGAGAGCTCTGTTGTTCGGACCGGTAACGGGTCTGCCGCGGCGTCCGTTGTTGATGAGGGCGTCAACCGCTTCCTGAAGCATGCGCTTCTCGTTGCGGACGATGATCTCCGGGGCGTCAAGCTCAAGAAGCCTCTGGAGACGGTTGTTTCTGTTGATGACCCTTCTGTAAAGGTCGTTGAGGTCGGAGGTGGCAAAGCGCCCGCCGTCGATCGGAACCATCGGACGGATGTCCGGCGGAATCACCGGGATGACGTTAAGTATCATCCACTCGGGACGGTTTCCGGAAAGACGGAACGCGTCGACGACCTCAAGCCTCTTGACGATGCGGACTTTCTTCTGCCCCGAAGCCGCGGCAAGATCCGCGCGGAGCTGCTTTGAAAGCGCGTTGAGGTCGATCTCCGCAAGGAGCTTCTGGATGGCTTCCGCGCCCATCTCGGCCTTGAAATCGTTCTCGTACTTCTCGTAGCACTCCTGATATTCCTTTTCAGTCAGCGTCTGCATTTTCTGAAGGGGCGTATCTCCCGGATCGGTGACAATGTACAGGGAGAAATAGAGAACTCTTTCCAGTATCTTCGGAGTTATATCGAGGATGAGTCCCATTCTTGAGGGAATACCCCTGAAATACCAGATATGGGAAACCGGAGCGGCCAGTTCGATGTGGCCCATGCGCTCGCGGCGAACCGCCTTTTTGGTGACTTCAACTCCGCAGCGTTCACAGATCTTGCCCTTGAAGCGGACTTTTTTGTACTTTCCGCAGTGGCACTCCCAGTCCTTTGTGGGTCCGAAGATCCTTTCGCAGAACAGGCCTTCGCGCTCGGGTTTAAGGGTTCGGTAGTTTATTGTTTCTGGCTTTTTGACTTCGCCGTAAGACCAGCTTCTGATCATATCGGGCGAAGCTATTCCGATTTTTATTGCGCTGAACTCAAGCTTACTCATCGGCAGTCTCCTTCATTCTCAGTAATCACCGTTTTCGTCGAAGTCGTCAGAGTCCATGACCTGCTCTTCGGCAAAAATATCGTCCAGCGAATCATCGCTGCCGGAAATATAGTTTCCTTCTTCGTCCTCAAAGCCGTATCCCTGGCTTTCGAACTCGCTGTCGGAGCTCATGTACTCGATATCCTGCTCGCTGACGGGTTCGTCGTCCTCAAGAGCGAGGTCGATTTCTTCACCGTTCTTGTCGAGAACGCGGATGTCAAGACAGAGCGCCTGGAGCTCCTTGACAAGGACTTTGAAGGATTCCGGAATACCCGGTGTCGGAATATTCTGTCCCTTGACGATCGCTTCGTAGGTTTTGACGCGTCCCACGATATCGTCCGACTTGACGGTGAGGATCTCCTGCAGGGTATAGGCCGCGCCGTAGGCCTCCAGAGCCCAGACCTCCATTTCGCCGAAGCGCTGTCCGCCGAACTGGGCCTTGCCGC